>JBGTJW010000053.1:0-19648 GCA_041744955.1 Stenomitos sp. | reverse complement strand
CAAAAGGCAAAAGGCAAAAGGCAAAAGGCAAAAGGCAAAAGGCAAATCTCTGTCAAGCTACCAATCTCGCAAACGTGCGTCTTGTGATGCATTTTGGCACGATCGATCGCGGTACACTCGCATCCAAGGTCCTTCAGCTTTAGAACACTCAGGTACTTCCTCGTTCAACCTTCTCTATGCCAGATTATCCCCGCGACATGGTGGGCTACGGACGGTACACACCCGATCCCCGATGGCAAAAGCAGGCGCGGGTTGCCGTGCAGTTTGTCATTAACTATGAAGAAGGGGGCGAAACCTGCATTCTGCATGGTGATGATGCCTCAGAAACGTTTTTGTCTGAGATTGTCGGCGCAGTGCCGCTTCATGGCATCCGACACATGAATATGGAGTCATGTTATGAGTACGGTAGCCGATCGGGCTTTTGGCGGCTGCATCGCATGTTTACGCAGCGCGAAATTCCGGTCACGGTCTATGGTGTGGCAATGGCACTGGAGCGAAACCCCGAAGCGGTGGCTGCCATGCTAGAAGCGGATTGGGAAATTGCCAGCCACGGCTACCGCTGGATTGATTACAAATACTTTGGGGAAGCAGCGGAACGGGAGCATTTGCAGAAAGCGATCGCGCTTCACACAAAGGTCACGGGCGATCGTCCCTTCGGTTGGTATACAGGCAGAACCAGTCCCCATACACGCCGGTTGGTCGTCGAAGAAGGCAATTTTCTCTACGATGCCGACAGTTACGGTGATGATTTGCCCTACTGGGTGCATGACTATGGCAAGCCTCACCTGGTCATTCCCTACACGTTGGATAATAATGATATGCGCTTCGCCAGCGTCCAGGGCTTCAACTCAGGCGATCAATTTTTTGCCTACCTGCGCGATGCGTTTGATGTCCTTTATGCCGAAGGTGACACCGCACCAAAAATGATGAGCGTGGGGCTGCATTGCCGTCTCGTCGGGCGACCAGGACGCGCTGCATCGTTAGCCAGATTTCTAGATTACGTACAAAAGCACGATCGCGTTTGGCTCTGCCGCCGCCTGGATATCGCCCGACACTGGCATGAACACCATCAGCCGTAATGGGAAAGCCGTCAGCGCTCAGTACAAAAAGGGATGCACTAAACGCTAACGGCTTCAAAAGTCCTCAGACTTACTATTAAGGTTCTACTGAAACTATTATTTGGTCTCTAGCAGCTCAACGTCGAACAAAAGGGTTGCGTTGGGAGGAATGACACCACCTGCCCCCCGTGCGCCATAGCCCAACTCGGAGGGAATGGTGAGCTGACGACGACCGCCAACCTTCATGCTGCCAACGCCTTCGTCCCAGCCTTTAATGACTTGTCCCACACCGATTTTGAATTTGAATGG
The DNA here is from genome assembly GCA_041744955.1 of Stenomitos sp. GTDB lineage: Bacteria > Cyanobacteriota > Cyanobacteriia > Leptolyngbyales > Leptolyngbyaceae > Stenomitos. The sequence goes on along the minus strand of JBGTJW010000053.1, from coordinate 18,281 downwards.
TTGATTGCGATCGCGCGAGCTATCAAACTTCGTGCCATCTTCCAGCGTGCCAGTGTAATGCACAGTGACGGTTTGACCAGACGTTGGTGAGTCGCCCGTCCCTTCCACTAAATCGACATACTTAAGACCAGAAGGCGTTGTAATCACAGATTTTTCTCCGAGTTTCTTTTTTGCTGGAGCCGTTGCCTCAGCTACCAGCGTGGGTGCCGTCAAAGCACTGTTCTGAGGGTTAACAGTCGTGGCTGGCACCTGGGATGCAACCCGTTCGCTGGTCTGCTGTACTTGTAGAGGCTGTGCTAGCGCGGCATCTTGCTTGCCACCAACTTGAGACACAACCAGCACGACCACACAGGCAACCATAACGCCCAGGCTGACTAAAATTTCCTTCAAAATGATCCTCCTGTTCCAACAGTAGTGTGCAGCAATTAGCATTGAGCGATGACAGATAAATGCCGACGTTTGCTCACGCTACACCGCTCATTGTACAAGGATTCAGGTGGTAGAAGCCCCGGATGAGCGCCGTAGATCGTGGAGATAGTGCGCGAGTTTGATGTCAAAGAAGGTGCTGCTGCCCGTCTCCCCCATTAATACCTCAAACGGTAGATCTGGCTCTCCCAGATGATCAACGACTAGCGATGCGCCTGTAAAGTCTTGCTTCTGGGTATAGTCATTGACCGTAATCACGGTGAGCAGGTCTGCCTGTTGCGCTGACTGCAAGCCTGCATGAGAGTCTTCAAACGCCAAACACGCTTGAGGTTCAAGCTGCATTGCTTTGAGCGTATAGTCGTAAATATCCGGTGCGGGCTTTTTAGCAGGCACAATGTCACCGGCTGCAATGACCTCAAACCAGTCAAGGCTATCGGCACCAAGCGCTGTTTGTAAAAGAGCCGTCACGTTAGCGGGTGTAGTGGTAGTGGCGATCGCCAGCCTTAGTCCAGCGTCTCGCGCTTCCTGAAGCAACCGTTTGACACCAGGGCGCAGCGGCACGACATTTTCCGCAATAAGCTGCGTATAGTGAGCTGTTTTCGCTTTGTGCAAGCCTGCGATCCATTCGCGGCGATCGCCGGGTGCCTCAAAGTCTGGATGGTCAGTTGTCAAATACTGCTGAATCCGCTCTTTGCCGCCCGTCACCGCTAGCAATTCGCCATAGCGCTCAACCGACCAATTCCAGTCCAGACCTGCCTCGGCAAACGCCCGATTAAACGCGACGCGATGCCCGTCCCGCTCGGTGTCTGCCAGTGTACCATCAACATCAAAAATGAGCGCTTGAAGTTTAGACATGAGATCTCAGTAAAGTCAGGATAGCTTGAGTGTGCTGCTGGGCTGTCAATGCCGCCTAATCTTTGTCGATCGGCGTATTATCTGCTGGTTTTAGTCCCGCTTCGTCAGTCGGTAAAGGGCGGGAATGTAATACGGTTTCCGTAATCACAGGTGGAGCATCATCATCGGTTGACTGCTGATCCTGTAATGAAGGAATCAGACGCTTTTGATGCTTTACACCCCATTGATCCATTACGTCTTCGATCAATACCCGACGAATCCAGATCTGGCTGACGACCGTGAGCGGTAGCGCTAACGCCAAGCCCAAAAAACCAAAAACTGTTGCAAAAAAGACCTGTGCTAGCAGGCTCGCGGCAGGCAGTAAAGAAACCTGCTGCGCCATAACGAACGGGGTCAGCAAATTACTTTCAAACTGCTGAATGGCGATATACAAGGCAAGAACCAGTAGCGATGTGAGCGGCGAGTCCAGCAACGCGGTTGCCATCGGCAAGACGACGCTTAAGGTTGGACCAATGTTGGGAATGAAGTTGAGTAAACCCGCTAAAATGCCTTGTGCTAACGCAGCTTTGACACCCAATAATGCCAGCCCAGTACTGCTGAGGACGGCAACAACGCTCATACTAATGAGTGCACCGACAATCCACCGACCCAGTGAAGACTCGCACTCTTCGAGAATGTAATCGATTCGCTGACGATAGAACGCCGGGAACAGACGGATGAAGCCGCGTCGATACGCCATTGGATTAATTAACAGCATCAGTCCTAAAATCAACACCAGCAAGATGTTGACGACTGCTCCCAGTGAGCTAGAGAAGAAAGCAAACGAACTACCCAGTAGGCGATTGATATAAGGCTGAATCTGTGCGCCTAGGCTGTCGAGGGTGGGCAGCAAGGGGCTGAACGTACTTGGCACCATGCGAATGAGATTGTTCATCCAGCCATTCAGCCGATCGACCCCTGCTGGCACCAGCACAATCAATTCCTGAAACTGGTTGGCGAACGATGGCACAATCAGCAGAAAGAAGCCAACCAGGACAGCGACAAAGCAACCAACGGAGAGCAAGACTGCTACCGATCGCCTCATTCCAGCCTCCTGAAAGCGTCGTGACAGCAGATTTAAGCTATTTGCCAGCACAACAGCAGCAAACACCAGCAGCAGCACTTGACGGATTTGCCAGACGATATAGAGGCAGACCAGCAGCGCTAAAAAACCAATCCATTGACCCAGGTTCACTACGCACTCCACATGAAAGGGGCAGAAAGTTGTTCGCCATTAGTGAGCTAGAGCAGACAAGCCCGCTCAACCGCTCAGTCTTCATCCCTTAACCTTTATAAGTTTGGCTTTCGCTTACGGCGGCAGCCTTCATCCCCTTTCGCTCTCGCTGCCAACGCCAGCCGAGCATCAATGCGGCGATCGTGGCGGGTAGCCAGACCGCAAGGAGTGCATTCGTTGTTGTCGGAGCAAGGGGCAGCGCTGGGGCACCATATTTGATAGCGATCGCTAGCGCCGTAGAAAGCACCAAAACCTTACCAATCAATCCAATCATTGCTTGTGGCAAACATCCATTGCTAACGGCAGACACTAGCGGCAATCACCTGACAGCACAAAACGAGTTCGGCAACGACAGGCGTACCGCCAAAACGGTCAAGGGGATGATTGCATCAAGTATCAACTGCTTTGAGGGTTGGTGCGTACTGCTCATACAATTTTTCACCTTAGCAGTCATTTTGCTTACAGCCCGAATTATTTCTCCAGAATCACTTGCCCTTCCCATTCATGCTGGCTACTGCTCAATCAACCTGATCTCAATCAACCTGATAATAATGCACCACGTTTGGGCATTCTACCGCTGAAGTTATCGGTGCCATTGATGAAGCAAGGCGCTCAAACCGAAGCCGACAAGTCAACCATGTGCTTTCTGTAAGGACTCTAGTATTATGTCCTGATGTTTCCTCATTGCTCGCCCAGTTGCAAAAAGGGCAGAAACTAATCTGCAAGAGGTCTACTGACTGGCTGCTGATCGAGATTACTGATAACGGAGCAGGCATACCAGAGACTGTAAGACAGCATATTTTTGATCTTTTTTCACTACGAAAGCCGTAGGCAAGGGCACTGGTCTGGGCTTGTCAATTAGCCATCAGATAATCGTCGAAAAACATGGTGGACAGCTACATTGCCTATCCACAGTGGGGCAAGGGACGACCTTTCAGGTTAAAATTCCCATGCAATCGCTAGAGTGTGGGGTTTCCCCAACCGTTTTTGCCTAAAAAGAAACAATTGATGGCAAAGGCAAACGAATCTGTGTTATGTTTGACAGCGGTGTTCAATTCATACACACTCGCGGGTTGCTAGCTCAGTGGTAGAGCATTCGGCTTTTAACCGACTGGTCCCGAGTTCGAATCTCGGGCAACCCATTTAAACAAGCGCGACCTGAAAAACGTAGTTCAAAGTAAAGACGTAGTTCAAAAGACGTGGTTAACGCTTTCCAAAACGTTAGCTGCTCTACACGCTAACTCTCACTCTCTGGTAACGGTGCGTCTCGAAGCGGTTCGCTTACTGAAACGGTGGCAATCAACGGTAGCGCTGCCTCAAGCTCCACTGCTGGCAAGATCCATTGGCTGGCTTGACTAAGCGCGTAGAACGCACCGCAGAGCAAGAGACGATCGCCCGCCTGTAAATCGCTTTTGCCATCGGGGAAGCGGATGAATTTTCCTTCTCGACGGATTGCCTGGATCAAAACACCAAACTGCCGTCGAATATGTAGCTCCGAAAGAGTTTTACCCACCACACGGCTGGTTTCGGGCACCAGTAGCCATTGACAGGACGCATTTTCAGCAGGAACAGCGGCTTCTCCTTTTGCCAGTTCGTCAAAGGCAGCAAGTTCAGTCGTTTCGCCGACGACCAGCAGCCGATCGCCTGCTTGAAGAGCCGTTTTAGCATCGGGGTAATCTAGCTCTTCGCCATCGACTCGCTGAATTGCCATCAGGCTCACCCCCGTCAAGCGACGCAAGTCAGTTTCTTCTACCGTCATACCAATCAGTGGCGAATTAGTTGGGAGGGGATACCACCGATTGTTCATGTCCTGGGTTGCGTCTTTGAGTTCCCGCGATACCTGATAAGAGGGCTTTTCCGATCGTAGCCCCAGGTAGTGAGAACTGCGAATCTGCCGCACCTCCCGTTGAATGACAGGTAGCGGTATGCCAATGCCCGTCAACAAATGGGAAGATAGCTCTAAACTCGCCTCAAAATCTGGCTGCACCACTTCTTTGGCACCCAGTTGGTAGAGCAGTTCCAGATCTTTATCCTGGGTTGCCCGCACGACGACATCCAGGTCTGGAGCCAGCTCTAGAGAGCGTTTGAGGCAAAGCCGGGTACTCATGGGGTCTGGTAGGGCGATCGCCATGCCTTGAGCCGTCTGCACCCCCGCCTTCTCCAGCACATGCAGGCTGGCAGCATTGCCGTAAACGTAGGGAATGCCAACCTCTCGCATCGCTTGAATACGGCTCTCAGACTGGTCAATCACAATCACGGGGTAGCTATGTTCGCGCAAAAGCTGCACAATGTTTCGCCCGACCTGACCGTAGCCACAGACAACAACATGGTTTTGCGTCGGTAGATCGTCCGCCACTGCAAGGGCAACGTCCGTGCGTTCCAAATACTTCTGGAGCCACGGCAGCGATTCTGCCCAGGCAAAAAGCTGTGGGATCAACCGCAGAATGAAGGGAGTCAACACCAGTGTGACGGCAGTTGTACCCAGTACCAGCAAGTAGACGCGGCGCGAGACCAACCCCAGCGACAGCCCTTCACTTGCCAGCACAAAGGAGAACTCCCCGATTTGAGCCAGCCCCAGCCCGGTAATGAGTGCTGTTTTGAGCGGATAGCGGAAGAGAAGCACCAACGGCGTGATGATGAGAAATTTGCCGACAAAGACCAGCGCCACCAGACCCAAAATCAGCTCCAGGTTTTGCCACAGAAAAACGGGATCAATGAGCATCCCGATCGCGGCAAAAAAGAGGCAAGCAAAAATGTCGCGCAGGGGTTCGACGTAGTTCAGCGTCTGGTCAGCGTACTCAACCTCTGAAATCATCAGCCCCGCGACGAAAGCACCCATTTCGATCGATAGCCCCAGGTGCTCCGTCAGCAGCGCAATGCCCAGACAGATGGCAACTACACCCAGCAGAAACAATTCCTTACTTTCGGTGCGTGCCAGCAACCGCAACAGCGGCGGAATGACCCAGATGCCAGCAACCACTGCGCCTAAGCCTAAAAGCCCCGTTTGCAGCAGTGCCCAACCGATCGCGATGCCAATTTCTTCTACAGGTTTGTCGAGGGCAGGCAGCACCGCCAGCATCACGCCTAACGCCAGATCTTGCACGACCAAAATGCCCAACATCACCTGACCATGGGGCGTTGCGGTTTCATTCCTCTCCATCAGGCACTTGAGCACTACAGCCGTTGAGGAGAGAGACAGGGTTGCACCCAAAAACACGCCCTGAGCGGGTGATGTCACCCACCCCATACCCAGCGAAACCAGCGCTGTAATGGCGATCGTCAAGACGATCTGCAAGCCGCCCCCACCGAGGCTAATACCCTTTACCTTTCTTAGTTCTGAAAATGAGAACTCTACACCCAGGGCAAACAGCAGGAACGCCACACCAAACTGAGCCAGCGTTTCTACCTGAATGAGTTCTTTAATTAACCCCAGTCCGGCAGGACCCACAATCATGCCTGCCAGCAGATACCCCAGCAGAATCGGCTGCCGCAACATTGCCGCCAGGATGCCGCCTGCCGCCGCCGCCGCCAGCACCGTGACCAAATCAACAATCAGTCTGAAGTCTTCTTGCACGGCAGCTTAAATATTAAAAAACGTATCGACTCTCTCATCAGAATACAAACTTTTTGGGATGAGCGGTGAACGACTGGAGAGGAAATTTGCGGTACGAGCGATCGACCGAACCAGCCATTTCTAAGCGTTGCGCCCCGCATCATCGGCAGTTTCTGCTACCGCAACCGTGAGATGTTAAAAACTAGCCGTGTTATGACTGTTCTGCTTTTCATCCTGACCAAGCACCGCAGCTATAGAAACGAGAGCAAAGGGGCGCTATTCTAGCTGCCAGTCATGCAAACGAAATGGAACTGACGGTATGCCAATTCTTCATCATGTACGTCAAGCGTGGCAAACGCTCACTCGGTGGCTTGTCCCGACAGCAGTGCGCCCCCATCAGTCCAGTATGAGGCAACAGTACAGGTCGCGGAACGTAAGGCGAGCAGTGATAGCAACGGTGGCGATCGGTGCCGTAGTGCTGGCATTCATCAACCCTGCGACCGCGCTGCTAGCCCAGGTGTCGCCAAGCAAGCCCCAGCTCGGCGATACGCTCACTGTCACCATTCATTCTACTGCTGCCAGCACAGCGCCAACAGTGAGCCTGGGCAACCGTACCTATCCTGCCTTTCCAGTCAGCAACGATCGCTTTCGGGCGCTAGTGCCAACAACCCCACTTGATAAACCCGGTGTACTGAAGCTACGGGTGAACGACAGTAACGAAACGAAAGAACTGGCATTACAGCTCCGGGGGCGCAAATTCCCTACCCAGTCCATCTGGTTGCCACCTGGTAAAGATCAAGATTTGGCAGACTTTGAGTTCGATCGCGTCGATGCCTTCAAGAAAATCGTCACGCCTCAAAAAATGTGGAGCGGTCCCTTCCGTAAACCGAATAATGGTCCCATCACCACAGTCTACGGTGTACGTCGCTACTACAACGGCAAGTTTGCTAATGACTACTACCATCGTGGTGTAGACTACGCAGGAGCCTACGGATCACCGATTATTGCACCGGCTGCTGGACGGGTCGCGTTAGTGGGGCAAGAAGCGAAAGGGTTTGTGATCCATGGCAACTGTGTTGGCATTGACCATGGGCAGGGGGTACAAAGCATTTTCTTACACTTGAGCCAGATCAAGGTGAAAAATGGCGACATGGTGAAAGCCGGTCAAGTCATTGGAGCCTTGGGCGGAACTGGCGCTGTCACAGGTCCACACCTCCACTGGGGCTTATATGTGAACGGTCAAGCGGTTGACCCAGTGCCCTGGAGGAATAAGGGGTTTGAATAACTTTACCGTTTGAAAGTTCGATTCAGTTGATACTGAATGTGCATTCTGGGGCAAGATGATGCAAGGCTAATCGTCGAAAAACGGCGCTGCGGAGTTTAGAGGCATTATGAGCATTGAAAAAATCGTGGAGCAAGCGCTGCAAGACGGCTACCTAACTCCAGCGATGGAAGCAGAGGTTGGCAGGATTTGTGATACAGCGTCAGAACTGTCGATCGAGGAGTATATGTCACTCGATCGACTCATGGGGGCACTCTTAACTGGGGAAGTGGTGGCAGTTCCTCGCAAGCAGTTTATCAACGTGATGGAAGAACTAGTACTCACAGAGGCGATCGCCCGTGTCGCTGAAATTGAGGCAACGAGCGATCGCACCCTGGATCTGGGTGACATTGCCGCCTATGCGTTGAACCGTTTGCTGCCTCTCTATGCCACAACGGAAGAAGGGGCAACCTATCAGCGGCAGCGAGCGAAGGAAGAACTACAGGGCTTAATTGCTCAGCAGGTGGGTGAAGCGATCGCCCGTAGCCTCGATCGTCCAGAGTTCTTCCCCGAGCGGCAGGCAATTGGCAAAAACTCTGGTGATGAGATCCTGACTCAAGTCAGTGCATTGCTGCAAGCGTATGCGCCCAGCTTTGAGCCGCAGCCAGGAGCACCGAACTAAGAAGTAAGACGTGAGAAGGCAAAAGGCAAAAGTGAGAATGGGCTTACTTTTGCCTTTTGCCTTCACTGCCCTTATGGACGTACATTCACGGGTGTTCCGGGTGCAACCTGCTCATAGAGCGCCAGCACATCTCGATTACGCATACGGATGCAGCCGTGAGACACTGCCTGCCCAATCAGCTCTTCCTGGTTGGTACCGTGGAAGCCGATATGAGTGCGTCCTGCATACAAAAAACCAATCCAACGCTTGCCGAGCGGGTTATCTGCGCCTGCTGGGACAACTTCACCTGTAATTGGATGCTGCCACTTGGGATCGCGCTGCATTTCCAACACCTGGAAAGACCCAGTTGGCGTTTCCCAGCCCGCCTGCCCAATGGCGATCGGATAGCTTGCGACTAATTGCTCCTCTCGATACACAGACACTTGGCGATCGCTCAGGTCAACGATCAGCTTCACACTTTTTTTTGCCAGTGCAGTGGCATCAGTACTGGATACCTTTGCCTTCATGGCATTCGCGCCATTGCTGGAGGCTTGTTTAACCTTTGTAGGGGCGTTTCTGTCGGGGCTTGATGTGCTTTGAGCATCCGCTGCCCAGGCACGCCACTGAATACCCAGCAGCACTAACGCAGCACCGACACAGATAAACATCATGCTCCGCGAAAGGCGATCGTCTCGAACAGTTGCAGTCATTGTTTAGCGCTCGATAGCCTTACGTTCAATCTACTCGGATTCCTCGACTCCGGCAATGGCAGTCGAGCGACGCTTTGAACCAGGTACTAACCATAACGGTTTTGCGCAACTTTCCCTCTTGATCGATCTTCAGCTTATATAGCCGTAGCCATACTGGTTAGGACGGGGTGCAGGGGTAGAACCCCTGGCTGGGGGCTTCGCCCCCACACACCCTTTGTTCCCAATGTCCTAAGCTCTGCGGCGATAGCTATACAAAAGAAGCGTGTTACAAAAGCAACGTCAGAAATGGTAAGCAGGAGGGCTAAATTAAGCACCACTGAGAAACCGGGTTTCGACTGCGCTCAACCCGCCGACACACGGGATTGAGAGCATTTCGACTTCGCTCAATGCGTCTTATCAATCATTACGCCCAGCTACTTAGGGGATCAGAAGCAGTAGAGCAATACGCACGCTACAAGCGTGCTAGTTTATAAAATTTCGCGAGCAAACTTTATCATCTCTTGATTGTTTCAGGCAAATCCTTTCATCAGAATGGGCACATTATGGACAGGATTTCGTTGAAGTGATGTAAGAGCCTTCTGGAATTCCAGTTGGGTCTCCTGTAACTGAACCTTAGTTTTGTCTAAGAGCTATGTGGTGTGGTTTGAATGCAAGAGGAGCAACTATGTTCGAGAAATTATTACTAGCTGGCACAATTACGTTCTCGCTCAATATCTTTATCGGGATGGGCGCTCAGTCTCCAAGTCAGCCTACTGTCGTAGCTCAAGCAGCCCCACAGTCTGTTAATGTTGCTCGGGCGCTGCACGATAGCCCTTTCCTACGGAGTTTGTTCTAGTCAAAGCGTGGTTTGATCGCACCCGGTTTAACGCTTCTTGTGGGAACTTTAGCCAGAGCAGAACCGTCACTGAGTATGGAATGTCTAAGAACGAAGCAGTCCATGAATCAGTCCGTTTTTACCTCTTGGTCACTGCCCAGAGCTGTCGAACCATCACTACCAGCCGAAAAACTTTCTAATGTTGACCTGGTTTTGCAATGTCAGCTTGGGCATAGCCCAGACAAAGCGGCTTTCGCAGAACTGCTCCGTCGTCATCAGTCTCACGTTGAACGAGTGCTTTACCACTTAGCGCCTGACTGGCAAGATCGGTCAGACCTGGTGCAGGAAGTATGGATTCGGGTCTATCGGCACATCAAGCGTTTGCAAGAGCCAATGAAGTTCCGGGGGTGGTTGAGCCGTATTGCTACCAATCTCTTTTATGACGAGTTGCGTAAGCGTAAGCGTCACCGCCAACCGCTATCGCTTGATGCCCGTTTGGCGGTTGAGGATGGTGAAATGGGTTGGGAGATCGCTTCGAATACGCCAGGACCCGATGAGGCTCTGACGACGGGAGAGTTTTACGATCAGCTACAGTCAGCGATCGCGGACTTGCCAGACGTTTTCCGCACGACGATCGTGCTGCGCGAAATTCAAGGCATGGCATATGAAGAAATTGCTGAAATCACCGGCGTTTCGTTAGGGACGGTAAAATCGAGAATTGCCAGAGCGCGCTTGCGCCTACAATCCCAACTTCAAAGCTATCTAGATGGAAACGGATGATGGCAACAATAGTTAACAATTTCTTCATTAAGACTATCGCCTAATCGCGTCACTTAAGCTTTACTAATGACTAGGTAGCATACTGTTTCTGGTGATCCGTTCTGTTTTTTCCGACTCGTGGGTCTCTCCCCTTGCTTGTTTCTCAGTTTTTAGGTGCGTTCCCTCAACACACGACGTGGTGCCCCAATGTCCTCTAATTTCAATCCTCCAAACGATCACCGTCAGCCGCATCCCATGAATGGTCAAAATTCGTCTTCATGCTCACCCAATTCCATCCAGCGCGATCGGTTTGAACTGCTCAGTGCTTATCTCGATGGAGAAGTGACCGCAGCCGAACGCAAGCAGGTAGAAGCGTGGTTGGACAACGAACCAACGGTACAACGCCTCTATGCCCGTTTGTTGAAACTGCGTCATGGTCTGCAAGGTCTGCCTGCACCAGTTTCGTCGCCCCAGGCTACCGAACAAATGGTGAGTCAGGTGTTGGCTCGTGTAGACCAAAAGCCAAAGCTGTCTCTCATCTGGGGTGGTGCAGCGATCGCTGCTCTGTTTATTGGCGCACTGGCAAGCAGCATACTACCCGGTCAGCAGTCTCCTATCCCTCAGCTTGCGAATGAGACGCAACAGCCAATAGCAAGCAACCGTCCCCAAGGAAATCCTAACGAGGTTTTATTGGTCGCACTGGATAAGCCGTTAGTGGATATTCCCAAAACGCCTGTTGTGATGCCTAATGCTCCTAGTAAGGAGATGACAATCCCTGCGGTTCCAGGCACAAGCACCCGCTAGTAGTTGAGCGAGTATTGGTGCGGGGTTAAACCCTTCAAACTATAACCTCGCAAGCATCTGCCAGTGGTTAGCTTAAAGTTGACGGCAGTGCCGTATAGTCTTGCACTGCCTGCCGCCACTGACCATCTGGCAAACAAGTGCCATTCAACCGTTGAATTTGCTCTAACGACATCACATACGACCAGGCAAACCCTAAAAAGCGTTGAGCCTGGTCGTATGTTTTTATTTGTGTGCGATCGTACTGATGCTGCGCCAGCACCAAATGGGGTGCGTAATAACGAAACCTCTCTGGATCATGTTGCTCATACGCATCTAGAACGTCCAGAATGCCTGCATCGGCAAAGGACAATAGGATGCCATGAACGACAGAGGTTTTATCCCAGGTTGCTGTGCTGAGCGCCATTGCCGGGTAGCCAAAGGGTAAGGCGTACAATTGCCCCTGCGCGATCGCAGGACGCGCTTCTAAAACGCTACCTGCACAGATTCGGTGATGACTTTCACCGGGCTTCAGCGTGCCATAGACGAAAACATGAAACATGATTGCCGACACACGACAAAAGCTGCCAGCTACACAAGCCTATGGACATCAAATCATCGTGCCAATCGTATTAGAATGACACGATGATTCTTTAAGGGACGGGCTAGGAGGGATTCGAACCCCCGACACCGCGGTTCGTAGCCGCGTGCTCTAGTCCACTGAGCTACAAGCCCCTGCAAGATCACGATTCTATCATACACTACGGCAATGACACAAAATTTTTCTGATATTCCTGCTTCCCCTGCCAATCAAGCCCTAACGCATCTCGATTCCCAGGGGCAAGCGCAGATGGTCGATGTGTCGATGAAACAGCCGACCGTTCGAGAAGCGATCGCGGTTGGACAGGTGCGAATGCTGCCTGCAACCTTTACGGCGATCGCGGCAGGCAATGCTCCTAAAGGCGATGTGCTGGGTACGGCACGGCTCGCAGGCATCATGGCAGCTAAGCAAACGGCTCAACTGATTCCCCTTTGCCATCCCCTACCGCTGCATAAAGTCGAAGTTCAACTACTGCCAGAGCCAAGCCTACCGGGCTACCGCATTCAGGCGACTGTGAGAACTAAAGCTGAGACGGGTGTAGAGATGGAAGCGCTTACTGCTGTTTCGATCGCTGCTTTGACCCTTTATGACATGGCAAAAGCGCTCGAAAAATCAATGCAAATCGAAAATATCCACTTGCTCAGTAAAACAGGCGGCAAAACAGGAGACTATCAGTTTGAAGGCTAAGACTGACGCGCTACCAGTGCCCTCTTAGGCTGGGAGAGGACACTGGATAGGTCTAACATTTCTTCGACTGAGTCAGCTACTGAACCGATAAGAGGAGAAGAGGGCAAATTAGTTGTATCCCAATCTAAGCCCGCCACTTGACCGAGCAACCCACAGGCTGTGTAGAGGTTGGCTTAATCGGGGCATTGCTCAAGATTTGGGCGATCGCGTCACGCAAATACTGTACCTGCACAGAATCAGGATCGTTGGGGCTGTCATCTACCGAGCCGCTATAGCACAGCACACCCTTCTGGTTCAGTAAAAAGATATGAGGTGTTTTTTCAGCGCCAAAGCTTTGGGCAACCTCTTGCGTCACATCCCGCAGATAGGGGAAGTTCAATTGATTGGCATCAGCAAACAGCTTCATATTGTCAAAGCTGTCATCAGGATAGCGATCGGCATCGTTCGCGTTGATGCCAATCAAAGTTACGCCCTGGTCTTGAAACTCTGCCTGAATCTGCTTGAGGCGATCGAGATGGCGATGCACGTAAGGGCAGTGATTACACATAAAGACAACCCCTACAGCGCGAAACCGCTCAAGATACCGTGCTAAATGATGAACAGAGCCATCAATGCCTGGTATCTCAAAGTCAGGAGCATAGCAGCCAATCACAGTACTCATTTTTTCCATGCAATGAATCTTGGTAGAGGAGAGAGGGCGGAGACAGTGTTGGAGCTTAGTTTTAAGTTGTTAGCGGAGGAGGGGTTAGGGGAGGCGAGAAAGTTTTGCATTGCACATCTGCTTTCCCCAAACCCTCTTCCCTACTTCCTAAAATTCTGACTTCTTCTAAAAACTAACGACTACAAACTAACAACTATTCCCAACCTTGCGCGATCGCACGATACCCAACTAGTTTATAGACCAGTTTAGCTGCCGTAAACTCTGAGACAACAGAATCAGTAATGGGAGCAAGCTCCATGACATCACAGCCGATCACGTCATGAGCCGCAAAGAGTCGCTGAATAAAGGTGAGCAGGTTGTACCAGTTTAAGCCACCAGGTTCGGGGGTGCCGACACCGGGAATGAGCGTGGGATCGATGCCATCCAGGTCGATCGTGATGAAGACCTTCTCAGTTTTGATGCTGGCAAGGGCGCGATCGATCCAATCTGGCTGGGCAACAATTTCCCGCGCCCGGAAGACAGGAAGCTGCTTCTCTTTGATGAGATCTGCCTCTTCTTTACAAATGCTGCGAATGCCGACCTGTAAAGTTGGCAAACCCATATCTACAACCCGCCGCATGACGCAGGCGTGATTATGGATGGAACCTTTGTATTCATGGCGCAAATCGCCGTGGGCATCCACCTGTACGACTGTAAAGGCTTCGCCGGGATTTGCCTGCCGATACGCTTCGACAACGCCCGTTGTAATGCTATGTTCGCCACCCAGCGAGATCACAAACTTACCGTCCGCAACGAGCTTGTAAACCGTCTCCTGCGTCACACGGAGCATTGCTTCAGAGGAAACTTTCTGAGCGTTACGGGTATCAGCGATCGCGTCATGCGTGTAAAGCCCAACCGCCCACAGTTCGCGATCGAGTTCTTCGTCGTAATACTCGACCTGCTGTGACGCATTTAAAATAGCATCGGGACCATGCTCACAGCCGCGACGGTAGGTTGTCGTCGCCTCATAAGGAATAGGCAAAATGACAACCTTGGCGTTGTCGTAAGTCGCCGCGACATCAGCACCGAGGAACGGCAGCGAAGAAACACTTGTTTGCACCAGCATGGCAGACCTGATTGAACCAACACCTGATCCTGACACAATCTTGAGGCGATCGGCTACTCCTAAAAGAACGGTAGCACCTGATGTCCGTCGTCATCGCTGCCTCAAGTGAAAGAAGGCTGACCCTATTTGCTTGAACCAACGCCTGCCGCACTGGGAGCCAGAACCGGAGTCTTGGGGACTGCCAACGTACGACGTTTTTGCTTGATCCCCCGTGGCGTAACCACCCATTTGTTATGACCATGCAGATGGTCATAAAGACCGACCACAGCAATCACATTTTTCAAAATGGTATACAGGAAAATTGTCACACCATGCTGTAAGAAGTAGAACAATGGGTAGCGCACGGCTGCGACTTTCATAGTGACTAGCGTTTGATAGATACCACTGGAAAACGTAGTGACGGTACTAAACCAGAGGAAGGGGTTTTCTGAGGCAGGAAGATCACCCTGATACAGAAACAAGCTTAGGAGCAGTGGCAGAATCTGGAGTGCAATCAGTGAATAAAGGACGCAGAAGTAAAGCAAATACGTCCAATAGATTTTTTGCCACAGGGTAAAGTGAGCAGACTTCCACACTCGACGCTGATACTTGAAGCTAACCTCCAGCCAACCCTGTGCCCACCGCTTGCGTTGAAACCAAAAAGAATTGAAATCAGCCGGAGCCAATTCAGTTGTGATAATACTGCGATCGTGCAGGATACGATAACCACTTAATAAGGTTCTCATTGACGCATCAATATCTTCTGTCAGCATCGCTGGATTAAAGCGAATCTGCTGTAAGACTTCGGTACGCCAATAGCCGTTTGAGCCACCAAAAATGCTGGAGTCAGTCAAAAACGATTTTGCCGCATGGCTGACACCGTAAAGCGTTTCAAACTCGATCGCAATATTAAGCGTGAGCAAGCTGTGGCGGTGATTGCGAATAATATTGCGCCCCTGCACCACATGATAATCATGCTCTAGCCAACGCCAAGCGCGCACAAAACAATCGGCTGGTGGAAGGTGGTCAGCATCCAGAATGCAGGTGATTTCGCCTGTCACGATATGCAGCGCTGCATTTAAGTTTTCGGCTTTGGAGTGACTGCCTTCGACTCGCAACAAACGCAACTCTGGGTGCATCAACGCTAACCGTCGCAAGTCATCTTCGATCGGCAAATCAACGGGCGTATTGTACGCCAGAATGACCTCCAGTCCGTCTGCCGATCGCTGCACCGTTCTAAGAATATGCTTGAGCGTGTCGAGGATAATATCTTGCTCATTCGGCAGATAAGCCGCCACCAGAAAAGAGCAGCGTGGTAGGGGTTTTGTCGGCGGTTGGCTATTGTTGCCGCCGACACCCAACGCTGACTTGGCAGACTGCTTCAACTGAGCAAAACGATTGGCAGCAGGACGTTTGTTTTTGACGGCAAAGCGTCGAAACAACGCATTAGTCGCTTCCACAAAAATAATGAGAGAGCTGAGGAGAAAAAACGCGGCGATCGCCATGTGGATTCTGATCAGCGGCATTCCGCCCACTCGCAAGCAATAGTAGAAAAGCGTCGGAACACCGATCAACAAAACATGGGTATAAACCACTTTAGGAATATCGCCCGTCCATTTCCTCACTTTAGCCATCCTCCAATCATCAGGGTTCGGTGTATCAAAGCGTCAAGCAGTGGCTCTGGTTAAAAGAAAGTCGAGTTTCTACTGGCTTCCCCTAGAGACGACCACTTTACGGCAGGCTCCAGATCATCTTCATTTACCCACAGCGATCGTTGTCCATCACTAATTTGACACAAGAAAAACTCCCGCTCGTCAAGCAGTTTCTCGACTTTCAACACCGTCCAACCTACTTTACTCTGGTAGATTACCGCATCGCCTATACACGGACTCCAACTTCGATGCTGCACTTTAGTAGGGGTCAAAACATAGTCTAAATCATGCAAAAGACCGCCAACTAACCGTTGAAGTAAAGGACTGGCATAATCTGCCAACACTGCCAGAAGCAGCGTACCAAAAACCATCAAGGGCAGTAGCCAATAGTACAAAGTCAGATCATCCTGCACCACCAGCCTGATAGTGCGATCGACCACAAAGTTATGAATCAAAAAGTAGGTATAGCTATGAGCACCAAGCCATAACAGCACTCGCTGCATGGGTTGCGGCTGAGCGATCGCACGAAACAGCACCATACAGCAAAGGGTAAGACCGATCGGTAGCAACAAATCGACCAACACCCAGCCAGCCGTGTAAAACTGACACACAAACCCCAGGACATAAACAGGTACACCTAGCAGCAAAGCCCGATGAGACCGCCAGAAAAGTGGTCCCTTGCCCTCCAGATAAAGCTGCGCTACCACCATGCCCAGCACAAACGTACTGAGCTTAGAAAGAAAAATCAGGAAGGGATCCCAGTCAGTGGGTGTATCCAGAATGATATAGGTTGGGTGCCCTCCAAACTTGTAGATTGCCACAGCACGGTATGCCACCGTTAACAGCGTGCTCACTAAGAGTAAATTTGCTGCGCCCCAACGCTGAAGAAGATGCCATAGAAACGGAAACAACAGCGTAAAACTCAGAATCAGGGGCACAAACCACCACGGACCGCTCGTAGCCAAAAGCAGCTCTCCGCCATAGTCAAAGAGGAGTGGAAACGTCGCTCCAGCAAAGGTATGCCATAAACTGGGTATGTAGCTGTGTGTTGCAACGCCGATCGCCCAGAGTATTGGGTATGAGAGCCACGCCACTGTCCAGAAGGGCCACAGAATGCGTAAGACGCGGCGCTTGAGAAACTTGCCCACTTCTAGCGGTTGCCCCTTGAGCGAAAGCACCAAACTAAAGCCGCTAATAAGCACAAACACATCCACAAATTGAAAGCCAAACCAGGCAGGAATACCAAGCAGTCGCAATAGTAAGCCTGGATCGATCGCCCCTTCCACTGGCGTTACCAACTGCCGTAGGTTGTCTGCCAAACCAGTAGGCTGTGGTGTGTAGGCATAGCCCGTAAACAACAGTTGAGAGTGGTAAAGTAGCAGCAAAGCTGCCGCAAAAATGCGAATTCCTTCGAGCCATGCTAGACGCTGCGATCGAGGCATTTTTGAATTAGTCATAAACGTCTCAAAGCTCTTCTACTGATAAAAAAGAAAACAGGAGTATTTCTAAGCTGCGTGCGACGTAAGAGTAAGAGACTAAGCCGTTAGTGGTTGACTACACCTAGCCAGTAAGCCGTTACTGCCAGCACACTCAAGGCGAATAGTTCACTCAAAGGGACACGCCTAAGCTCACATTCCTTGACAAACGTCATCAGATAAAAGATAAAAAGTAGTTAACCGAAACAAGCCCACGTTAACGTCTGGGCTAACGCTTGCGACCCAAGTCCTTCTACTAATAGCAGTTATGCAAAAGATTTATCTTTTAATACGGGAATATTGGTCGTAATTACATCCTCCTTGGGAAGTACATATTTCTTTATAGTTTAAGTGAAGACCGCCAATTGGTTACAACGTTCTCTTTGAGGGCCTCCGTTCACTCATGTTGCTTGGCATCACATAAGACCGTCCGGTATGACATAAGACTTTTTTATCGGTTAGTTTCCAGGTTCTTATCAGTTTATTCCTGAGTCATAAGGCTTTCGCAGCGATCGCGCCCTTAGTTTTGATGGGATAACTTATGATCTATAAGCCCCCGACTGCTAGCGGATTCGACACACTTTGCAGGAGCATCGCTTCAAGAGCGAATGGGTGGAAGCAGATGTACCTCCTTAGCTAAAGTTGCTTCCCCACAACGCCTTGAGCGTCGATTCTAAGCGAAGTAGCGATCGCATACTAGCATTGTAGAAACGGCAAGAGTGAATGAGCTTTAGACCCAATCCCACCTCAAACTCAAGCTACAATTTTAGCTATCTAGACGTAGGGCAGCCGCTCTTGTGTAGAGTCCTAATGGTGCCTTCACTAATTTTCTGTTTGATTTCCTGTTTAACGCTAAAGCGTTAGTTGTTGTTTGTTCAGTCGGTCTGTCATATATCCTTATTAGCTTAGTAGAGTCATTATTAGCTTAGTAGAGTCATTATTAGCTTAGTAGAGTCATTATTAGCTTAGTAGAGTCATTATTAGCTTAGTAGAGTCATTATTAGCTTAGTAGAGTCATTATTAGCTTAG
>JBGTJW010000052.1:0-3528 GCA_041744955.1 Stenomitos sp. | reverse complement strand
ATAGGGATTGATAGTACCGTTGCATCTGCTGCTCAATTTCCGCAGGATAACCTTCCATCACATCACCTTGACCAGTGGCAGTTTGAGCTTATCAGGTTCATCTCAAGTTATGGATCTTATTTAATTTGCGTTCCTTAGTGAATGAGGAGCAGCGATCGCTAAAAAAGAGATTAGAGCAAAAACTGAGGCGTTGATTTTAGGTACTCACGCGATCGAGGTTGTGGCGTAGCGTGATGGATTAAAATTAGAGATTCAGTGTTTGAGGGGCACCCGATGCAAATTACCCTGAACCTGCCTGATAACCTCAGCCAAGCCGAAACCTTTAACCAGGGCGACTGGCTCCGGGAAATTGCCATTGCGCTGTTTCAGCAAGAGCGGATTTCCCTCAGCCGCGCCAGCAAAATTGCCGGGATGGCAAGCATGGATTTTCAAAAACTGTTGGCAGATCGCGGCATTTGTGTTCACTATGATGTCGAAGACTTTGAGCAGGACGTTCAGCATCTGCGCGATCGTGGCTGGCTATGATCGTTGTCAGCGATACCTCCGCCCTAGCCAATCTTGCTCTTGTCGATTAACTCTGGCTGCTAGAAGCTCTCTACCAATGCGTGATTGTTCCTGACAAAGCCAGCTAACACTGCGTTGGTTCGGACGGAACAGGAGTTGTTGGTAAACGTTCAAGCGGATCTACCATCGCACACTTCACCGTTAATCATTCAGCCGTGCAACGGCTTTTCTCAAGTTGCCTTGATGGTCTGCCAGGAGCCGATCGCCCGCTTCTTTCCCTAGCCCTGTCCAGTGCATGAGTAGCGCTAGTTTAACGCTGCGATCGCTTTGTTCTAGCAGACGTAAGTCTTTATCAATCGCAAACGTGTTGACAGATCACCATCGTTTTGAGGCAGTGTCCAGAGTCAATGGAAATGATCTGGTAACAGTACAAGGGCGTTGATGAGAAAGGGGCGCTTTTCTTTAACGCGATCGATTGCTGTGCCTAGGGCGTGGCGCGCTATAGCTTGACATAGCTAAGACTGCCGCTGTTAGGTTCAGTAAGTACCGCTTGCGGTAGTACAGCATTGTAATGATAAGCCTGTAAGCTAGACGGGTAGGGCGTTACTAAGAATGACTTATGCAATGTCTCAAAGGTCATTCATCGCACATTGTCAAGTATGGACGCACTTACTATGGCAAGCAACGTTGCCGCTGTCAGGACTGCAAGCGTCAGTTTGTCAAAGCGCCTAGCCGTCAACCTATTGACCAAGTGACACGAGACGTGATTGAGAAACTGCTGAAAGAACGACTAGCACTGGCAGCCATTGCGCGTATCACGGGCGTGTCAGAACGGTGGTTGCAAATGTATGTGAATCAAAAATATAATGCCATACCGCAGGCGGTCAACGTGGTTCCCAAAAAGTCGGTAAGTTGACGTTGCAACGTGATGAAATGTGGTCTTTTGTCGGCAATAAGCAAGACAAACAGTGGGTTTGGATTGCCCTGGATGAGCAAACACGTGAGAGCGTTAGAGTCTTCGTTGGTGACCGGAGTCGTGCGAGTGCGAAAGCGCTGTGGCAAGCATTACCAATCGGTTACCGCCAATGCGCTGTTTGTTATACCGACTTTTGGCAAGCCTACGAGCAGGTCATACCTAGTCAGCGGCATCGAGCGGTCGGCAAGGAAACCGGGCACACCAACTATATTGAGCGGTTCAATCATACGGTGCGGCAACGAGTCGGAAGTTTAGTCCGGCAAACGTTATCGTTCTCCAAAAAGTTGAGCAATCATATTGGAGCTATGTGGGATTTTGTCCATCACTATAATGCCTCCTGACAACTTTAGTCATTACTATGCATGACTACCCCGCTTGCAAGTTTGGGTCTTCGGTAGTTGAACATTAGGCATTCTTTAGAAGAGCGGTTCCTCTAGAATGCCTAATGAAGGGGTGCGATCGCCTTTACAACAACGCACCCTGCAAGATCGGCGATCGTACTAGCTTAAGACGTCAAGTTACGTCGATGCCAGTTTTTTGCGTTACGAGCAGCACCTAGTAGCGGAGCCAATACAGGCAGTGTTTCAAACCACTTGTAACCAACAATATTACTTGATGACGATCTCTGAAATCCTAGACTTGGATTAGCAATTAACGTGACTACTTTAGGATTTTGTTTCCGAAATGTTGAGTAGGCTCCATCAACATGCATAGGACCCCCTTCAGGGTGACCACCAGGACGCCTTAAAACTTCTTCAAGGAAGTCAACAAGTTGAGAAATCGTTTCTTTGTTAACAGCCAGAAAATGACCTAACATCAACGGCTCAAAATATTCATAAAAAATGTTCTCCTTAATAGGAGCCGCTTTCACGGCATGTCCAAGATAGGCGAAATCCCAGTTTAAACGTTGTAGCTCCTTAACAATCACATCCTGTCTTTTAATGAGAAAATGAGTGAATGACAAGTCATCTTCCAAGATAAGTAAATTGTTTAGATTCTGGCTCTTAGCCTCCTTCAATACTGCTAAGTGACTGAGGAAACAACCTCTAGAACCAATACTAGGAAACTCACCTTTATCAGTAGGTCGAATTGCAGGAAAGAAAACTACTCGCTCTGATGACTCGGATAGCCCAAGCATTTTAAGTTCTTGCTTCATTTCTCTTCGACGATCTAATCTCTCTGGAAGATTGATGACGTAGGATTTATCGAAGAAATTTAACAAAGGAGATTTGGACAACATAAAAATCTTTTATCTGATCAACAATGACTCATGCAGGAATCGGACTTGATGTTTGAAAATTTGCTGAGACTAAAACTGCGTCTAGCTGAGACTTAGGTCTTAGTATCTAGAAAAGATAAAATCAGATCTTTATATTCCTTAGTGATACTTTCGACACGACCTCAGCACTCTAACTATTGGTTAGACAGCCGGAGTCTGTCTATCTACCTCGGATAAGGGATACAGACAGACATTTGCAGTCTATTTACCCTCTTTTGGGTGGTTAGATTGACACCGCGCTGTCTAAGATCCCTTTTGAGGCAGTTAGACAGAGGCTTGTCTGCATATTAACCATGTGGAGGGAATAAGGCTAAAACCTTTAGATTCTTTTTGGGTGTGGCGATGAGCACAAGCCCGATCGCCCTCGCAACTGAACCAAGCGATCGCTCCTATTCGTTACGGTATAGTAATGGCGCTGTTCTAGAAACGACGTTGAGGCTACCGTTGACACTGCACAAACCGATTCAAAGTACTGACGCTGACCCGCACGATCGACAAGGGTTTGCTCATTTTATGCCAAAGGAAATCTACGAGCAGCCAGACGTAGTGCGTCAATGTTTGGCTGCGTATCTCAAGCCCGATTGGGATAGCGATGCAGCCTTGTCCTCCAGCCCCTTTAACCTGGCGTTGCCACAGCTATTCGCTACCGTGTCAGAGATTCAGCTTGTGGCGTGTGGCACCAGTCGTCACGCCAGCCTGGTCGCGCAGTACTGGTTTGAGCAGCTTGCGGGCATTCCCACTAGAGTCCGATCGGCATCCGAATTTGTCT
>JBGTJW010000051.1:0-18475 GCA_041744955.1 Stenomitos sp. | reverse complement strand
GATTGAAGCCATTGCAGACCAGATCGGCAAGCTATCCGAGTCTATGACTGCTTTTCGTTTAGATCTTGATGAAATCAAAGAGACGACGCGACAGCAAGCAGAGACCGCAAAGGCTCAAGCTGAGACCGCAAAAGCTCAAGCAGAAAGCGTTTCACAATTGATTGTGCTGTTAGGTAAAAAATGAGGTTAACGCGTTAAGCTTCGATCGCAGTCTGTGACAACGTACTTCCTAACCAATACATACGATCGTGGGTTCTCGCCGCTTACCTGAAACTACTGCCTATGTTCGCGTTCTCCGTCAGTCCTGGCAGCAGGGCGTACTGGAAGGCGAAGTGATCGCAAACCAATTTGAGTGGCAGTTTCAATGGTGCTTTCAACGCGGCGAACTGTCTGTAGAACCATCGCTGGGTCGGGCATTGATTAAAGAGCCGCTGGGACGTTTTCTAGAGCAACGCGATTACCAGCTAGAACCGGGTGCCGATTACTCGTTTACCATTCGAGCCGATGTGTAGCCTTTTTAACTGTTCAGTGAATTTGGCATGGGTTATAGCTGGTGTTCTAGCATGGAGACTATTCGCTTTGACTCAGGGCAATAGCGTTGAGATAGTCCGTAGACAGATGTGAGCGACTTGACAAGTGGTGTATCGGTAGTTTGTGTCAGCTTTGCCGTAGGAGCGATCGCGCCATGTTTGGCTTTGCGCCTAAGTTTATTCGTTATAAGAAACGTCGCTTTCAGTGTTCGTTAGCAAGAACCTATCAAGCGTTGAGTTCAGCATCGGTTGATGATCTGTGGCAGAAAATTGTTGATCTGACAGATGTGTCCTGGCATCCCATTATCGCCAGCACGAACGTTCCCAATGGGCTAGTAGCGAAACCAGGCTTGATTTATCAGGCAGTGACGCGGTTGAGTCCGATCCCCATCCAAATCTTTGTCGAGCGCGTACGACCGGGAGAACTGTTCAGCGTGCGTATTCTTGTGATGCCAGGGTTAGAAGAACAGGTTACGTATCAGGTCAAATCTACTGTTTGCGGCACCTGCGTCTCTTATTCAGTCACGCTTAGGGGTTGGCTGTCACCTTTACTCTGGTCACTTATGCGCCCTTATGCAGCACGGGTTGCGGCTGATCTGGTACAGGCGGCGGAACAAAAAGCCTTGCAAGCGGTCTCTGGAAATCTGAAACGATCGAACCAGAGCTGTCTCGATGTTTAGGTCTTCCTTTCCAGGTCGTCAAGCGTACTCCAGCCAGTGTGCGATCGCTTAACGGTAAACTGAGACAGAAAGCCGACCGCTTTTTCGCACTGGAGCCAGGGTCAACCATGCCCAAACGCCTCGATACTAATTCTGTTTAAGAAGTACTCAAACCTGTGCAAGACCCTGAACTCAACAAGAGTTTGGTGGATTTAAATATGATCCGCAACGTGGCGATCGCGGATGGTAATGTACGTTTTACGCTGGTACTCACCACACCTGCCTGCCCACTGCGCCAGTTTATTGTTGATGAGTGCGAACGTGCAGTCAAAACGCTGCCAGAAGTCAAAACAGTCAGCGTGGACGTAACGGCTGAAACCCCACAGCAAAAAGCCTTACCCGATCGCACTGGCATTGATGGCGTAAAAAACATCCTGGCGATTTCAAGCGGCAAAGGTGGCGTGGGCAAAAGTACCGTTGCTGTTAACGTTGCGGTGGCGCTGGCGCAGACTGGCGCTAAGGTCGGTTTGATCGATGCCGACATCTACGGTCCCAATGCACCGATGATGCTGGGCTTAGAAGGAGCAAAAATCACGGTGCGGCAGTCAGGGGCACAAGAGGTGCTAGAGCCTGCGTTTAACCACGGCGTTAAACTGGTGTCGATGGGCTTTTTGATTGACAAAGATCAGCCTGTGATCTGGCGTGGACCCATGCTCAATGGGGTGATTCGTCAGTTTCTCTATCAGGTGCAGTGGGGCGACTTAGACTATTTGATTGTAGATATGCCACCTGGTACAGGTGATGCCCAGTTGACACTAGCGCAAGCAGTGCCGATGGCAGGAGCGGTCATTGTCACCACGCCCCAGAGCGTCGCGCTGCTAGATTCCCGTCGTGGCTTAAAGATGTTTCAGCAGCTTGGTGTGCCAGTGCTGGGTATTGTCGAAAATATGAGTTACTTCATTCCGCCGGATATGCCAGAGAAACAGTACGACATTTTTGGCTCGGCGGGCGGCGAAAAAACAGCAGCAGAGCTACAGGTGCCGCTACTTGGCTGCATCCCGCTCGAAATTTCGCTCCGAGAAGGGGGCGATCGCGGTATCCCCATTGTCCTGGCAGCACCGGAGTCGGCTTCGGCAAAGGCTCTAACGGCGATCGCACAGCGAATTGCAGGCAGGGTTTCGGTGGCAGCGTTAGCGTAGAAAAGCGGGAGTCAAAATTAACTCACAAACTCCTCACTCCTTACCCCTTACTCCTCACTCTCTCTCAACCATGTTGCAAAAGTCATTCAGTCGCATTCGTTGGAAGTCTCTGGTGCAACCCTGGCAGCATACCGATTGGCTGCTTTTCGCGCTGCCTGTGGGCTTGACCGTGTTTGGTGGCGTGATGATTCGCAGCACTGAGTTGAATCAGGGCTGGACGGATTGGTATCAGCACTGGATTGTGGGCGCGATCGGCTTTGTGATGGCGCTGGCGATCGCGCGAGTGCGCTACGACAACTTGATGCAGTCCCGCTGGATTATTTATGGGCTAACCAATCTTTCTCTATTAATCGTTATTTTTCTGGGTACGTCCGCGTTGGGGGCGCAACGCTGGATTACGATCGGCGGCTTTAATGTGCAGCCATCAGAGTTCGCCAAGCTGGGTATTATTGTGACGCTGGCAGCCATTTTGAGCGATCGGGCTGCCTCGACGCTGCCTGTGTTCGTGCGGACATTAGCCATCACTGCCGTACCGTGGGCACTGGTGTTTGTACAACCCGATTTAGGTACTTCACTGGTCTTTGGTGCCATTACGTTGGGCGTACTTTACTGGGGCAATGCGAATCCAGGTTGGCTGCTGTTGATGGTATCGCCGCTCGTTTCCGCTATTTTATTTAACCTGATCACGCTTTCGCCTTGGTTTATTGGGTTAGTGGCAATCTGGGTTGGGCTAATGGCTGTCGTTGGATGGCAAACGCTACCGTGGCATCGGTTTGGGGCGGCTGGTGCGCTGGTCGTAAATCTGGTTGGTGGCGAACTGGGTCATATTGCCTGGGGCTTTCTGAAGGATTATCAGAAAGATCGGATTACGCTGTTTCTCGACCCTGACAAAGATCCTTTGGGTGGCGGCTATCACTTGATCCAGTCACGCATTGCGATCGGTGCTGGCGAACTATGGGGACGAGGGCTGACCAAAGGAACGCAGACTCAACTGAACTTTATCCCAGAGCAGCATACAGATTTTATCTTTTCAGCGATCGGTGAAGAACTGGGCTTTGTTGGCTCCTTCCTGGTCTTGCTGGCGTTTTGGGCCATCTGCCTACGGATTATCATCATTGCCCAAAATGCACGCGATAACTTTGGCTCTCTGCTGGCGATCGGCGTTTTGTCCATGCTGGTCTTTCAAGTCGTTGTCAACATCAGCATGACGATTGGACTTGCGCCTGTTACAGGCATTCCCCTACCGTGGCTTAGCTATGGACGGTCTGCCTTACTGACAAACTTCATCGCGATCGGGCTGGTGCAGTCTGTTGCAAACTTCCGTCAACGTCTCAACTTTAGAGACTGAGGTAGAAAAAATAAAGTGGAAAGTATAAAGGCTAAAGGATAAAGGATGAGTAACAGAACTTTTAGCCTTTATACTTCATCCTTTAGCCATAGATTTGTTGTCCTATCATCTCAAGAAACGCCATGATTCTCCCCGGTTCAGCCGTTAAGGTCATCAATCCCGAAGATACCTACTATGCCTTTCAAGGCTTGGTTCAGCGTGTTAGCGACGGTAAAGTAGCCGTACTGTTTGAGGGTGGCAACTGGGATAAGCTGATCACCTTTCGCCTGAAAGAGTTGGAAGAAGTAGATGTCACCGCTGGCAAGAAAAAAGGAAAGTGAGGGGATAAAAGTTGTGAGTTTTGAGTTTTGAGTTATGAATTAAAGACAGCTCAAAACTCAGCCCTTAAAACTCATCATTCTGCTATGCGTCTTCCCCTGCCTCAATTTGCCGCCCAGAATCGTCCGTCGAGCCATATTGCGGAAGTCATTGAAACGGCGACGACCGAGTTTCTGGCGCAATGTTTAGAGCCAGAGAACTTGAGCTTTCCCGTGATGCCACCGTTTGGCAGTTGGGTTAAATCGATCGACGAAGAATCGGGCAACCAGATCTATGCTGTGGTTTATCACGCCACGACCAGCCCAATCGATTCCGTTCATCGGGCGCGGGCATTGGGGCTATCGTTGCAAGATCTGCGCGAACAGCAGCCTCAAATTTTCGCCATGCTGAAGACCGAGTTTCGTGCCGCGATCGTTGGTTTTCACACACCAGTCCTAACTAGAAATGGTGATGCCGCTGAGACTGCCCGTATCTATCAGCACTTGCCGCCGCGCCCACCTCAGATTCATCAGGCGGTTCACGTTTGCGAAGTAGCCGAGATTTTGCACTTTAGCGAAACGTTAGATTTTTTGCGTACGCTGTTGCAAATGCCTGGTGCCCCTGTGGATGCACTGGCGGCGGCAACGATCCGCGAAATCTATCAACTGCGGCAGGCAGACCGTTCCTGGCTGGTGCAAGCGGGACGATCGCTCAGTTTGCTGTTGAAAGATGACTACGATCGCCTGCGGATTATCCTCAGCCAGATTCACATTTGAACTACCCGTTCAAACTGTAACCTTTCACTACCTTTCACTGCCTGGGTGCTACTGGATGTCGAAGTCTAGAGTCGATTCCTTCTTTTCTGGTTGTCGTCCCTCTTGCAACAGTCGTTCTGGCAGTAGCGTGCCAGTCAGCGTGGTGTTCAGAAAATTAGCTCCATAGAGTTCCACTTGCCTCAAATCGACATCGCTCAGGTTTGCGCCTTGAAGGTCAGCGAACAGCAGGTTTGACTGCTTCAGCGTTGCATTCTGCAAGTCGGTCTTGATCAGGCTCCCGCCACTCAGATTTGCCCTGGTTAAATTCGCGCCAACCAGGCTGGCATGGGTCAAGTTGCTCAAACTCAAATCTGTCTGCTCCAGCGTCGCCGCTGTCAGGTTGCTCCCCTGAAGGGTTGCCTCGCTCAAATTTGCCGCACTCAGATTCGCCCCTTGCAGGTTCGCTTCCTGCAAATCTGCCCCAGCCAGACGTGCCCCTCGGAGGTCACAACCTGGGCAATGCTTTGTCACTAGCAGCCAGCCCACCAGAATTTCTCGCCAGTACAGCAGCAGCAAGCTACAGACGATCGCAGCAAGCACCAGTACTATTTGCTTTGGCTTCACCACACTGAACCGCTTACTGCTTTCATACTTTACGCGCTGTGCAACTTATTGATGCTTATCCCTACTCTTCTCCTTTCGGGAGCAGGGCTTTGTAGACCTTTCCAATTCTCTCCGATCGGAAGAGCGCTTGGGTCTAACTTGCTTCCCGTAGAGTGGGCAGTTCATACAGGTATGAAACGTCCTACATGGCGTTACTTCACACTGACCTACTCTGTATGGGTAGGTGATTACAGTCTAAGCTGCCAATGCCGTGGGAAATTGCAGGCGATCGCACCCACCGAAAAATCATGCTGGCATGGATCAAGCGCCCTAAATACGCTAGGTTAAAGCCAGCGATCGTCTGCTTGTGTCTGCCTTTACCTACTCTGCCATGCTCTTACTGCTCCGTTGTGCCCGATACCTCTTACTGTGTTCGTTAACCATTCTCATTGTCTGTTTGGTCGTCTATCCAGCCGCTGTCCTCGCATCGGACGCACCCATCCCGCTCGACTCTCCAACAGCGACGCAAGCGATACCAAGCCGTTCTGTTGTTGATCCCAGCAGCATTCCGTCAGAGAAGGTCAGCGAGTTTGTCCATGCGTGTCTACAGGTGGTCGCTTTGATCGAACGTCGGGAGGGAGAGCTACAAGGAGCAGAAACCGAAACAGAGTCGCTGCGCGTCGAGCAAGAAATCGAAGCTGAAGCCTTAGCCATCATCGAGAAAGGGGGCTTGACCCGTCAGGAATATTTGCAACTGTTGGGCTTGGCGAACACTGATCCCGAATTTGGTGAACGCATTGCGGTGCAGCTTCAGGAAGCAACGAGTTAGGGATAAGGGGTGAGGAGTGAGGAGTGAGGGGTGAGGGGTGAGGGAATGACCAGTGGCCTTTTTCTTGCCGATGGCAGACAACTGCTCGGTTTACTATGCCTTCTCTAAGGGCGAATTTGAAGGACAGGCTTGCTGGAAAAAGGGTGAGTGCTTTAATGAGAAAAAGCATGGCGAATGGCTTCAAGGTTGCTTAATTGCTCTGAGTACGCCGATCGTTTATCGTTTGCCTTGAATAGCTTCGTGGTATTGAGGTTGTGAGCCTGTCTCTTTTTAAGCGCGATCGACAGCAACCAGGTCGTAAGATTCCCCCAAAACTTGCCGAGCGAGTGCAGCAAAATCAGGTATGTTAGGAGGCTAGGGCATTGTTTGCGGCAGAGTACTAAAAATTTGGATGACTAGCAGTATTGGGTCGGTTTCTCGTACAGAGTTGGCGCAACGGCGGCAAAAGCTTCGCCAGCGTAGGCGTGTGCGGTTATTGCAGGCTGGCTGGCGATCGCTGGCGATTTGTGGCTTGACCGTAGGGGCAATCTGGACTGCAACCCTACCGCTGTGGGTCATTCGTCGTCCAGAGCAGGTGCGGATTGAGGGCAATCATTTTATTCCGGTACGTACCTTACGATCGCTGCTGCCCATCCCGTATCCCCAATCCTTGTTTCGAGTTGAGCCTCAGGCGATCGCACGCGAACTTCAAGCAAAAGCCCCGATCGCGGAGGTGGTGGTCAGTCGGCAGCTTTTTCCTCCAGGTTTGGTTGTGCAGGTCAAAGAGCGTCTACCTGTAGCGCTTGCAGTACCGTCTACCGCTCCTTTACCAACCAATGTAAAGTTAGCGCGTACGACGAAAAGCGGCTTGCTTGACGAAAATGGGCTGTGGATGCCGCTAGAAGGCTATGTTGCGCTCGGTCAGTCGTTAAAGCTGCCAGATCTAAAGGTGATTGGCAAGCCAGAAAGCTACCGTCCTTCCTGGTCAAAGCTGTATCGAGAGCTAAAGCAAGGACCACCTGTTAAGGTTGCGGAAATTGATTGGCGTGATCCCGCTAACGTTATCCTGAAAACAGAGCTGGGCACGGTTCACATTGGTCCCTATAGCTGGCAATTCCCGTCGCAGTTAAAGACCCTCGATCGTATGCGATCGCTGGCAAAAGACTCCAGGTTCAACCAAATCACGTATATTGATCTCCGTGACCCAGATAACCCAATTGTGCAAATGACCAAAACTCAAAACCCTGTCGAATCTGGTACTCCCTAGCTTTATAAGTGTGAGATTATGGATAACCAGCAGCAAGACCGAAGACCATCGTTCAGTTAATTGAACCGCTCAATCTGTTGCAATTCTCGCGCTAACATTAGTTTGCTAAATTGGTTCCCCTATCATTGATGAAACCGTCTGCACACTAAAACGTAGTTTATAACCGCTGCAATTCCAATGACTCTTCATAATAATTCGGCTAATAGCAATTCGGCTGCGAGTCCAAGGGCGCTTAATCCTGACGCGGGGGCAGCCTATAACGGTTCTCCAGCCGAGGGGCAAAACAACGCGTCACTACCAGCAGAGCCAGCAAATCCTTTTGGCAACTCAGGACTACACTTAAGTCAACCTGCTAATGTCAGGGGTTTGCGGGGTGAAGAATCAAGGAGTGGTGATATTGTGCCGAGTAGCGTAGCCAAAATTAAGGTGATTGGGGTTGGCGGTGGCGGCGGTAATGCCGTGAATCGCATGATTGCCAGCGAAGTCGTTGGGGTTGAGTTTTGGTCAATTAATACTGATGCCCAGGCGCTAACTTATGCCACTGCAATTAACCGCTTGCAAATGGGTCAAAAACTCACGCGAGGCTTGGGCGCAGGCGGAAACCCAGCGATCGGTCAAAAAGCAGCCGAAGAATCACGCGATGAAATTGCTGCCGCGCTGGACAATGCGGATCTGGTGTTCATCACGGCTGGCATGGGTGGCGGTACAGGTACTGGCGCTGCACCGATCGTGGCAGAAGTCGCGAAAGAAATGGGTGCGCTAACTGTTGGCGTTGTCACTCGCCCGTTCACCTTTGAAGGACGGCGACGCACCAGCCAAGCAGAAGAAGGGATTGCCGCGCTACAAAGTCGGGTCGATACATTAATTGTGATCCCCAATGACAAGCTGCTGTCGGTGATTTCAGAGCAAACGCCCGTGCAAGAAGCCTTTCGTGTCGCAGACGATATCCTGCGTCAAGGTGTGCAGGGTATTTCAGACATCATTACAATTCCAGGCTTGGTCAACGTTGACTTTGCTGATGTGCGTGCCGTGATGGCAGATGCAGGTTCGGCACTGATGGGCATTGGTATCGGCTCTGGCAAGTCGAGAGCGAGAGAAGCAGCCGTCGCCTCGATTTCGTCGCCGTTGTTGGAATCGTCGATCGAAGGTGCGCGGGGCGTTGTCTTTAACATCACAGGCGGCACAGATTTAACGCTGCATGAAGTGAACGCTGCGGCTGAAATCATCTATGAAGTGGTTGATCCCGAAGCAAACATTATCTTTGGTGCGGTCATTGATGAACGGATGCAGGGCGAACTTCGGATTACAGTGATCGCAACAGGGTTTACCCATGAGGTCAGACCTCAAACTATGTCTAAACCCACAGCAGCCCGACGGATTGCTGCTCCCTCGGTCGGCAGTCCACCGCCAGTGGCAGAACCCAAAAACAAACCAACTGGGCTAGATATTCCTGAATTTTTGCAGCGGCGAAGACCACCCCGCTAGGGTTGCCTTAAAGGAAAGACTCTTAAAAACTGATTACCTCAACAGTCCCGTTAAGAAATGACGAGGCTGGTTTGAGGCACGGTTGTTGCGTCTGAACTGTTTGCTAAAGCGTGATCGTCTGGCTGCTGCGATCGTCGTTCAATCTCGTCTGCTGAAGCCGCTTCCTGGAACACCCTGAGGTCGAACCAAAAGGTGGTGCCGACTCCAGGTTCGCTAACCAGATGGGCGCGGCTAGAGTGCTTTTCGATAATGTTACGCACAATAGACAGCCCTAAGCCAGTGCCTTCAAGCGTATGCACCCGGTTCTCAACGCGAAAAAAGCGATCGAAGATGGCGTACTGATCATCTGCATCAATACCGATCCCTGTGTCTGCGACTTCAATGCGAACGTGCCTGAAACCTGAGTCGTTGTCAGTCACGCAGCTTTCAGGTGGGGGGCAGAGAAAGAGGTTTTTCTCCTGATGGTTTGGGACAGCGCTGTCTAATAAGTACGCCCGCAGCGCTACTTTGCCACCTGTTTCGGTAAATTTCAGCGCATTGCCCACCAGATTGGTAAAAACTTGCAACAGTAGATCGTAATGCCCTAGAACGGGTGGTAGGTTCGGCTCAATTTCTTGAATCAGCTCAATCCCTTTGTCGCGTGCATTGAGACGGTAGGTTCGCAGGGTTTGCTCGATCGGTTGTGCCAGATCGACCGCTTCAAAGTTATAAAGCTTGAACGACTCCAGACGCGACAAATCGAGCACATCATTGACCAGACGTGTGAGGCGATCGGTTTCGCGGTTCGCCGTTTCCAAAAACTCTCGCTGCTCCTCAAGGCTTAAGTCTTCGCCGTATTCGTGCAGCGTTTCAATAAAGGATTTGATGTTGAAGAGTGGCGTTCTCAGTTCATGAGAAACATTACTAATGAATTGACTCTTAGCTTCGTTCAGTTCGGCTTCGCGAGTAATGTCCTGTACCGTCATCGCAATACCTTTGACGTTCTCCCGCGATACGTCCAGCACAGTCGTTAAAAGAATCCGTACGGTGCGATCGAGCGGTTCCTTGAGTGCAATGCGAAACTCAGCACCCTCTCGCAACTCCCCTTTAGTAATTTGGTACAACGGACGGGTAATCTCCGCCTGCACAGCGGAGGGCAGCAAGCGCAGCAAGTTAACGCCTTCAACCACTTCGCCGTCCCAACCAAACAGACGACGTGCCGTAGGATTAACCAGCACAATCTGCATTTCAATGTCTAGCAGCACTGCACCATCCGCGATCGTCGATACAAGTGTTTCGAGCTTGGCTTTTTCGGCGGTTAGTTCTTCGATGTTCTGTTCTTCATAACGCTCTAGCTTTTCTGCCATCTCGTTAAAGCTACCAATCAGTTCGCCCAGTTCACCGCCCAGGGGCAAATCGACTCGCTGCTTGAAGTTGCCAGAGGAAATGTTTTTCACCCCCACCAGCAGTTCCTTAATCGGCTTGGTGATGGTGAGCGCGTTGAAGACCGCACCCAAAATCACCATGACCCAGATGGACACAAACACGGCGATCGTCACATCGCGGGTCAGATGCGAGGACGTAACGACGGTAGGGTTAGGGTTCGTACCGATCGCCAGCACCCCTTTGTATACCCCTCCATCCACAAGCGGTACAAAAACATCCGTTACTTCGCCGTCCGGAGTCATGTGCTGCCGCACCATGGGCGCCTCTGTATTCTCAGCGTAGTTGTCAGGCAGATGAATCTTGCGGCGAATCGTGAGCGAGTTTTGCACTTCCGACTCAGAAAACGGAATGCCGAAGAAAATATTGCCCTCAGCATCGGCATACAGCATATAGCGGATGCTGGCGGTGCTGCTGTAAAAGCGGTGCGAGAACCGTGCTAACTCTGTACGATTTTCGTCTACTAACGGTGCGACGTTTGCCGCTAGTAGCAAGCCCAGGTCACGTCCAAAGCGGGTATCGCCCAGTCGAGCATCTTCCTGGATCGTGTTGACTGCCCAGAAGGTCAACCCGCTCATGATCAAGGAGACGACCAGTGTTGCCGCTGCCATCAGTTTGGTCTGAAGCGTGAACTCCGACCACCAGCTAGCAACGGTTGCTCGAATTTGGCGCAGGAAGTCAAACAAGGGTGTGAAGATAGTTGTTAGTTATTGGTTATTAGTTTTTAGAGGCTGTTTTTAGCTAACAACCAACGGCTAAAAACTAACAACTACCTTCACTATAAGTTAACTGGCGGCTGACTCGGTAGTTCTAACGCGATCGCCAATATCACGGCGATAGTAGGCACCGTCAAACTGGATGCTGTTGACAGCAGTATAGGCTTTGGAAAGTGCGGCATCGAAGGTTGCATCCGTCACGGTCACGCCTAGCACTCGACCCCCATCGGTCAGCAGCGCTTGTGGTTTGGTTTTGGTGCCTGCATGAAACACGATCGCGCCTTGCTCTTCTGCGTCCTCAATGCCAGTGATGCGATCGCCCTTCTTGAATGCGCCAGGATAACCCTCTGCTGCCATGACCACACAGGCAGAAGCGCCGGACTTCCAGACGATCGGTGGCTGCTGTGACAGCCGCTTTTGGGCACACGCCAGCAATAGCTCGTCTAGAGGCGTTTCTAGCAGCGGCAGTATTGCCTGGATTTCAGGATCACCGAAGCGACAGTTGAATTCAATCACTTTCGGATCACCCTCCGGTGTAATCATCACGCCAGCATACAGTACGCCACAGTAGTCGATCTGACGGCTGCGGAGTGCTGCGATCGTCGGTTCCAAAATTTCAGTTTGAATGCGTTCCATCAGCTCAGGAGTGGCGATCGGTGCAGGCGCATAGGCACCCATCCCACCTGTGTTGGCTCCTGTGTCGCCCTCGCCAATACGCTTGTGGTCTTGGGCAGGCAGCAAGGGGCGAATAGTGATGCCATCGGTCAGCGCCAGTACCGAGATTTCCTGCCCCTGCAAGCATTCTTCAATGACGACGCGCTCACCAGCTTTGCCAAACTGCCCGTCAAAGATCGCCGCGATCGCCGCCTTTGCTTCTGCTACCGTCGAGGCAACGGTCACCCCTTTGCCTGCCGCTAGCCCGTCTGCTTTAACCACGATCGGCGCACCCTGAGCTTCCACATAGGCTTGTGCTGCCTCTTTTTCTGTAAAGACGGCGGCTTGTGCGGTGGGGATATTCGCGTCTT
Source organism: Stenomitos sp. (assembly GCA_041744955.1). Classification (GTDB taxonomy): domain Bacteria; phylum Cyanobacteriota; class Cyanobacteriia; order Leptolyngbyales; family Leptolyngbyaceae; genus Stenomitos. Next base: position 6,361 of record JBGTJW010000051.1, on the reverse strand, counting down.
GCATGAGCGCTTTTGCCCACGACTTGCTGGCTTCAATCTGCGCTCCCAGGCGCGTTGGACCAAAAACAGTAAGATGCTGATGCCGTAAGTAATCTGTAATACCTGCTGCCAGCGGTGCCTCAGGACCAACGACCACTAGAGATATCCCGTTGACCAGAGCAAAGCGCCCAATGCCTTCAAGATCTTCAACATTGAGCGGTAAGTTCTGGCAACGCTTGAGCAACGCAGTCCCCCCGTTACCAGGAATGCACGTTACCTGCTGCACCTTAGGAGATTGCAGCAACTTCCATGCTAATGCGTGTTCGCGACCACCATTGCCAATGACCAAAACTTTCACGGTTTCTATCCCAACAGTAAACGAGCTGAGGCTAAGCAAAAAACATCGGACTGAAGGCGTGAGACCACAGCGTTTCCTTTCTGCCGCTGTCAAAGCGGTTTGGCGCTGTGTCTAAGTGTCTATCTTACTGATAGCCTCAAGCCATTGGTTATAAGTCTGATTCTGCTACGCCAGCCAAATGCAATTCATTATGTCATCTCTGCTTATGCAATGGTTAGTAAGTGGACACAAAAGCCACAGGCACTTTATAACGGAGACTATCGGCTTTCATCGGCTGCGATCGCTATAGGTTTGTTCACAACTTAACCACTACGGGCAGTTTGAGCCGTTTGCAGGTGTGTACCAGACGGCAACGGCAAACAAAATACCTCTTGTTTACAAGCAAGTTTTCCTGGCAGAATTTTCGGAGCGGTGATTTTCTAGAGGAACGGTCATGTCAAAGCGTAGCGACGAATGGAAACGAGTCTGGGAACAGCGAGACGGAGGATCAGCCGTGCAAAAACGTGTGGGTGTAGTGCTGCCATCCTTGCGTTCGGCAAACCTGGCAATGCCTCTGTTGTTCTTCGGTCTGGTGCCAGAGGCGATCGCGCAACCTGTACCCCAACCAACGGAGTTAAGACCCCTACAAGGTCAAAATCCTCCTTTGCAGCCGCTACCGGGTCAAATTCTTCAGCCGCTACCGGGGCAGAATCTTAATGTGCAGCCCCCTCAAAACCAGGTGCCAGAGGTTAAAACCCCTCCAACTCAGCCACCAGCCGCAAAGCCAGCTACCCAAAAAAAAACTGACGAGTTTCCGCCCAATCCGCTAGAAAGCACAGCGCCTGATCCGTTGCTGCCACAGATGACAGTGCCGCGTCCCCTTTCGGCGTTAGAGCGCAAACAGTTAGCCACCGCACTGGACAACTTGAATAATCAGGCAATTGCCACATTGCAGCAGGGCGATCGTGTGGGTGCCTTTGCACTGTGGTATCGGGAGCTACGTCTGCGGCGATCGCTGGGTGCCGTTGAGGAGACTAAAGCACTGGGACGAGTGGGTGATGTTGCGTGGAAAGAGAGTCTAACCCCGGATGTCCGTTGGATTACCAAGCGCCTGGATGCCATTCTGGCGCAACACCAATTGCCCACTGCCACGATGACCACGACGGCAACTGGCGATGCTGTGCCCCTAGATCCTGTTGCCACGCCGCTACCTTCTAACACAAATGCTACAAGCGCCGTTCTTAGTAGTAGCGATCGTGCCGGACGATTAGCCGTGCTGCAAGCGCTGGGGGTTGCCTATCAGCAGGTGCGCTTACCGAAGCCAGCCGTCGCGATCTACACCCAAATTGTGACGGATGCCAAGCAGCGCCGCGATGAAAAACAGACTGACGAAGCGCTCATTACGCTGGCGCAGCTACATCTCACCTGGCTCGACTATCTCAACGCTGCCGCCACTTACCAGGAGTTGTCAAGCAGAGCCAAGGCAAGGGGCGATCGCCAAAACGAAAGCATCTATTTGACACGACTGGCATATAGCTATGAGCAAGGAAAACAGCCAGCACAGGCAATTACTGCCCAACAGCAACTCGTCGCGCTTTACGAAGCCTTGCCTGATCCCCTCTCCATCCCAGCCTTAAAAATCAAAATTGCCGATAACTATCAGCTTTTGGCACGTCCTGACCAGGCAGAGCAATACTACCAGTCAGCGTATCAACTTGCTCAGCCCGCACTCCAGCTTGCCTATGCCAGTGAAGCGCTGCAAAAGCTTGGTGCGCTCTACCGTGCCAACGATCGCCTGGATGCCGCCTTAAAAGTTTTTGATTACCTGGTCAGCCTCGAACAGCAGTCTTACAACCTCTACGGCATGATGTACGCTTACGACCAAATTGGACAGATCCAGCGCGATCGCAAGCAAAACCAGCAAGCACTGGCAGCGTTTCAGCAGGGCTTAGGTCTAGCAAGACAGCTCAAGTATCGGCAAGACTACTTCACGGCTCAGATTCAAGAAATGAACAAATAGGAGGGCAGAAGGCAAAAGGCAAAAGGCAAAAGGTAAAAGGCAGAAGGCAAAAGGCAAAAGGCAAATTGAGATAAGTTGGGCTGCTGGAGACGATCGGGATGCTCAAACGACATCTGCTGGTGAGCAACCTGGTTTCTGCGGAAGCAGCAAAGGATGGCAGGCTGCTTTACTCTCTCGGTTTCCTTTTTCCCTGGTAATCCCTTCCCTTCTGCCCTCTGCCTTTTGCCTTTTTACTTGTACTTTTTGCCTTCTCCCTTTTGCCTTTTTACTTTTACCTTTTGCCTTCTCACTCCTGGGATCTGATAAAATTTTGAGTTCGCACAGAACTCGACCCTTGCAAGGAGACTCCCACTATGGCGCGGATGTATTACGACGCGGATGCCAACTTAGATTTGCTCAACGGAACGATCGCGATTATTGGCTATGGTTCTCAAGGTCACGCCCACGCGCTGAACCTGAAGGATAGCGGTGCCAATGTGATCGTAGGACTGTATCCCGGTAGCAAATCGGCAATCAAAGCGAAGGAGTCAGGGTTAACCGTATATTCGGTTGAGGAAGCAGCGAAACTGGCTGACTTCATCATGGTTTTACTGCCAGATGAAGTGCAAAAAACGGTTTATAAAAATGAGATTGAACCGCATCTGACAGAAGGAAAGGTGTTGGCATTTGCCCACGGGTTCAACATTCACTTCGCGCAAGTAGTGCCTCCCAGCAACGTTGATGTGGTCATGGTCGCTCCTAAGGGCCCCGGGCATCTGGTGCGGCGGACCTATGAGCAGGGCGAAGGGGTGCCTGCTTTGTTCGCTGTGTTTCAGGATGCATCAGGACAGGCACGCGATCGGGCGATGGCTTACGCTAAAGGCATCGGCGGCACTCGTGCAGGCATCCTCGAAACGACGTTTCGGGAAGAAACCGAAACCGATTTGTTTGGGGAGCAGGTCGTTCTCTGTGGTGGCTTGACAGCGCTAATCAAAGCTGGCTTTGAGACCCTGGTAGACGCAGGTTATCAGCCAGAGGTTGCCTATTTTGAGTGTTTACATGAAGTCAAGCTCATTGTGGACTTGATTGTGGAAGGTGGTCTAGCCAAAATGCGCGACAGCATCTCCAACACAGCCGAATATGGTGACTTTACGCGTGGTCCTCGCATTGTCAACGATGACACCCGCGCTGAGATGCGGAAGATTCTGCTCGAAATCCAGACGGGTCAGTTTGCTCGCGAGTTTGTGCTAGAGAATCAATCGGGCAAGCCTGGATTTACCGCCATGCGCCGTCGTGAGGCAGAACACCCGATCGAAGCTGTCGGCAAAGACTTACGCGCCATGTTTAGCTGGTTGAAGAAGGTCTAGCCCAAACGTTACTGGGTTTAAACGCTACTGAGTTTAGTAGCTGTGACCTATTGTCTGCCACCGTAGTAAGCTGCGGTGGCTTTGTTATGACCAAGACAACTTTGACGTGAATTTTAGAGAAGCTCCCCTTGCAGCAATTTGAATCTGTCAACGATGGAGAACCTAAGCAAGGATGTTTCTTAACGTCAGTTCGGGTTCAGAACGCTGATGCGGTGCTGATCGGCTGAAACGCCGCAAGCACGTTGGCGAAGACTTGACATCAGCAACCATGGCATAGGGGTTTCAGCTTATCTCGAATTCAGATTATCTAGCACCCAGGAGCAAAATCGTTTTGCAGGATCTACTGATTGCAGTGGTTGTTTGGCTCGTCCGGCGCAAAACTCGCAGGGTTGTTCGCTGAAACACTTGGGTTTAGATTACGTCACCTGTATCAGTGGCTTGGCTCCCCAAAAAAAAGAGGTGTGCTTTGAGGCAAGCATCACGTTATTACGGCGGTATATGCAGGACTCGGAGTAGCCGATTAGCTTTTACTCATAGCCGTTGAAGAGAGAGCTAAAACAGATTGGGGTTCCCAGTCCTGCTTCTGGTAAGGGTTCTACTTTATCCTTTAGCCTTTGGCTACACCAGCGGAAAACTTGCTTTTGTAGGCAGGCTTCCTCTGTGTTAGGGCAACCAGGGCAGAGTCTTTTTAACGGTTAGCTTCTTCGTAGGGGATTTTTATGTGCGCTGTTGTGGGGGATAATGGGGGCTATGCAGCGGGTCACTCTTGGTGGTTTCCTATTCTGTAAGAGAGACTCTTAACTCTTTTACAAAAAGTAGCTGCACTATAGCTCAGTCACTTTATGGCAAACATGGTGGAAAAACTGTTCTACTTAGGTGGTGTATGCCGATCTCTTACTCCAGTTATGGTAGGCGGTGGGGCACTACTCTCGTTTCATCACGCACAAGCTTATAGGTAGCTTTGTCTGGATTGCTCGAACGACGTTACTGCATTGATTTTTAGGCAAGTGATTTCAGCAGCCGAGTAGCATTGAACGCCTGATTGCTCTTGGGACTGTCGTTGTCTTGCCAGTCTCAGCAGCACTGCCCCTTTATTAAAAAAGCACATTAAACAGACTTTGAAAGGACGCGATCGCTACTGGCAGCTTCTTGATTACATTCGACCGCATGGTCGCACGATCATTCAGGCACTGCTCTGCACCCTCGTTTTTACGGCAATTTGGCCTGTGCTGGCATGGATAGCAGGTCAAATGGCGGCGTTTATTGGGCAGGGCAAAATTCTGGCGATCGCCGAGCTTGCCGGTTTCTGCACGCTGGTCTTTCTGGTGCAGAAACTTGCCCAGTACGGTCAGGATTCGCTCATGGCAAAGGCAGCGCTGGCAATCACCCTCGACCTTCGTAAGCACGTCTATGCCCATCTGCAACGGCTGAGTCTTAGCTACTTTGAAACGGCTCAGAGCGGCGATCTTGCCTATCGGTTGACGGAAGAGGTCGATCGCATCGGCGAAGTCGTCAACAAGGTCTTTCACCAATTTGTGCCCTGCGTGCTGCAACTGATTGTAGTGCTGGGCTATATGGTCTATCTCAACTGGCAATTGACGCTGGCAACGCTGGTGATTGCCCCGCTCATGGCAGTGATTGTTACCTGGTTTGGCGAGCAGTTGCGTCAACTCTCCTATCGTAGCCAGAGCCGAGTTTCAGACCTATCAGCGCTGCTGGTGGAGGTTTTTAGCGGTATGCGTCTGGTGCAAGCGTTTGCTGCGGAAGACTATATGCTCGATCGCTTCGGTCGTGAGGCAGAGCGCAACCGTCGGGCACGCTTTCGGGCAGAGCAGCTCAAAGCCATTCAAATGCCTGTAGTAGGCTTTTTAGAGTCTCTTAGCCTGCTGTTTTTGCTGCTGCTGGGTGGCTGGCAAGTCTCGCAGGGCAACCTGACGGGCGGCGAGTTTGTGAGCTATCTCACGGCGGTCGTGATGCTCATTGACCCGATCGCGCTGATTACCAGTAATTACAACGAATTTAAGCAGGGCGAAGCCTCCCTCGATCGCATTTTTGAATTACTGGATATTCAGCCGACCGTGGTTGAACACACTGGCGCTGTCACCCTACCAACCGTGACGGGCAAAGTAGAGTATCGCGCCGTGAGCTTTGGCTACCAGCTCGACCAACCAGTGCTGAAAAATCTTAGCTTTTTGGCGCTCCCAGGTGAGGCGATCGCTCTAGTTGGCTCCTCTGGTGCTGGTAAAACGACGTTAGCAAATCTGTTGCCCCGCTTTTACGACCCTCAAAGTGGGCATATTTTTCTGGATGGTGTGGATGTCAAAGATGTCACCCTCAGCAGCTTACGCCGTCAAATTGGCATTGTGCCGCAGGAAACGATTCTTTTTTCAGGCACGATCGCGCAAAACATAGCTTTTGGGCAAGCCGATTTAGACCTGGACACCATTCAGAACGCTGCCAAAATCGCCAACGCCCATCAGTTCATTGTGGAATTTCCTCAGGGCTATCAAACCTGGCTGGGTGAGCGTGGTGTTAACCTTTCGGGCGGACAGCGCCAACGGCTGGCGATCGCCCGTGCTGTGCTTCTGAATCCACGCATTCTGATTTTGGATGAAGCCACCTCTGCCCTCGATTCTGAATCGGAAGCACTGGTGCAAGAAGCGCTAGAGCGGTTGATGA
>JBGTJW010000050.1:0-9185 GCA_041744955.1 Stenomitos sp. | reverse complement strand
TTTAATTCTGCATCCGTTAACTGCGGCTCCACAATCACTGTGTGCCGCTCCCAGCTATTTAGAGAGACATGGCACTCCCAATCACCCGGATGAATTGCAGCACCATTCTTGTTTGCACTATGGTCAACTTGCGGTGGAAGACCAGTGGACATTGATTGGATCAGAAGGAGAACAGACGATTTCGGTCAATGGAGCGTTATGTTCTAATAACGGCGAAGTCCTGAGGGATGCAGCCATTCGTGGGTTAGGGATTACGCTACTGCCAACATTTATTGTCGGACAGGAGTTGCAACAAGGGACGCTGCGGATTGTGTTGCCCAACTATCAACCCCCTGAACTTTCGATTTCGGTGCTTTATCCGGTCAATCGTCATCTATCAACCAAGGTGCGGTTGCTGGTTGATTTCCTTCAGAAACAGTTTGGTGAGCAATCGAATTGAAATCCGTAAGTTAGAATGACATCGAGCCGATACCAGTTTTATCACCTCCTTAAATGGGTTGAAGCCTTTTACTCAACCAATCTGTAGTTGAGTAGCTGTGAAATTGCACTTGAGCAAAAGCTTAATCGGTTATCCTCTAGCTGTCGCTAGTCCTGAGATTGGAATACTTATCAAAGAAGTTGGGTTTTGGATGAACGAAAGTTAAGGATACAACCCTAACTTTCGTTGGATGTTGAAAGCGCTCTATGCTGTTCCCATTTTTGTTGAGGATAAGCATTGGGGAGCGATTGGGTTTGATGATTGCCGCGAGCTGAAGTGTCGGACTCCGACTGAATTTTCTGTATTAAAAGTTGCAGCAGATTGCGTCGGTAGCGCCATTCAGCAAGAACGTAATCAGCAAGCGATCTTTGCAGCGGAACAAGCGCGATCGGCGGAACTAGAAAAAGTGAATGATGCCTTAAAGCGACCGCCTATACGGGATTTGAGTAGTAATAGATGTTGTTGGAGAATGTATTGCAACTGCCTTTACAAGCGTGCGACAAGCAGTAATCCCTCTGCTAAGGGCACTAAAGAATCTATTCATCCACAATACTCCACAACTAGAAAGTTTCTTTTCAGGGCAACCGCCTGGAATCCAATTTTGTCTTTGGCGATAGGATGAGACGTACAGCACGCACATGAAACAAGTAGTCCCGCACCCAGTCAAAAAACACGATTAAGCGGTTGCGGAAACCAGGCAGGTAGAAAAGATGAACACCTAGCCAGGAAATCCATGCAAAGAACCCAGTAAAAGTCAGCTTGCCTACCACTGCTGCTGCTGTATTACGACCAATTATGGCAATAGTGCCTTTGTTGCGGTAGTTGAAGGCAACAGGACTGCCTCCCACTAGTTGCCGTCGAATATTTCGTCCTGCCGCTATTCCTTGTTGAATGGCGGCAGGAGCGACCATTGGCACTAGATCATCACCTTTTTGTACCGCAGCCAGATCTCCAAGGGCATACACTCGCGGGTACTCAGACAATTGCAAGGTAGGCAGGACAATCACCTTGCCCTTAGAAGCAGTTGGCAGTCCCCATTGCTGAACGATGGGAGCGGCTTGTACCCCCGCAGCCCAGATTGCTGTTGCTGTTGGGATCATCCTGCCATCGTGCAGATGCACTGCTTCCAGGGTGATCTCGCTGGCTCTTACCTCCAAGTGAACCTCAACGCCCATACGATGTAGCCGCTTGAGAGTATAGCGCTGTAGGGGCGGCGGCACCATGCTAGAGAGCAGACTTTGCTCTGACTGTAGCAGCAGGACGCGTGAGCGTTGAACATCGAGCGTGGGATAGTCCTGACATAGGGGACCGCGAATCAGTTCGAGCAGCGCCCCAGCCATTTCTACTCCAGTCGGTCCACCACCCACGATTGGGAAGGTCAGCAGGCGTTGGCGTTGCTCTGGATCAGTTTCATACGCTGCCTGCTCAAAACAACTGAAGATTTGGTTACGTAAAGCTAAGGCTTGCCCCAAAGTATCCAATGGGAAGGCGTATGCCGCCGCTCCTGGGACGTTGAGAAACTGGGTAACACTACCAGTTGACAGTACAAGGAAATCATAGGGTACCTGAGGACCGTCAGTTTCCACTACCCGCTTAACGAAGTCTACCTGTTTCACCTCTGCCATTACAAAAGCAGCATTAGGTAGTTTGCGGAGAAGGCTTCGCACTGGAAAGGCAATTTGTTCTGGTCCCACTTGGGCTGCTGCTACCTGGTAGAGCATGGGACTAAAAGTATGATAGTTGTTGCGGTCAATAAGCAACACTTCGACTGGGGAACGAGCCAGCGTGCGAACTGTCCACAGACCGCCGAAGCCAGCCCCAACCACTACAACCCGAGGGCGCTTCTGCACTGTCGCTACTACCTCTAATGACTAAATGTGCCGTCAACTAGCAGAGTTCTATAACCAGAACGTTTCCCTGACACAGCAAAAAACTGCTTACGGCGATTCAATGGTGGCGTTGATAGCGTACTGGCGAAAGCGTTCTAAGTCAGCGCGAATCGTGGAAGCGACAAGCCGACCGAGGAACAGTTTGTCCATCGTTTGACCCCAAATTCTGGGCTTGGCGTAAGCGATCGTAAGTTCAATCATGCTGCTTTGGGGTCGGTTATGGAAGCGCACTGCCCCCCGATTGGGCCAGCCATCAACAGCTTCCCATTGGATGATTTGCTGAGGTACTTTCTTAAGCGTGCGAGCTAGCCAACTGAGTTTTATACCCCTAGTTGCTAATTGCCAGCGCGATAGGTTTGGATTGTCCTCTAGAACTTTAACCGACTCAAGCCATAGCGTCCATTGCGGCATCTGCTCCAAATCCGACCACAGCTCCCACACTCTCTCAAGCGGAGCCTCTACTTCAATTTGCACAGTATGTTCTAGCCAATTAGACATCCGCTTTGTTTCCTTACTTTGTCTACCTCTAGTGCTGCTTGTTGACGCTCAACAGCGCCCAAGGCTTTGTAGCAGCTTTGGTTGTGAGTTCTACCCAATAAGAGGGCTGTAATTTTAGGTAGGAGGCTGCAATTTTGCCCTTAATACGGGTGCTGCGACACAGCTACGTTTATAGAAGCAGGGGCTTTGACTAGCCTCAGAAGGATTTTGTGATCTAACCCTTCCGATCCTGACGGCTGCGAAAATGATCTACCGAAACAGTATTGAGGCGGTTGAGGGCTAACAGCACAAAAAACACCAGACAGTAGATAAGTTGACTCGTGGCAGTATCCCAATCTTGCAGTAAAGTTACGCCAGACATCAGCATGATCATTAAGCAAAAACCAGCGATCAAAGCTCCCCGTGTTGCCAGCCCTAGTATGAGTAAGAGTCCGATCGTCAATTCCAGTGGTGGTATCGCATAGGCGGGTAGTCTCACCAGTATTGCTGGGACAAACGTATCTTTGTACATGCCTACCATCGACTCAGCAAACCCTGGTATGTTGCCGAGGCGAGTCAAGCCATGATTGAAGAAATTCACTCCAAACACCACTCGTAAAAGTGTGTAGGCAATCATTGCATCTTGAGGTCTCGACCAGATCTCTTTCCCATTCCCTGCCATAGCTAACCTTTTCAATGTCACTAAAGGTTTACAAAGACTAGTAGTACATCGATTTTTATGATGAGTTTAAAATCTTTAGAAGCGTTATCCGAGGCGCATTCCAAAAGAAACTAGCTGTCAACTATAGATTTGACACACTGTTAATACTCTTCTCGCAGAAACTGCTAAAGTGATCTCTACTTTGTCTGGTTTTGCGAGATGATGATTTGACAATAGATTATCGATAATCTATTGTCAAGTAAGAAGTGGTACAAAAAGCAACAACCAATGAATGTACGGGAATCGATGCGCGATCGCGTCAAGCAAGTATTGCTTGAGCGCATCCTTAACGGTACATATCAACCGGGAGACCGATTGGTGGAGTTGCAGATTGCTCATGAACTAGACACAAGTCAAGCTCCAGTGCGGGAAGCGCTACGAGAACTGGAGGCAATGCGTCTGGTTGAATCTCAAGCCTTCCGCGGCACGCGAGTTAGAGCAGTCAGCCAGCATGAGTTGGAGGAATCATACCAAGTTCGAGCCCAGATGGAAGCGTTGGCAGCACTGCTAGCAGCTCCTAAGTTCCATGAAAAGCCACAACAGCTTGAAGCGACGTTAGTAGCGCTCCAAGTAGCGGCTGCAAAAAAGGATTTTGAACAGTTTACGTGCTGCAACACGGCGTTCCATCGGCTGATAGTAGAAACATCTGGTAATAGTGTTCTGTTGCGCGTGTGGGAGTCCTTAACCTTTGAAGCTTTGACCCGGGTTAATTTAGTCTTAGTGAAACAAAAGAAGGTCAATCTCAAGTTATTGAACCGCGAACACCAGGCAATTGTTGCTGCCTTGGTGCAGGGCAATGGCACAACTGCCGCAGAGTTACTTCGCTCTCATATTGAGAGAGCCTTGAACCCAAAAGCAGATAAGCTTAAAGTTGAGATCGATTGAGAGGAAAACTTGTCACCTGGTTGTAGTCAAGAACCGTAAGAGACTAGTTGAATTGGATAGCTGTTTTGCAAAAACTCAGGGATCTGACAGCATAGAGTGTTCCGGTGCTGTCCGGCTCAATGCTGATGGCAACCTCTCATCCCTTTAGATACTGTCATTTCTGGTAGCACCTACTGGGATCAACGCCACTACAAACAGCACATGGGATTCGATAATCCATTGGATTGCCGCTAACTATAGGGAGCCACATAGGGCTAGAGCCAATCACTCCTTCATCACAAGTCTGTTTGATGCTGTTAGCCATTAAACGAATGTTTTGTCGATGTAGCACCAATGCCAGGTTTCACCAGGCTCCAACGATTGGACGATCGGATGCTTTGTGGCATGAAAATGCTTCGTTGCATGTTTATTCTTTGACGAATCGCAGCAGCCCACATGCCCGCAGGTTTGGCAAAGGCGCAGATGAACCCAACGATCGCCCATCGCCAAACATGCCTCACAGCCATTGGCGCTCGGTGTCACTGGATGACTTTGGTCGAGGTGGGTGCAGGGTAGACTCATCACGTTGGCTCCGCATTAGGTTGGCTTGTTAAATTGATCGGTAATCGCACTTGAAAGCGAGTGTTTCCTGGTCTGGAATCAAAGCTGATCGTGCCCTTATGCTGTCCGACTACAATGCGACGAGCAATGTCCAGTCCTAAACCGGTGCCTTTGCCCACTTCTTTAGTAGTGAAAAACGGGTCAAAGATGCGGGCTTGCACCTCAGTCGGCATACCAGCACCGTCATCAATAATTTCCACCAGAATGTACTCACCGTCCAGGGCAGTGCGAACCCACAAATGTCCTTTGCCATTGGTGGCATCAATGGCATTGTCAATCAAGTTTGTCCACACCTGATTGAGCTGTGGAGCATAGGCACAGAAGCGAGGCAAGGTTCCATAGTTGCGCTCTACCACCACGCCATATTTCAACTTATGCTTCAAGATAGTCAGCGTATTCTCAATGCCTTCATGGACATCAATGACTTGCAACGACGCTTGATCCATATAGGAATAATGCTTCATTGCGGTGATGAGCTCTGAAATCCGCGTGGAGCCAAGCTTGATGTCTTCTAACAGTTTGATGCCTGTGAGCGTGGTCTCCAACCAGGTCAACACACAGCCTAAACAATCGGACGTTACCTGAGTGTTGACTGCCTCCAACTGCGCTGTATCCAAGCCAGCAGTGACTAACATGGGAGCCAGTTTCCAGGCGTTCGTCACATTATGCGCTTCGAGCCAACCTGTAAGCGTCTCTTCGGCTTCGCTTTGGGCGATCGGATCAAGTGAAGCGGCACTGAGCGCAGCCGTAGTCGCTTTGCGATACAAGTCACTCAGAAAGTCAATCTGCTCTTCCGTCATCGGCTGCTGGTGCAACTTGAGTGCCAGTGAGGGTAGAGTTTGCAAGGCGGCTTCCAGGTTTTTGACGTTACTGCGGACGGCAGCGGCAGGGTTGTTTAACTCGTGGGCAAGACCGGCGGACAAGGTGCCGAGGGAGATTAGCTTTGCCTGCTGTTGCGTTACAGTTTCGTGGATTTGCGATCGCTGCACGGCAATTTTGAGAATGCGCCGCATCACATCAGGGCACAGCTCCAGCATTTTCCAGAAGTCGTCCGGTGTGAGCTTGTACAGCGTCACGGCAGTGAGTGCCTTGCCACTGGTCGGATAAGGCTCATCTATCAGCAAAATCAGTTCGGCAAACACCTCTCCTGCGCCCAACGTCACCGCTGGTACAACCTCCCCACCAACATTGCGAGTCCATTCGGTTTGTCCTTCGAGAATGATGTAGAACCCGTCAGGCGGATCGCCTTGCTGGGCGATTTGAGTGCCGCGATCGAGACTGATTTCAGTTCCCAATCCTGCAATGCACTGCAACTGTTCGTCGCTCAGATTGGAGAACAGCGGCACTCGACGTAAGGTATCAATTTGCATAAAGGATGGTTATTTTTAAAGATAGATTTGTACACCAAACGCTGATAGCGGCTGAGATGATGTAGAAAATTTCTGAATGGTAGAAAGTAAAGTTGTCTAGTAGCTGTATTGATCAATTCCTGGAGCTATATCGGAGCGCAACAGATCTGTTGCGCGGTTGCCGCAGATCAGCTCTCTACCATAACCGATACATCCTCAACGATCGGTATGCATGGGTGCTGTTAGGCTGAAGCGTCATCAGTCTCTTGCGTTGTAGCGCGTTTAACCTCGGCTGTATCCCAATAGAAGGGACGCGCCTCTAATATCCTCCCATTTCGCACACTGAATACTTGAGCCATCGGCATATCAATTTGGTGTCCTGTCTTTGCTGTGGCACGCACTTGTGATAGTGCCAAAACGCGCTCATCATCAAGGGAAAAGTATTCTATCTTGTCAGAATGAAAAGTCTGCCAAATTTGGAAAAAGACGGAGAAGAACTTTTTAACACCCTCAACACCTCGATAAACCCCAGCGTAAGGTAACGATTCAGCTTGGTGAAGTACAAAGTCAGGAGCAAGCAAGCCAAAAGCGCTCTCATGACCCCTTTGTTGCAGCCTCTCATAAAAATCCTGAATAATTTGGATGTTTTGTGCGGACATTACAATCTCCCTTTTCTAGAAATTCCCGATCTCAACGCTCAACGCTTGATGATCAGATGCATGAGTGTTGTTGGACTAAGCCTTGACCTGTCCTCACTACAGATTTATACCGTCTGCACTGATGCTCTGACTCTAGCGGTTTAAGGTCATCAATTAGGGTGTTTAGGGTGAAATTTTGTAGATTGATAGCCCGATCGCGCTTTATAAGCTGACATTGATTCAATCTATAAAACTCCTTCCTTTAAGACCCGACATTGGCGAGATATTGATGCACAAACTGAACACAGATGGAACCTTCACCAACGCCTGATGCCACTCGTTTGACTGAGCCATGCCGCACATCGCCGACGGCAAACACACCGGAGATGTTGGTTTCAAGCAAATAGGGATCACGATCGAGCCGCCAACCTTTGGGACGGTGAGCACCTGTTCCTCTTGTTCCACTTTTCAGGTCAGATCCCGTAAGCACAAAACCCCGCTCATCGCGCTCCACAATGCCATCGAGCCATTCCGTGCGCGGCACGGCACCAATGAAGATAAATAGAGACATAGCGGGAACCGTTGCAAGTTCACCTGTGAGCGTGTTCTCAATCAAGATCGCCTCCAAGTTCACTTCCCCTTTGGCTTCTACCACACTAGAGTGGGGCTGCACAGTAATATTGGGCGTTTCGGCAATCTGCTCAATCAAATACTGCGACATACTTTTAGTCAACGACTCGCCGCGCACCAGCATCGTCACTTGACGGGCATACTTTGAGAAGTACATCGCTGCTTGTCCAGCAGAATTGGCACCGCCAATGATGTAAACGTCTTCGTTCTGACAGGTTATGGCTTCGGTCTGAGCGGCTCCGTAATACACGCCTGCCCCAGTCAGGCGATCGAGTCCCGGCACATCTAACCGTCGCCACGACACGCCTAATGCCAGAATCAGCGCATGACAACTGATTTCACTACCGTTGGCTAAAGTGATCAAGCGATAGGGGTCTTCCACACGCATTCCGATCACATCCTGGGGGCTAAGAATCTCGACACCAAAGCGTTTTGCTTGCGTCACGGCTCGACGGGCTAAGTCGCTGCCACTTAAGCCTGAGGGAAACCCTAAATAGTTTTCAATCCGCGAACTGGTGCCAGCTTGCCCTCCCGGTGCTTCGCGTTCGATCATGACCGTACGCAAGCCCTCCGATGCGCCATACACAGCCGCCGCGAGTCCGGCAGGTCCGCCGCCCACAATGATCAAGTCATAGAACGGCTTTTCCGCTTGCGTGCGGAGTCCAATTTTCTCAGCCACTTGAGCGATCGACGGCTGCACCAAATGACTGCCATCAGCAAAGAGCACTAGAGGCAGAGACAAGCGATCACACTTCGCCAAGTCCGCTAAATGCTGCGCTTCTTCGGAAAACTCAATATCCAACCATTGGTAAGGAATCTGGTTTCGCGCTAAGAAGTCTTTCATAGCGTGCGACTCCGGCGACCAGCGGTTGCCAATCACGCGAATGCCTTCAAAGGTGGGACGAAAGCTGGCAATCCAATCATCCAGCAGATCATTCAAAACTGGGTAGAGCTTTTCTTCTGGCGGGTCCCACGGCTTCAGCAGATAGTAATCAATTTGCGTACTGTTGATTGCCCGAATCGCCGCATCGGTATCGGCATAAGCGGTCAGCAACGCCCGTTTTGCGTCAGGAAAAATCTCCAGCGCCTGCTCAAGAAACTCGACTCCGCTCATCTGGGGCATGCGCTGATCGACGAGAAACAGGGCAACCAGTTCGTTGCGGAGCTTGAGTTTTTGGGTAACGTCGATCGCCGCCGTCCCAGAATCAGCTCGCATGATCCGAAAGCGATCGCCATACTGCTGCCGCAAATCTCGTGCCACAGCTTGCAAAACTTCTGGATCATCATCCACGGTCAGAATCACGGGCTTAGCCATGAGAATCACCTGCGATCGAGGGGTCGCTTAATTCTGTAACAAACTTGAGGAAGGCATAGGTTTTTTCGGGGAGATAGCGCAACGTCTCACCCTGATATTCAATCACGTATTCGCCAGTGGTTGATTGAGTACAAGCAGTACAGGTCAGGACTCCGGCACTCAAAGCATCTACACTAAGTTTGAGAATTTGCGCTGAAAGCCAG
>JBGTJW010000049.1:0-9631 GCA_041744955.1 Stenomitos sp. | reverse complement strand
TTACTTCGCCCGTCACCATTGCATCCTGATAGGGACCAAAATCTGCAAGCCGCATTGTGATGAAAAAGTGCAACACCTGGAGCGCCTGATCGCGAGTGACTGCCCATTGAAACGGCTCGCTTTGCCAATACTGCTGACTGGCTTTGAGGCGGTCATCCTGCTTGACCCAATCAATCACCTCCTGCGTGATGGCATCTGGCGCAAACCAAAGGGCTTCGGGCAGCGTCAGTTTGCCTTTGGGCGGCTTACGATTGTCCTGGTCAAAGTTCCAACGACCACCCAAAGGCTGCTTGCCTACCATGAGAAGATTGCAGCGACGACGACCTTCACGATAGAAGTCTTCCATCACTAACCGCTTACGATCGCCCGCCCATTCTCTGAAGTCGGCTTCGCTCCAGATAAAGTGGTTGTTAGGCACCAGAGTGACAGTGCAAGGCAGGGGTAGTGATTGAATGAGACGGGCAAAGGGGCGATCGTTCGGCATCATCACCCGCAGTTCTGTGATCTGATGAGCTTCAATCCAGGCTTTGAGCGGCGTTAAGAAATCATCGGCTTGCTCGTAAGCAACTGTCCAGCCTGACTGTCTAAGGTCTTCAGCGAAGTGACGCATGGCTGACCACACCAGCACCAGCTTTTGCAAATGGTAGGGTCGCTCTTGCACATGATCCAGCGACTCAATCAAGATGACCGGAGTTGTTTCTTGCTGATCAAAACAGCTTTGCAACGCTGCCTGCTCCGCCCAAAGCTGATCACCCAACACCCAAACGCCAATCATCAATTTCATCCTTATAGTCTTTAGCCTTTAGCGTTCAGCCGTCAGCGTTCAGCCCTTATTCTCCTTACACCCTACACTCCCCACACTATTTCCTTCACCCATCTCGCGTGATAATGAGCTAACAGCAAATTCCGCCACGCGACCCATGACGACCCAACCCAAAATCATTGTTCTAGACGACGATCCCACAGGGTCGCAAACGGTTCACAGTTGCCTGTTGCTGATGCAGTGGGATGTGGAAACCCTTCGGTTGGGCTTGGCAGACGACGCACCGATTTTTTTTGTGTTGACGAATACACGGGCACTGACACCCGAAAAGGCAGCAGCGGTGACGCGGGAGGTTTGCCAGAATTTGAAGGCAGCGATCGACCTTGAAGCCATTCATGATTTTCTAGTCGTGAGTCGATCGGACTCTACTCTGCGCGGACACTACCCGATCGAAACGGATGTCATCGCGGAAGAACTCGGTTCCTTTGATGCTCACTTTCTCACGCCTGCCTTTTTTGAAGGTGGTCGCACCACGCGAGCGAGTGTGCATTACCTTAAGGTCAACGGGGTAGACACGCCTGTGCATGAAACTGAGTTTGCGCGTGATTCGGTGTTTGGCTATCACCACAGCTATTTGCCCAGCTATGTGGAAGAGAAAACAGGCGGCAAGATTGCTGCCGATCGCGTGGAGCGTTTTTTGCTCGAAGACCTTCGCACTGGCGTACTCGATCGCTTGCTGCAACTCCACGACAACCAGTGCGGTGTGGTGGATGCGGAAACCCAGGATGACCTGAATCGTTTTGCTACCGATGTTCTCGCCGCAGCCTCTCAGGGCAAACGCTTTCTCTTTCGCAGTGCCGCAAGCTTATTGACCGCATTAGCTGCCTTACCAAGTCAGCCGATCGCCCCAGACGCGATGGCAAACTACGTCCGTAACGGTAAGCCAGGAGCGATTATCGTTGGCTCCCACGTTAAGAAGACGACCGAACAGTTAGAACAGTTGTTGGCACAACCGGGGATTGTGGGCGTTGAGCTAACGGTCGTCCGGTTATTGGAGAAAGGGGATGAGGCGCGATCGACCCTGCTTGCCGAAGCGGTTCAAGCCGTCAACGCTGCCCACACCGCAGGCAAAACACCCGTTGTCTACACCAGTCGCCAGGAACTAACCTTTGATGATGTGCAGACCCGGCTAGACTTTGGTGAAGCCGTCTCTGCCCTGTTGATGGACATCATTCGTCACTTACCCGACGACATCGGCTTTCTCATCAGCAAAGGGGGCATTACTTCCAATGACACTCTTAGCAACGGGTTAGCACTCAGAACCGCCCGTCTCTTGGGTCAAGTTTTAGCAGGCGTTTCGATGGTGCGAACGCCCTCTAACCATCCACAATTCCCAGATTTGCCCGTCGTTCTCTTTCCAGGCAACGTGGGTGACGCTAATGCCCTGGCAACGGTCTATCAACGCTTAAATAGGAAGTAAGAAACAGAAGACAGCAGCAATTTTTGTACTCCCACTCCCCACGCCCCATTCCCCACTCCCTCACTCCTCACTCCTTACCCCTCACTTCTCTATGCAACCCATTGGCTTTATCGGACTCGGCATCATGGGTAAGCCGATGGCGCGAAACCTACTTAAAGCGGGCTATCCGCTGGTCGTGTATAATCGCAGCCGTCCGGCAATGGAGGCACTGGCTACCGATGGTGCCACGCTGGCAGATTCACCCAAAGCGGTTGCAGAGCAGGTGGATGTGGTGATTAGCTGCGTCTCTGATTCGCCCGATGTGGAGGAAGTGGCGCTGGGCAGCAACGGCGTGATTGAAGGCGCAAAACCGGGGCTTACGTATATCGACATGTCCACGATCGCCCCTGCCACCGCCCGTAAGGTTTACACCGCTCTTAAAGAGAAGCACATTGATGCACTGGATGCTCCCGTTTCGGGTGGCGATATTGGGGCGCAGCAAGGCACGTTGTCGATTATGGTGGGTGGCGATGAGGCGGTGTTTCAGCGATCGCGACCCATCCTTGAGGCAATGGGTAAAAACATTGTTTACATCGGTGAAGCAGGAGCCGGACAAGTTACCAAAGCCTGTAACCAGATTGTTGTTGCACTGACCGTCCAAGCCGTTGCAGAAGCGCTCACGCTGGCAAAGAAGTCAGGTGTAGATGTCGCTAAAGTCCGTGAAGCGCTGATGGGTGGGTTTGCTCAAAGCCGCGTTTTAGACGTTCACGGCAAACGTATCCTGGAAGGCGATTTTCAACCGGGCTTTAAGCTCAGCCTCCATCGTAAGGATATGAATATTGTTTTACAAACGGGACGAGAAACGGGTGTGCCGCTGTTTGGCTCTGCCCAGGTAACGAGCATGATGGATGCCTTGCTTGCTCAAGGCAAAGGCGACCTGGACAATGCTGCCCTGGTGACGCTGTATGAGCTGTTAGCCGCGATCGATTAACACGCTCAATCCATTAGAGCGATCGCGGGGTATAACCAGCGTCAAGGCTGCAAACCGCGTAGGGGCGTGAGCGACTACCATGCCCCCAAAGCAATGACAGCAAGAGTGACGTTATACGAGAAAGTTTGCCGTTCTTAACTGCTAGTTAACTGCTCAACCAAGGCGATTACTTTTGTGCGGCTGAGTTTGGCTTCGCCATGAGCCATGGCATCCAGTGTTGCGTGCGCCAGAGCCAGGGGAATCTGGCAGAAATCGAGCGCTGGACCTGGTTGCAAGGCGTGGGTGTACGCATCGGCAAGTGACAAGTTACCCTGCGCGTAAGCATACATTTTTTCGTAATCCCAATCTTTGGGGAAAAAGCTGACACCCCGCTCCAGGTCTTCAGCCTGGTTGCGTAAAATGTTGACCGCTTGTAAGCCACGTCCAAAGCCGATCGCGTGAGTTCGATTGGTTGTGGTGCCATCATGCCAAGCCCACAAGTCAGATAGCAGTAGCCCTACTGTTCCTGCCACACTGAACGTATAGCAATCCAGGTCGGCTGTCGTCTCAATCGCCCAGTTGCGATCGACCCAGTATGCCATCCGGTCTGCCATCGCCGCAGACGCATCCCACACACGAGGCGCGATCGCACCCGGTGCCAGCATTGCCCACTCACCAATACGGATGCTTACTTCTTCTAGCAAGCTGGTCTGCTGACACAGTTCTGCTGCCAGAGTCTCTGCATCGATCGTATCAGTCGCTGCCTGAAACGCGAGACTAATCGTTTGCAGGAGTTTTACCTTGAGAGCATTATCCAGATCAGGGTGATCTTCAATCTGGTCGATCGCCCGCATACAGAGATAGGCAGAACTGACTGCTTCTTGAAGCCCCAACGGCAAACGGGTAATCGGGATATAAAACGTCCGACTGGTTTCTTGCAAAACCTCTAAAGCGCTTTTACGTAACTCCATTCTTTTGCTCCTCTAACCACCACACCGAGTTCGCTCTAAATATATAGCAAAAAACTTAATTTTTACTTAGAAGTGATCTGGGCAATGCTCCAGTTTTCAAGACACCAGACCGCATGACCATAAGAGTGCCTGAATAAGCGACAGTAACGCCCATCTAAGACATTTACTGATGCTGTTTCAAAGCAAGGCTTTAAGGCAACGAGTAGGGCAACCCAAAAAGCAACTGAACGCTCCTCTCATCAGGTTTTACGAAACGTCAAAAATGCCGTAGATAACTGATTACAGGGGGTTTCGATCGCACGCTTTTACGCTAATTTGAATGACATTTTGCCAACGGCTTTGTTCCCGGCTTTATGCTTACGGTTGACAAAAAAGCTTGGCTAACGTAAAAGCTCATCTTAAAGAGCAATAACTTGCCTCAAAGAGTGAGCCAGTCACAATGAGCAAAAAATCTGTCAGCATCACCTTCAGTAATGGATACAAAACACATTTGCACATTTCTGTAGATGCGCCATCACCCAACTGTTTGAATTGCTCCCTTCTCCTGACAAAACGCTAACTGGTTCGATCGCGTCATTTTAAGAAATGTAAATGCGATCGTATGTGTGCCAGCCGTTGTTTAGGTTAGCTCCCTGTACTTTCCTTGCTGTAGGGAACGCCCAGCGCTGCCGGAGGCGTTGTTTTGCCTGCCAGACCTACCATTGCCAGCAGCGCAATGACATAGGGCAGCATCACCAAAAACTGATAGGGAATATTGAGATTAAACGCTTGAATCCGCAGTTGCAGCGCCTCCGTCGCACCAAAGAGCAGGCAAGCCAGTACTGTATAAACCGGATGCCAGCGCCCAAAGATTAATGCTGCCAGCGCAATAAAGCCCTTACCCGCACTCATATCCTCTGTGAAGAATTTGACGTGTACCAGCACTAAATAGGCACCGCCCAACGCTGCCAAACAGCCACTTAACACCACGCTGAGATAACGTACCTGAGCCACTCGAATACCCGCTGTATCGGCAGCACGGGGATATTCTCCCACTGCTCTCAGGGTCAAGCCAAGGCTGGTGTGAAAGAGAATATACGTGCTTAACGGCAACAAAAACAACAGCAGGTAGACCAGGGGATCTTGATTAAACAGAAGCGAACCCACGATCGGGATCTGGCTCAAACCGGGAAGGGCGATCGTCGGCAACCCTGGCAAGGTTTGAGTCGTATTGCTGTTAAACACAATCCGCGACATAAACGCCGTTAAGCCTGCTGCTGATAAATTAATTGCCAAGCCCGACACCAACTGATTGACCTTCAAGGTGACACACAGGTAGGCATGGAGTAACCCCACCAGCCCACCGCTAACGACCGCTGCCAAAATGCCCAGCCAGACATTCTGATTGCTATAAAACGTTGCAGCCGCTCCAACAAAAGCGCCCGTAAGCAGCATTCCTTCTAACCCGATGTTGAGTACGCCCGATCGCTCAGACCAAAGTCCACCCAGCGCCGCAAACGCCAATGGCATTGTTAGCCGCACACTAGCAGACAGGTAATCGGATAAGAAGGCGAGATCGTTCATGGAGAAGGTGAGGAGTGAGAGAAAGTTTTGAGTTTTGAGTTTTGAGTTTTGAGTAGCGCTTCGCGCCGCGTTGCTAGAGAGTTTTGAGTTTTGAGTTCTGCCTTCTACCTTCTGCCTTCCGCCTTCTGCCTTCTGCCTTTTGCCTTTTACCTTCTACCTTCCGCCTTCTGCCTTCCGCCTTCTGCCTTCCGCCTTCTGCCTTCTGCCTTCTGCCTTCTGCCTTCTGCCTTCTGCCTTCTGCCTTCTGCCTTCTGCCTTCTGCCTTCTGCCTTTTGCCTTGTATCTTCTACCTTCTGCCTCCTTTAATTTACTGTCAAAACCTCCTTCACTTCTGTTCACTATGGAACTTACGTTAACAACGCCTGCTCTGCTATTTCCTGCTATTTCGCTGTTGCTACTGGCTTACACCAATCGCTTTCTGACCTTGGCAACGCTGATCCGCAGCTTACATTCTGATTACAAGGTCACACCGAATCCGCTTACTCTGGTCGAAATTCGCAGTCTTCGCTATCGGGTGCGCCTGGTGCGTGATATGCAGTTTTTAGGCGTGAGCAGTTTTCTGCTGTGTGTGGTCTGTATGTCTGTTTTGTTTGTAGGGCAGGTTTGGCTGGGCAGCATCCTTTTTGGGGTGAGTTTGCTGTTGATGATTTGCTCCCTTGCGCTTTCGGTACGTGAGATTCAGGTTTCGATCGATGCCCTTGATCTTCACCTGCGCGACCTTGAGAACCAACGCTAGGTCTCGGTTGTGGTAGCAGCAAGTGGGGCAGGCGGCGGCGGCGCAACCACTTTTCGTTCCAGAACCAGACTGATGGCAATAAAAAGAACGGTCAGACCTTGAATGGCATAAACAACGGTGACGGGTACGCCAGCACTGCGCTGCATCACATTGGCACCGCCGCGTAAGGCTCCAAAAAAGAGCGATGTGAGCAGTACGCCTGCCAGGTTGCCCCGACTGAGAAAGGCGATCGCGATCGCGTCAAACCCATAACCGGGCGAAAAGTTCTCAAACAGACGATACTTTAAACCCATGACTTCGCCGGAACCTGCCAAACCTGCCAAGCCCCCAGACAGCGCCATGACCAGCATAATGGTGCGTTCCACCGAGATACCGGCATAGCGGGCAGCGATCGGATTTTGCCCCACGGTTTCGATCTGGTAGCCAAGGGGCGATCGGGCAAAGACCACCCACAGGACGATCGTTGCCAGCACTCCCAGCAAAATTCCAGCATGGGTCTGCGTTTGCGGCAGAATTATTGGCAACTGGGCAGACGCAGCGATCAGGGCGCTGTAGGGCGTGGGAGCCTCTGGGTCTTTCATGGGACCGCTCACCAGATAACTCACCAGATTTTGTGCAATGTAGTTGAGCAAAAGAGTCGTGATCACCTCATTCACCCCCCGCATTGCCTTCAGATAGCCAGGGATGAAGCCCCATAAACCGCCTAAGCAAAAGCCGCCCAGCAGTGCTAACGGTACGTGAATGATCAGGGGCAAGCCATGCAGATACAGCCCGACCAGAGCGCTGCCCAAGCCACCCATATAGATTTGACCTTCCCCACCAATGTTGAACTGTCCTGCTTTGAGGGCAACCAGAATGCCCAGGCTCGTCAGCAAAAGGGGTGCCGTTTTGGTGAGTGTGTTGCTAAAGCCGTAGTAGTTGGCGAGGGATTCTGTAAACAGAACAGAGTAGGCTTTGAGGGGACTGACTCCCGCGATCGCGATCAGCCCTGCACCAACCAGTAAGGCGGCAGCGATCGCCAAAAACGGCGCTAAAACAGGCAAAAACCAACGCACGCGATCGTTCACAAGCAGTTAGGAGACGCGAGAGGAAACAATGACACGTATCCTACCCCAAGTTGCCTGGTTCGCAGTGTATTGGGCGATCGCGCACTCAGTCTCCAGCTCACCGAACACTCTTTCATTCCAACGTTTCAACCATCGCCTGAACGCCCTGACTACTGAGGGTTTGCATCAACTGATCGGCTTTAGTGCGATCGCCAAAGGCACCCACCTGCATTAAAGTCCGTCCCTTCACAAAGGTACGAAAGGCATTGGGAAAGGTCGTCCGTAGCTGCGCTTGCTGGCTGTCGTCCGCAGGCGCAACCACCACACGATAGCGCAAGCCCGATGCGGCACGAGTGGCAAAGCCCACGCTAGACGCAGTTTGCTGAGTACGGTAAACGATCGACGCGTTGCCCACATTGCCAATGGGTGCGTTGGGGCTGGGCACGGGCAACAAGCCTGGACTCGTTAACGGGGTAGAGGTACTTGCGATCACACGTTCTGGTGCTACAGAGCGCACCGGAGAGGGAGCAGATCGTCGTTCTGGTGCTGGGACGGGAATTTCGATCGAGCCTGTACGTGGGGTTGCGCCTGGCTGTGCAACGGGTGGCGGAGCCAGTTTCGCTGGGCTGGTAAGCACGCTGGTGGGGCTGGCGATCAACGCGATCGATGGCGAACTCTGCCGCCGCGATGGACGCACGACCACTGTTGGCAAGGCTCTACTACCTGGCTCTACTGGCTGTGGCAACGGCTCTTGCAGCGCAACTCCAGTGGCAAGCCTCATCACTTGCATGGGGCGAGGCGTTGCCTGTGTTGTCGCTCTAGAGGAGGCAGAGGGTTTAGGAAAGGTCGACTGTGCGACTGTGTTGACAGGTGCGATGAGTGGCAACACCGGACGTTTCGCTACTACAGACGTTTGCGGTACTGGAAAGGATGCGGCTGAAATGCCACCCGCTGATCCCTTCTCTACTGGCGCGGGAGACTGCAAGGATGAGGACGCTGGCGGTTCAGCTCCAGCCAGTCGATCGCTACCTAAACGCTGCCCAAACGAAATCATATTCGTGTCGGTGGGGGCAATTGATCGTCCTGGGGCAGGTAGTGGCTTTTGGTTACGCGCTGTGGCTTTATTACCAGCAGTGGCGTTGTCAGCGCTGCCGGACGATCGCGATGCGGTCGCCAACCCTAAGGTCGGACTTCCCGATGCGGACAACGAGCTTGACCACGGCATGGGCGATCCAGCGGGAGGAGACGCAACCGCACTGATGCCAGCCAAATCGAGCGTGCCGCTAGTTTTATCAAAATCATTGCCAAAGGCAGGAATCTGTTGGTCAGACTGTTTCGCATTGACATCGAACTGACCATTACTACGAAACGAGTTGCCGCCTGGTTCGGTTGCCGTTCCCAAATCGGGGCGCGACTGCGCGATCGCCACCAGTCCATCCCGCGTATTACCCTCTACCGAGTTGTTTCGTAGGATGGGCTGCGCTTTTGCCTGCACCACAATCCCATCCTTATTTTGGGTAATGCGGTTGCCGACTAGCAGCGGGGTCGCTTTCTGGTTTACGTTGATGGCAAACCCAGTCTGCTCAAAAATGTTCTCCCGCACTTCTGCCCGCGAGGTGCCATAAATGGTAATGCCATTCGCACCATTTTGGTAGAAAAAGTTGTTGCGAATTAACGGCGACCCATTGCCCGTGACTGAAATGCCGTCGTGCCCGCTCTCCGTAAAAGTGCTGTCGATCACGGCTGGGCTGGTAGATTCAATCCACACACCATAGCCCTGCGGGTCTGGGTTTTTAACGGTTACTCCAGCGAGGATGGCGCGATCGGCACCGACGATCGTCACCTTCTGCCGCGCAAAGGTGGGACTGAGGAAAAAGCCGCTGCCCTGAATGACAATCTCCTGACCGCGCGTTTCTGTATTGCCCTGAATCGTCACATCTGGCTTCAAGCGTAGCGGAAAGGTTTCACCCGTGTCCTGACTGTAGGTGCCCGATGTTAAAAGAATGACGGCTCCGGCGGGAGCCACTTGCAGCGCCCGTGTAATAGTCTTGAACGGTGCCCGATCGCTCCCATCTGCCATCGCATCATCGCCGCTCGTTGGATTAACCAGAAGGGCAACCGCT
>JBGTJW010000048.1:0-4400 GCA_041744955.1 Stenomitos sp. | reverse complement strand
CTGGCGGGATTCGAACCCAAGGTCTAAGGATAGAAAGCCTGCTGTGCAGTCCTTTCAAGACTCAAAAAAGGAGTGTGCTTAAATATGTACTTAAATAGCCAATGGTCTGAAAGCTGAAATATCTGTTATCTCTTCGTTGATTTTGGTATTAACCGGTCTATGCGTGCAATGTCTACGACGTAAACATTGAGAGAAGAATAACTATTCGCCACAGTCCTTGAATCGATCTACAGCCTACTATATAAAACTGACCAATTTGGCTAATCTCCTTATCCTATAAGGGTTTCTGGCTAATCACCTGGCAAAGTGATGGCTCATGCTTGGTTAATCGCTGTAGTGTGCCAACTCCTGGGTTACTTCCTTCGCAATGTCTTGTCTTAGCGACAGGGGCGCAATGACTTCGCCATTGGGTCGCCAGTCGCGCAAGCGCATCATGACGTTAATATCACCAGCTCGAATCCACACAGCGTAATAGGCATCGTTGGCAGAGCGGCGAGCGATTAACTTCAAGGTTTCCTGCTGCTCCAGGGGATCAGTGATTTCCTGACGAACCAGATCTGGCAGGCGACTGTAAGCGATTGGGCAAAAGGTTGGGTGGCGTACGGTATTGACTACATACCAATGGGCAAATTTGACTGGGAAGCGCAAGAGTAGCAGTTGACGAGGCAGGTAGAAATTAAACCCCCATGCCTCGTCCAACTTTGCTTTGACGGCTTCTGGTGAGGGCAGTTCTCCAGCGTGCCGCAGCTCTTTCAACCCCTGAGGCACCCCCGGATCGCCCCAAGCTAAAACTTTCAGCTTTTTGGACGCAACGCGATCGAGCCTGTAGTTGTGCCAAGCCAGTTTGCCTTCAGGGTCCAGTCCATAAGCGCTCAGATATTTTGCCCGCCGCGCATAGTGCAAACAGACCGGATAAACTGTGACCTGCACCTGACGCTCTTCCCTGGCAAGCCAGGTCTTAAATTGAATCACGCCACCATCGGGAGTGCCCCACAGTTGTTCGATCTGTTCCTGAAAGTCATCCACTTTTTCCTGCATCGCTTCCGAAAGGATGTAATCGAGATGGATGAAAATGCGTTGACTGGGTTCTTCGCGTAGGCGATGGGCATCGATCGCCGTTAGCTGTTCCCACAGCGCCTGGACCACCAGTTGCAGGTTGGGCTGCACAAAGGCAAGTGCCTCTAAAACGCGCAGCATTTCCCAGGTTTGGGCAGCGGAAAGGGAGGCGAACAAAGCAGAGTGAGCGGTGAGCGATGCAGCAAGCGGCGGTGGTAATGGCAGTTTAGCGATCGAGACGCAACGGTAACGTCCCTGCGGGAGTAGTTCCAGCCAACCTTGCTGGCTTAACAGTTTGAGGTCGTCTCGCAGGGAGCGGTGAACGGTGGCAAAGGGGCATTGATCCAGGTGCTGTTCCAGCTCTGTCGTAGCCAGCCCAGTGAGTTGTGCCATTTCGGTCAGCCACTCCGAAGCCGTTAGACGGGGACTGACCCCATGCAGCCAGGTTTGCAAGGTTTTGTGACAGAGACAGGTTGGGTCAGCGCAGGTCGCTGTAAGTTCTTGGGCTGAAAGCGAGTCAGACCGTCCGTGGCTGTCGGCGAACAGTCGTTCGCGTATATCGGGATAGCTAAAGGGCTGAGGTAAGGAAGTAGACCAATGGGGCTGTACCCCATAGAGCCTGTGCAGCAAGACCCATAAGCGCAGAGTCCGCTGGAGCCGATTCGCCAATTGTCCGGCGCTGAGCCAATGCAGAATGGAGGGGCTGGGCGGATAGAGAAAACCAATGGCTGACAAAACTCGAACTCCCCTCTTCAAGGTCGAGGCGATAATAGCACGGAGACACCAGCAGGGAGAGTAACGCCGATGGAAGCGGTAGCTGAACCAGCCATCCATTTACGGTTAAGTGAGCAGCACATGGTGCAGGGCTTGCCCTACCAGTGGTTGACCATCGCAATGACGCGGCGCGATCGCATCATTGCACCCGTTGATTTGAGCAACTTGGCACTACCCTCTGGCATTGATACTACAAGTGGTGTGGTGATCTCTGGGCGTGCGCCCATCTGGCTTTACAGCTATCTGGTGCAGGAACTGCATCCGACCGCCTGGGTTGCCTGTTACGACCCACGACTGGGTGCGATCGTGGTCTCTACGCATTCCCGGTTAGCAAGCATTGGTCAGGTGTTGCCCGTGTCACTGCCTGGTGGTGCTGCTGCGTCTGTCCTGTGCCCCGCGCTGTTAGTGGTGGGACCGCCAGACAGCGGGAAAAGCGTGCTGTCTCATGCCTTATTCCAGGCATTGCTGCTGGATGCCCCGGATGTTTATTTGCAACGGGCGCAGTGGGATGGCGAGGGCAACTACATTTTGGAACTGGGAGCGGCATTTGCTGACGATGATCGCGAAGCGTTGAAGGCAATCAATCGTGGGCAGTTGACCGATCGCTTCTTTGCTTATCACGCCCAGGCGATTTTGCAGTTACGCAGGCAGAAGAGTCTGGTGCTGGTGGATGTGGGCGGTATGGTGCAGCCAGAAAAGCAACCGATCCTGGAAGCCTGTTCTCACTACTTAATCATTAGTTCGCAGCCAGAGGCGATCGTGCCCTGGCATGAGTTTTGTCGAGATCGGGGGAATCTTACGCCGCTGGCTGTGCTGCATAGCAGGCTAGAACCATGTGAAACTATCCATACCAGGGAACCCCCTATCTAGAGTTGACCAGTGGACCCTGGCGGCAGGGACAGCCCCGAACAATACCAACTGCATTACTGGAGACGGTGCAAGGACTGATCCGCTTCACCTGACTTTGATCGCCTAATGCCCTTGCTCCGTTAGCCATGTTTCTAAATCAGACAGGCTGGAGAAATCTAGCAATGCTTCGCCTAAGGCTTCTAATTGGCTGATGGATAGTGCTTCGATCTGCAATCGCATCGGTTCTGGCAAAGCTCCTACTTTACGAGGGAGAAGTCGCAGAATGATCAAGCGCTCTCCGTCTTCCTTCGCTTCTTGATAGAACCGCGTTTGCTGCAAATTCAGTCCTAACATCGCCTCAATCTCCTGTCGGCTAAGGTTTGTGAACCGATAGACCATAATGGTTGTGATCATCTCCATGATGGCACGACTTGGTTCGGGCGGTGATGACTCCTGTACACGTGCCAGTAATGTTCGGGCGGCTTGCATTGCCTGCTGCTCTTGGAGTGTGGTCAAAACCATTAACCCTACGCCAAGTGGCAACTGATCGATCGCACCGAGTGTGTTCAGATACACACGATGAACCCGCTTGCTCGACAGCAAATCTTGATAGGGAAGCGTGCAGCTTTGTTCGGTTGTCTGTGATGGATAAATGATAATGGCTTGCCAATCACTGAAGCGCTCACGGTTGCGGTAGAAGTACAAAAATGATTCGCCGAATAAGCGCTCGTAAAGTTGCTCGTCCTTTTGGAATTGAACCTCACAGAAATACACCACTCCGGGGCTGTCAGACTCTGGTGGCAAGAACACGCCGTCAATTTCAAAGCGGGGTTCTTTGACTGCAACCGAATCAAAGCGATATCCTTGGGCATTGGCTGGAGGGTGGTCGAGTAGCTCAAACAGCAGTGCGGGAGACTGTTGAAACAACTGATAAAAAATGGAATCTCGTCGCATCGGTTAGCGTCTGGGAAAGCTGAAGCAATTGTACTACTGAAAGAGACGTGGAAGGGCAGCAGTGGTGCGCGATCGCCCCTCAAATGACACGCATTGATGCCCCATCGATCGCAGTAGAAGCAATCCGCTTTGAGATCGTTGGCGAACGTTGCAAACAAAAGACCTCCGAGTTTCAAAGAATTCGGAGGTTTGCATTTAGAGCAAGGCTTTCCAACTAATCCGATTTGGGGTAATCGGTAAACTAAGGACGTGCCAGCATATCAACAGATCCGCAAAATGGAGTTTCCAACTAATCCGATTTGGGGTAATCGGTAAACCACCAGAAGTTGATCAGGTCACAGATTTTCTGGGTATCAAGTTTCTAACTAATCCGATTTGGGGCGATCTGTAAACCAACAGCAGGCGAATTTGCTACACCCAGTCAGGCATTCAGGCGATGTTTTCAACTAATCCGATCTGGGGTGGTCGGTAACAATCGGAATGATCTACGGTCACATGGCTTGGAAGTACTTCCTGTTTCCAACTAATCCGATTTAGGGTAATCGGCAAACGTGCTTTGAGTGTCGCGCTACCCGCATCAGCAGGTGTTTCCAACTAATCCGATTTGGGTTCATCAGTAAACCAACTTTACGCCAGAATTTCTGGAAGAACTTCTAGACCGTATTGAGTTTCCAACTAATCCGATTTGGGTTCATCGGTAAACTTGTTTTGCGATTTATTGGTCGCAATGCCCGTGTTCATTCGTGTTTCCAACTAATCCGATTTGG
>JBGTJW010000047.1:0-3131 GCA_041744955.1 Stenomitos sp. | reverse complement strand
GCCCGTCAAGATCGTGGCATTGATCGACCCTAGTGTGGCAATTACAACAAGCACGCTGACAAAGATTGCTCCTGGCTCGCCCAGCACTCGCCGCAACAAATCCGCTGCAACGGCTGAAGAGTCTGCTGTGCCTGCTACTCCCAATCCCCGCAGGAATGCCAGGTTGATCAGCAAATAAATCCCGGTAATGATGCCGAGACTCCACAAGAGCGATCGCACGATGTTGCGCTGCGGGTTGTGCATTTCAGCCGAAATGTAAGCGGCTTCATTCCACCCGCCGTAGGACAGCAGCACTAAGACCAGCGCTAACCCCCAGGAGGGCACAGTCGTTGATGGGGCAACGGGAGCAATGGAGGCAGCCGCAGTCGGGGCGGTAAGTCCCACCAAAATGACGAGCAGTAAGCCCAAAACGAGTAGCACTGCCAACCCGCTCTGAAGTCGCTTACTCTGGCGCAAGCCTATAATGTTCAGCGCCGTGAGCAGAACGATCGCGAACGCGGCGTAAAGTGAGGTGGAGTAGTTACCGAACGAAAAGAGTTGTGAGGCATAGTCGCCAAAGACAAACGCCAGCAGCGCGATCGACCCAGTCTGAATCACAGTCATGCGTGCCCAGGCAAATAAAACCGCGATCGGTTGCCCAAAGGCTCGTTTGAGGTAATAGTAATTACCGCCAATATGGGGATAGGCAGTAGCGAGTTCGGCGTAGCAGAGCGCTCCCAAGAGCGACACAACGCCACCAATAAACCAGACTCGAATCACACCACCGATCGTTCCGGTATTAGCGGCAACCAGCGATGGAGTCTCGAAGATACCTGCGCCAATGACGAGTCCGACAATAAGGGCAACGGCATCAACCAGGGTAAGAGCAGGCTTTGGAGTCGCATGGATGGATTCGCTACGTTCCAGTAGCGCAGAATTTTCTAACTTATGCACGCTTACACCTTATTGAATGGCTAGAAGTTGTAGCCAACGCCCAGCCGTAAGCCAACTTCTGTTTTGCCAAAAAAGCCAACGTTGACCCCTGCATTGGCTGTGAACTGATCCGACAGCGGTACATCCACACCGCCTGTCAGCAAGCCGCGCACCGCGCTATCTCTACCAGTCGAAAGGACAGCCCCACCACCCACGTAGGGAGCAACACTAACGCGCCCATCGACGGAACGGAGTTGGAAGTCGAACGTAATGGGAAGCAAAAGAGCGGGGTTACGGCTGGCATTGATCGCAGGACGGGCAGAGAGATTATTGGTCAAGCCAATTTTGCTAAAGACCGTAAAGCTACCCCGCCCTAAATCAGTCCGTCCACCAAAGCCAATGTTTCCACCCACGCCAACGTAGCTCGGTCCCGCTTGCGTCGCTCGACCAGGAATCACTGCTTGAGTCGGCGCTACCTCAGGAGTTGTTCCTGGTGCAGGTTGGATCGTTTCCGGTGTAGTCTGGGTTGTTCCTGGTGCAGGTTGAATCGTTCCTGGTGTCGTTTCAGGCGTTGGCGCAACAACCTGAGCGGTCAAGGTTTTAGTTTGCAAACTGGCAGCGGATGTTTTGACCGTGCCGGGTGCTGGTATGCGCTCTGTTTCCAGGGTTGATACCGCTGAGGAACGTTCAACGGTATCAGTTCCCGAAAGGGGAGCTGGAAGAGACTCGGCGTGAGTCAATCGCCCACCCAGAAGCAGGAGAATGCCAGCAAAACCAGAGATTAAAAAAAGTTGCTTGAACCATGAAGTAGTCATCATCAAAAAACCATGTTGAATGGGATAAACAATCAAGGACTACTTTTAGAGTCAACAGCAAATGTGATTGGAAAGTGACAACGCCAATATTTTGTCAATGGTGAGTTGAGTTGACGGGTCAGGATTTCTTAGAAACCCAGTGCAATGACATCTTTCTGCGATCGCACTCATCCATGATTCAAACGTGACAATGTTAGATTTTAGATGGACTCGTTAGAATCACAAGCTGTCTTCTATAACAGGGGCAGTTCGATTTGAAATAGAGAACCTTTGCCAACCTGGCTACTAGCCGTTAACCGCCCGCTGTGAGCTGCTACAATTTGCTGCGCGATCGCTAAACCCAATCCAGAGCCACCTTTCTCCTGTGTGCGTTCCTCATCAACCCGGTAAAAACGTTCAAAAATATGGGGTAAAGCTGACTCTGGAATGCCGATACCCGTATCTTCTACTTGAATTAAAATGCAGTGATAGTGGGTGATTAACCGCAACCAAATCACCCCTTGAGCCAATGTATATTTACAGGCATTGGTCAGCAAATTGGTAATCGCTTGTCGTAACAAGTCAGGGTTGCCCTGAATCAGCGTCCTTTCCTCCGGAAGCTCTAAGTGAAGGGTCAAGTGATGGGCACCGGATTGAACTGCTGGGGACGCGATCGTGTCTTTCAATAAATCATTCAAATCCACAGCTTGTATTGAGTTTGAATCCAAGCGTCCTGCCTGTCGTGCTAAAAACAGAAGATCTGCCACCAGCGAACTCATCGACTTGGCAGTTTCAGCAATCTTTTCCAGACGCATATGTTTCGATTTGCCAGCATCGACTGGGCTGATCAACCCTACCTGGGCATTACTCAAAATGATGGCAAGCGGTGCCCTTAATTCATGTGAAGCATCCGCAGCAAAGCGTTGCAGTTGAGTATAGGCGTTCCGAATTGGCTGCATCGCCACGCCACCTAAGCCCCAACCGGCGAGACTAATGATTCCTAAGGTTAAAGGCACTGCTATCACCATGACAGTCAGTAAGTCTCGCAGATCGTTTTGAGCGGCTGTTAGCGGAATAGCGATTTGCAGATAGCCGATCGTGCGTCCGTTGTAATCGACTGGAAGTGTTAACTGTCGAAGCCATACGGGGTGTGCTTGAATGGTTTCAAAGGCGGTGATCGCCTGAATCTGCTCCGAGGGCTGTATGCCATAAAACTGCTGTAACCTTCCAGTTGCCGCATACCAGCGGGCGTAGACAATCTCACTATCGGAGGGAGGTGCATAGTTGCCCAGAATCGGCACATTGCTTAAGTCGGCCACATCTGTTTTCTGCCGCACCGTGTACTCAATACTTGCCGCCATTACGCTGGCTTTTTTGTAGAGCAGCCGATCACTTTCCTGTAGTTGATCAACGGCTCGTTGGTAG
>JBGTJW010000046.1:0-2112 GCA_041744955.1 Stenomitos sp. | reverse complement strand
GGGTGCCGAGTAGGCGACGCAGATCCAGGGGCGCAGACCCAGACGGTAGGACAGTTCCCATTCACGTCCCATGTAAGCAAAGATGCCAATCAGGAAGTGGAACACCACCAACTGGTACGGCCCACCGTTGTACAACCACTCGTCTAAGGAAGCGGCTTCCCAGATGGGGTAGAAGTGAAGGCCGATGGCGTTGGAAGACGGGACGACGGCACCGGAGATGATGTTGTTGCCGTACATAAGGGAGCCAGCGACGGGCTCACGGATGCCGTCGATGTCGACAGGGGGAGCAGCGATGAAGGCGATGATGAAGCAGATGGTCGCAGACAGCAGGGTGGGTACCATGAGAACGCCGAACCAGCCCACATACAGGCGGTTATCGGTGCTGGTCACCCAGTTGCAAAACTGCTCCCATACGTTGACGCTCTCGCGTCTCTGTAAGGTTGTGGTCATGATGGTAATAAGTCCGTTATGGTTTGGATGCGTGCCGAGGCACGGGAATAATATGCATTTAATTTTAACCGATTTGTGAAGGAAAGTAAAGAGTCGCCAAGTATTTTCTACTACTGAGATCCATTTGAGATTGTTGGCAGACCTATTGATAGCCCTTGCAATGCTTACGTTTGAACCCCTACCGAGGATAATGTCTATGTAAGGTTTGAATGCTAGGTCTATGAAAGAGCGATTACTTCAGTGGCTAAATGTGGCGTTAATGTTGGATTTGTTTCTGGTGTTGTTCAGTTTTATGTGGCTTGCGATCGCGGTCGCTGGTCGAGCCGCAAAGGTGCCGCTTGGGCTTGATCTCTGGTACAAGCTTTGGGAGCCTGTTTTTACTCCAGCATTGGGTATCTTGATGGCGGGCGCGCTGCTAAGTGGTGCAATTAGTTGGGTGGCTAAACGCTGGGGCGATCGCTCGACTAGCAGCCTTTAAGCCGTGCATGGTCGGCACATCTTGAACTCAAGCGTCAGCAGACTTGATGATAAACTCGTGACTTAACTGCCCTCCAGCTTTTTAAGAATGGACTGGAGGCTTAAGCACTATTTTAGGCTACAAGTTTCAGGTTACAAAACGATGCCTGTCTAACCCAAAATTTCTGTTAATGCCTGCGTTACCGTTGGGTACTGATACTGAAAACCAGTTGTCTGAGTACGTTTTGGCAGCACTTGTTGACCTTCCAAGACAACTTTTGCGCCATCGCCCAGTAGTGCTTCGAGGGCAAAGCCAGGCACAGGAAGCCAGGAGGGGCGCTTTAGCAACAAACCTAAGGTGTTAGCAAATTCAGCCATACGAACTGGGTTTGGAGCCGTTGCATTATAAATGCCTGAGATATTGGTATTGGTCAAGGCTTGCAGAATCAGACTCACCAAGTCTTCGCGGTGAATCCAGGAGAACCACTGCTTACCCGTGCCGATCGGTCCTCCAGCAAAGAGCTTGAAAGAAGGAATCATTTTAGCGAGCGCCCCACCGTCACCCAGCACAATACCGATGCGTAGAATGAACAGCCTCACGCCATCTTGCTCTACCATCTGCGCTGCGGCTTCCCACTCCTGGCAAACTTGAGCCAAAAAATCGGCACCAGGCGCACTGGTTTCATCAAACGTGGCAGTTTCGCTAGTGCCGTAGTAACCGATCGCAGAGGCATTCACTAAAACAGAGGGCTTAGGCGTTGCCTGGGCGATCGCCGCGACTAATGTTTGCGTTCCCAGTTTGCGACTATTCAGAATCATTTGCTTGCGCTCTGGTGTCCAACGGCTTTCAGCGATCGGCTCCCCTGCCAGGTTTACCACCCCATCACACCCTGACAATGACTGTTGCCAGTCACCGATCTTCGTTGGGGTATAACCAACCGTCTCGACCTGGGGAAAGGCGACAGCAGGAAACATCTGCAAAGCTCGTTCAGGGTTGCGGGTCAGCGCTACCACTGCATGTCCATCTGCCTGTAAACGCTCAATTAAGCGACTGCCAACAAAGCCTGTTGCACCCGTAATGGCAACTTTCATGCAAAACCTCTGCGTGCGATCGTCAGTGAAAGAAACCGGGTTTCTGGACGCAACCTGCAAATGCTTAAGCGGCATCGTCTCATAGAGAAACCCGGTTTCTGCCTCGATCCTCAG
>JBGTJW010000045.1:0-20206 GCA_041744955.1 Stenomitos sp. | reverse complement strand
TGGAAGATGGGCACGTCTGTCACTACGTTGCCAGAGGCATAAAGATTAACGGGTACAGCCTCCATGAAGACGACGAATGCCTGAACCTCTTTACCTCGATCTACACACAACAGATACCCCCCGAAACGGTGCGGAAAGATGAAGTCACCAGTGCTTTAAAGCGGTTGATCAAATTTGTCGAGCAAGCCTTCAAAGGGTTGTACCAAGTGCTTGAAGAAGCATCCTGTGCCTTCGACATGGCAAATCTCGTTTTTAGTCTCAAGGGGAAACTGAATCGCATCCGTCTCTTTGTCTTTACCGATGGGCTGACGACCAAACAAGTCTGGCAGGATACTGTGCAGGGCGACATCACCTTTTCCTCGCACATCTGGGACATCCGTCGCCTTTATCAGTGTGTGACCTCTGGGCAGCGGCGGGAAGCGATCGAGATTGACTTTCAAGAGCGCTACGGAGCCACCATTCCCTGCCTCGTTAGCCCTGCTACCCAAGCAGACTACGAAGCCTGTCTGGCGATCGTTCCTGGTGACATCCTCTATAAACTTTACGATGAGTACGGTTCTCGCCTCTTGGAGCGCAATGTCCGCTCCTTTCTTCAGGCAAAAGGTAAGGTCAATAAAGGTATCCGGACGACCCTGAGCGACCAACCGCAGCGGTTTCTGGCATATAACAATGGTATTTCGGCGACCGCAGAAGCCATTCGTTTCGTGGATTTACCCGGTGGTAAGGCGATCGCCTGGATTCGCGATCTCCAGATCGTTAATGGCGGGCAAACCACCGCCTCCATTTTTCAGGCAGCCCGTAAAGATAAGGCAGATCTTTCAGAGGTTCATGTTCAGGCAAAGATCACGATTGTTGACCAGGAGAAGTTAGACGAAATTGTGCCGCTCATCTCCCGCTATGCTAATAGTCAGAACAAAGTCAGCGATGCAGACTTCTCAGCTAATGACCCCTTCCACGTACAGGTTGAGGAGCGATCCCGCACCATCTGGGCACCTGCCGTAGATGGCAGTCAAAAACAGACCCGCTGGTTTTACGAACGAGCAAGAGGGCAGTATCTAGATGCTAAGAATCGCCTGACACTTGCTAAACAGAAGGAATTTGCGGCGCTCCATCCCACTGCCCAGAAGTTCACGAAAACCGATCTGGCAAAATACGAACATACCTGGAACCAGTTACCGCATCTGGTCAGTCGGGGAGCACAGAAGAACTTCAATGATTTCACTGTACGCCTGAAGCAGCGCGGCAGCTTTGAGGTCGATGAAACCTATTTCAAGCATCTGATTGCCAAAGCCATTCTGTTTAAGAAAGCTGAAAAATTGGTGCAGGCACAGGCATTTGGTGGCTATCGAGCAAACATTGTGACCTACACGCTGGCTTACCTGAGCCATCGAACGGCTCAAATGATCGATCTGAATGTGCTCTGGAAAGAACAGGATGTTCCCAAAGTGCTTCAGGATGCCATCACACTGGTGGCTACAGCAGTGCATCAGGTAATCATCCATCCACCTGGTAGCGGTAATGTCACCGAGTGGTGTAAGAAAGAAGCCTGCTGGGAGACAGTGAAAAAACTTGAAGTGCGTTCTGAAGCACTACCGCATTTGTTGCTTGGCACGGGAACCGCAGGCAAGCTGGGCAATCGTGGTATGGACGCACCTGATGTCGCTGAGCAGCTGATCCATGAGATTGCCAGCATGAGTGCCGACACCTGGTTTGAGATTGCTCACTGGGCAAAAGAGACAGCCAATTTACTACCCTGGCAACGCAGCCTTTCGGTCAGTCTTGGCAAACTTGCCAGTCAGGAGAAGCTGCCATCCCGTAAACAGGCGCAGCGTGGGAAGGAAATCCTGGAAGAGATCGAGCGTTTAGGCTTCAAGCCAACAACTTAATTTCCTTAACCAATATTTTAATCTTCCATTACAACCTTACAAAGTTTTGTTGTGCTGCTACAAGAGGCGTAAAACCTCACACAGGTCAGTTTGCTCTGCCAAGGACGCACATTTTCAACCGCGAGAGTAGGCTTCAGCCCAAACTTTTGGCAATTCTCTAGCCCACTGAGTCACAAGATGCTGATAGGGACAAACCACAAGCAAAATTTGAAGCTCGATTTTTTGTAGAGTTTAGTGGTGAGAGCCAATGCCGTAATGGTCTTCCTACTCCCGGTTGCCATTTTTGGGGTGCCTCTGTTCTGATTGACAAACCAGTTGGCGATCGCCTGCTGTTGATAGGCGTGAATTTCTAGCCCCAACGGGATGGTCGGAATGCCTTTGGAGCGGGTTTCAATGTTAAGGGATGGCAACTGATACTCCCCTTTCGTGGTCGAAACACTCGGTTCCCTGGTTAGTGGTGTGGAAGAGCACAGCTTCAGAAGCGATCGCCGCACGGCTTCCGGAGACGCTAGCACTTCCAGGGTCTGAGTCTGGTTCTCCCACAAGCAGTGAAAGTCATCCAGCTTTTCAGCAATCCGCTCATCATCCCCGGAGCGCCAAGAACGAAACACATCCACGCACTCAAAATTGTCGATGAGTCCACTGACACTCTCATTCGCTGACCCTGTAAAGACAACCACGTTAGCAGCCACGTCTCTGAAAATCCCTAGCTTCTCATGATAAAGCCCGCGTTGATACGGGTCTCGCTGCACTGCCACTTAACTTCCAGCCGTCCCTTACTCAATAGCCATGCCAGATAGCCCAGTCGATCGTGAGCCAGTTGGTCTAACTGCTCCAGTTCATGCAGCAGTACGGCTGTGATGACTTCATCCCACTGCTTGAGTCCTTGAGCGATCGCGTCGGCATCGGCTTGCGATAAATGAGGCGAAGCAATCAAGCGCATCCTGCCACCAACTCGAATCAGCGCTGTGATGCCTTTGGCGGCGGCGAGTGAGGTGCTTGAAAAGAAACCGACAGCGCCCTCATAGGTCAGCGACCGTTCCAAGCAGGGGATGTAGAAAGCCGCCAGTAGATGGTGGCGATCGCTGCGGTACTGATGGCGAAGATCGAGATCTCTCAGACTTAAGGAGGCTACTCCTAATAGTGCTGTCTCTGGTCTGCCCTAGGAGGCGCTGGCTGAAACCACTGGATCGCGTTGTCTCCGTCTCTGTTCTGCTAACATTACGTCGCGGTCAATGCTGTAAGCCACCATCAGCGCGTCATGACTTCATAAAGGTTCGTCCAACTCTGTGACTAACGCTTCAGAAGTGGCAGCAGCGGCTTCTTGTGCTTCTTTTAGCAGTTTTGCCCGGAGTGCTTTCAGCTTTCCATTTTCAATTTCTGTCTGATTTCTGCTTGATAACAGATATTAGTCATATATCTGCTATTGAAATCAACTTATGAGCATAAATACTCAGCTTGAAAGCTTGGCAACCCCTGTGTCATCGTAGGGATGGCTGATGACTGCGTTTCAGAAAACCGGGTCTCGCCATTCATCCTTGATAGCTGACGATCGTTCCTATGCCGAAACGCCCTTTAATCACCCCAGTGTTGGTGCTCTTGAAACCAACCGCCCCTCAAACGGCTGACGCACCCAGCCAGCCCCTGAGTCTGAGGGCATTGCGGGTGCAGGAATTTTTGCAGGCACGATCGCTCCAGCCCAAGAGCCGTAAAGCTTATCAACGGGATTTAGATCTGTTCATGACCTGGACGGATACCGCCTGGAACCAGGTAACTCGGCGGCAGGTCGCGCAGTTCAAACAGTCTTTAATCGACGAGAAACGTTCAGCACCGAACTCCATCAACCGCACTCTGCAAACATTAAAGTCATTCTTTAAGTGGTTAGTGCGTTCGGAATATGTGAGCACTGATCCCACAACTGAGATCCAGCAGGAGCATGTGCCGGAACCACAGTCGCAAGATCTGGAGGCAGACGAGGTCGAGCAGATTTATCAGGCGATCGAGCAACGGCGCTGGCACGAGCGCGATCGGGCACTGTGGACGGTTTTGCTGCATGGACTCCGAGCAGAGGAAGCCTCCAACCTCAACGTCGGGGATTGTGTCGGGGGTGAGTTGGTGATCCAGCAGGCGAAGCATGATAGTACGGGTGAAGTACCGCTCACTTTGGAAGGACGAGCCGATCTGGAAGCATACCTGCGTTGGCGAGAGGCACAGGAAGGGCAGACCTTAACGCCCGATCAACCCTTGTTTGTGTCATTCTCACCTCGCAATCGGGGACAGCGCTTGGGCTATTCTGGGATTCGCCAAGTGATGGATCAATTAGCAGCAGCCACTGGGATTGACCTGCATTCCCACCGGGGCAGACATACCTTTGCGACCCGGTTAATCGTCGAGTATGCAATGGACCCGACGCTGGCAATGGAGTTAACGCGCCATCGTGATCCACGCAGTTTTAGACGGTATACCAACCGCAAAAACAAAGTGGCGGCAAAGCAAGCTTTTCTCAAAGCTAGTGGACAACTAGAGGTGTGAACGGGATTACCATTGGCAATTCCTGCGCCGAGGCACCGCTCTCAGCCCGACTCTAAGGTAAAGCTTTTGCTGGCGTTGAGTCTTACCCTTTGTTGAATTCCAGCTGTCCAACATACTCGTATTGTCCATACTGTTGGTCACTTGTGAAGAGTTGCACCTCATAGGTGCCATTACCCGACAGGGGACAGGCTAACTGCGTGCCCTGGCTTGTCTGCTCCGCGCAGTGCGTGGTTTGTTGGCTACCTTTTGTGCCGTAACTTGCCATCAACCAACGCTGACGGGGATTCTCCAGTTGAATGACCGCGTTGCCCTGCACAGCCGTTTGTGAGCGGGTGGGTGACAGCAATTTCAATCCTTGCGCGAAGAAACCAGGACGCAACATCGGTTGCCGGAAAAAAGCGCCGCGCGAGAGCGGTTGGGACAAAAGCTGCCAGGCGGCATCGTCCGGGTAATGGCTGACGACCATGACTTCAGGCGGTGGGAACAGATAACTGGTGCCATAGCGCTTTGTAAAGCTAGAGCCATTCACAGAGCCGCTATCCCAGGTGGCATCAATTAAGTACCAGTTGCCGGCAAGCTTGGCGGCATTCCAGGCATGACTGCCACCATTCAGGTCGCTGCTTTGACTACGGGAATCGCCCACGACATACACGATCTCTTCCCCGATCGCCTGCCCCAGGGCTTCGAGCAGTTTGGCATACCCTGCACATACGGCTTTACGAGTACGAAAAACAGTTTCAGCATCCTGGGGTGGACGGGGAGCCTGCCCAAAGAAAGCGGGCGCATCATAGGCAATACGATCAGCGACGTAATCGTGCAGTGCCTTCACCCGGAGAAAGGGATCGTGCTCCTGCTGGGCAAGGTACTGCGCCTGCTGCAATGCTGGTTTCCACGCTGGCTGGCATGTTAGCCACCGCTGGATGGATGGCAGCGTTCGTTGCCCACAACGTTGCAGGCTGGGTAGCAGGGTTTGTTGGCGTGGGTTGCGGTTGTGGCTGCGCTTGCGGTGAGGGTTTACTGTGCGGCGTGGGTTGTGCAGACGGCGGCACTGTTGGTTGAGGGGTCGGGCGCACCGTGCTGGTGTCGGCGTATTGTTTGTAAGGATTCTGATGGACTGCCAGATACAACCACTCCAACTCGTTCGCCAGTTGGAAGAGCGAGCGCCGCACCCAGGCAATTTGGGGTCCCTGACGCCCCTCCAGCATCCAGTCTCCCCGTGTCGAAAGCGCTAGAAAGGAGGTTTGGGGACGCAGTGCCAGCAGACAGGTGAGAAAGATCAGGTTGAGCAGCAGGGTACGTAGGATAACTCTATCGCCCCAGGTGAGCATGGGCGGCTTCTGCTGGCGACGCTTTCTGCCCCACAGATCCCAGGCGATCGGGAGTAGGGGAAACAGTAGCACCCCCGAGCAGACTGCTAGCCAGGTGGGACCATTGGTGTAGGCGACCAAAGAAGAGGCTAACCACACGCCCAGCACAGGCGTGAGGAAGACCAGCAGGAGCAGCAATCCTTTGAGTAACCGGGCAGGTAGGTCAAGGAGGAGGAAGCGCATAAGACCTGGAAGAAGGTTGATCTAAGTCAAGGATGCCCAAAGTTGGTAGCGATGTTTGAACCGCTGTTAAAACGGGCAGGAGCGTTTGAGGGTTGGTTTAGACCGGATTTTCAGTCGCTACAGTGCCAGGGTGAGCGATTTCTGATTCGAGGTGATTTAGTGATGGAGGCAGCCTTCCAGGCGACCACGGGAGACTAAAAGCTTGCTTGGTCACCTGGTTAGCAGTCTTGATGGACGGACGACAGAACAGGGTGACTACTGCTTAAGCTTATTGGTCTTACCCAGCATGACGCCTATCAGCACTGCGATCGCGATAATGATGTTGACGACATCACTCCCCGATACTTGGGAAGGCGTAGGTGCAACTGGCAGTGTGCTTTGATTGGGTGAAAGGGCGATTTGATTGGAGGATGGTAGGCAGGCTTGAGGTGGGAGGTTCGGGGTTTGAACGGAGGTAGCCATCTGTAAGACTCCTAAGGAACTGATGTACTGATCCTCTAGGTTTTAGCGATGATGCTCCAGGGAAACTCCGGGGCTTAAGGATGAACTTAAAGTTTCTACCTCCAAACTTAAACCCTCTGCTCCGAAGGGATTTGGGTGATCGCCCTCTAATTTGTTAGACCACGTTCCAAGCTTAAAGTCGGGTCATTCACCTTAACTTCGGGAAAGTCGGTCACAATAGTCTTAACCAGACAAGCTTGCTTCAGCCATGAGTTCATCCAAGCGAAAGCGTGCGCGCATCCTGACTGCCAGCGGACTCAAGAAGCTGCGAGAGCAGATGCGATCGCACGAAGCGGAGGCGAATGCAGGCTTCAAGTACACGCTGGAACGGCTGGGGGAGTTGACTGGACTCGACCCAGAAACGGTGAAGAATGTCCTGGATTGCAAAGGCTCCGACAAAAGCTCGATCGCCCGCTGCTTTGAAACTTTTGGATTGACCCTGGCAGAGAGCGATCACATTCCAGCAGCCCAAGCCACCACTACTGCTGACCCCAATTTTGTCGGACGGGATGAGGCGATCGCCGACTTAGACACACTGGTTAGCCGCAATGCCAGGGTGATTGTGATTCAGGCGCGGGGTGGCGTTGGGAAAACCACGCTGGCACGGAAGTATCTCCAGCAGGAGTTTGGCTCTTTCCTGGAGTTTCCCATTGCGAAGGAGACGAAGGACATTGCGTCGATTGAAGGACTGCTTGAAGAAAAGCT
Organism: Stenomitos sp.; assembly: GCA_041744955.1. GTDB lineage: Bacteria > Cyanobacteriota > Cyanobacteriia > Leptolyngbyales > Leptolyngbyaceae > Stenomitos. Next base: position 13,032 of record JBGTJW010000045.1, on the reverse strand, counting down.
GCGGCAACTGGGTGAAGAACCGGGACGGGAGTTTTTGGTGTCGCTCGATCGGCTTAAGCGCAAGCTGCAAGCGGAACGCATCGGCATTTTGATTGATAACCTGGAGCCTGCGCTGGACTCGGCAGGTAAATTCATTGCAGCGCACCGTCGTTATGTGGAACTGCTGCGCGTGTTGAGCGATCCATCTGTGCAGTCAATTACTTTAATTACCAGTCGCGAACGCCTTCGGGAAGCCGATGTGACGGTGCAGCATTATTCGCTCAGAAGTTTGGATGTGCAAGCCTGGGAGCAGTTTTTCCAGAGTCGCAGCATCAATACAGATACCCCTGCTCTAGCTGCTTTGCATGATGCGTATGGTGGAAACGCCAAAGCGATGGATATTATTAGCGGTGCGGTTTTAGAGGATTTCTCTGGTGATGTTGAAGCCTACTGGCAGGCAAATCAAGACGATTTATTTATTGAACGAGATCTGGAAGATTTAGTCACAAAACAGTTCGATCGCCTGCAACAACTTGATCCAAATGCTTACAAATTGCTGTGTCGTATGGGTTGCTACCGCTACCAGGATGTGCCAACTGTACCCATTGAAGGGCTGTTTTGTTTACTATGGGATGTGCCAGAGAATCGCCATCGGCGAGTAATTAAATCATTACAGGATCGATCTCTTATTGATTTCGAAGATGGAGAATTTTGGCTACATCCAGTGATACGGGCAGAAGCGATAGTAAAGTCCAAAGGAGGTGAGGAATGGAAAATAGTAAATTATAAAGCAGCAGATTTATGGGGGAAGAGAATTAAAGATACAAAGGACATAAGAGAAGTAAGAAAAGCTTTTGAAGCTTACTACCACTACATAGAGATTAGTGATTTTGAACGCGCTAATGAGGTAATCATCAAAAAAGTAAGTGGCACAAAGGAGCCGAGTCTTGGTGATCTTCTCTTTCACATGGGATCACCAGTGGAGGTTATTTCAGCAATCGAAAAAATTGAAAAGGAGTTACATCCTGGAAATCCCCTTATGCGGACTTATGACTTACTAGGTCATCTTTATGCGATGAGAGGTGATTTAAAGAAGGCGCTCACGTGCCATAAAAAAACAAAAGAAATTGCAATCAAACATTCTAACGAAGCATATATTTTATTCTCATTATTTAATATAGGTTTCAGAAAAATAGAGTTGTGGGAGATTGAACAAGCCATAGCTTCATTCAAAACAGCTTATAATTTGTCTGAAAAACTAAGCTTGGAACATGAAAAATATTATAAATACAAAATCTTTGCACGCTGCTACCTAGTATTTCTAGAGACTATTCAAGATGACCGAGATTGCACCAAAGAACTTGTATTAAAAACTTACTCGGAATTTTGTGAGATCAGCAGTTTGACAACTTGGAATTTTGGCTGCGGGTTAATTTGTTTGGGATTAGCATTCAGAGCGTCTGGAGAAATTAATCTCTCGTATGAATGTTACAGAAGAACTTTGATCATTGCCACACAAAATCGGTATCCAAGGCTTGAAGCCTGGTCTTTATTTCGTTTGGGAAACCTCTGTTGCGAACATCACAATATTTGCTGTTCAGAGCCAACAAATGTGCTTTCCTATCATCAAAAAGCTATAGAAATCCTCGAAAAAATTGATGCTAAAGGTGATTTGGCTGAAGCTTTATATCAGCTTGGATTAACTTATCAGGTAATGGGTGAGCTTGAGAAAAGCCAAGTCATATTTCAGGAGGCAATTCGACTATTTACCGAAACGGAAGCACCTAAACAAGTAGAGAGAGTAAGACAGACAATGCAGAATTTAAAGTAAAAATCGGAGTTTTGGAGATGGAACGTATGAGGTTTCGTTCTCATATATAGCGTTTCTAGTTCCCGTGAGGTACAAACTAGAGGCTCAAACCCTTGCCCTGTATTGTCCCACTTGTACCTCATCCGTCAGAGAATCGCTATAGGTGCCAATGTAATTTTCAATTTGCAAATGACTATAGGGATCACCAACGCTGAATTAGAGGTGATGGTGATTGTTCAACCTTTAGTTCAACCTGAAGTAGAAATACCAGCGTATGCAGGTTGGCTGCCTGGTTTCTTTGAAAAAGTCATCGGAAGCTGTTCGGGTAAACCACTCGTGCGCCCTGAGCAGGGAGAGTACGAGGTGCGGGAAAGCTTAAAGTGACCGATCTTCTGAACACCAATACTTGTATTCGGTTGCTGAATGACGATCGCACTGCTCCTGTGTCTCGCAGACTCGCGATGCTTCAGCCGGAAGCCATTCGTCTCTGTAGCCTTCAGTGCGAAACTTTACTATGGAGCCTACAGAAGTTCAAGGCGGGAGCAAAAGCTAGCGACCTGGGAAGGCTTTTCAACCAGTTCTCTAGCCTACCGCTTAATGATCAAGCAGCGCTGCTGGCTGGACAAATGCGATTCCAACTGGCAGCATCCGGTACATCCATTGAACCACACGATGTTTTGATCGGCGCGTTAGCGAAGCTTGCCGTTCGCGCAGCGTTCCGCAGGAAAGGAATCGCGCTTGCAAATAACCTGACGCTGGTCACGCACAATACCCAGAAGTTTGCTCGTGTTGTAGGACTGAGCTTGGAGGACTGGGAGTGACTCTCGTTCCGAGACACTTCGTGAACGACTGCTTAGCAGCTACCGAATGGATTCCAGCACCACAGCCACACCGACGATGCAGAGCACTAGGGCAATGGCTTTCGGCAAACACTGTTCCAGCAGGCTCAGCAACAGATTGATGAGTGGCAAGCATTCCACGATGCCCGCAAACAGGAGTGCGACAAGCAACCCAAACAGACTGAGCAGAAAGGATTTGAGCACTTTGCTGGCAACTCTCAACAACCAGCTATGCTGCTTTGGTCTGTACATGATGCTTTTTCCTCCACTAACTTGGTCAAGCGGCAAACCAGGCACCCATCTGCTGAAGCAAGCCCAGCAAACCCAACTGATGACTTTCAGGACGTGCAACAGGCATCTGTCGTTGATGGATGTCATCGCCAACAGCCACGACAAGCAGCGTCAACCCTTCTCTGCCAATCACCTTCACTCGTGTACCTGCTAATGCCTGTGTTTGAGCGGTAGGTTGGTAAAACTGGGCAAACCAGGTGGTAGCCATAAATTTGACTCGTCCCCGCTGGTGTAGTGTAATCGGCTGCTCAACCTGACCGATCGCGGCTTGAGCAAAAAACTCAATGGTGTCTGGTGCAACTGTAAGGCTCACGGCTAGAACTCCCTTCTTGCTTCGGTTTGATGCACTCAGTGTGCGATTTCCAACCTTTCTCAACCAGGGAAAAACCAGTGGTTAGCGTCGAAATTAAGCCTTTCTCCTGGCAAACAACCCCACCACACTACCCGCAAGCTTTTCAGCGATCGAAGAATTTAACTCCACCCTCAGTTGAATCCGCTTAAAATCGGAAAAACCCGCTTATCTTCCCGAAAGTCGGGTTTTAACTTCGGCAGCCCGAATCTCTTACCGAAAATCGCTATGACTTCAGGACAGCCCAGACGCAAACGCGGTGTTGTACTCACTGCCACGGGACGGCAAAAGCTCCAGGATGCCGTCCAAGCGTGGGAGGAACAGGACAACTGCGGCGACAAGTTGACGATCGAGGCACTGAGCGATCGCACTAAGTTGGATGCAGGCACGGTTGCTAAACTCTTGGACAGTGAAGAAGGGGTTGACCGTCGCACGCTGGAGCGGTTCTTCCAAGCCTTCAGCCTGGAACTGACCCCAGACGACTACGGCAAGTCGCTTCCTACAGGTGAAAAAAGACCTGCTAGAGAAACTCGTATTGATTGGGGCGAAGCCGTTGACGTTTCCATCTTCTACGGACGCACAGCCGAACTGGGAATCCTCGCACAATGGGTTGTCTCTGACCATTGCCGTTTAGTCACGCTGCTGGGCATGGGTGGCATCGGCAAGACCAGCTTGGCAGCCAAACTGGGAGAGCAAGTTCAGGGTGGATTTGACTATGTAGTGTGGCGATCGCTGCGAGAAGCGCCACCGCTGAAGGAGATTCTGACCAGCCTGATTCAGTTCCTTTCCGATCAGCAGGCAACGGAAGCCGATTTACCAGAGTCTCTAGGTGGGCGGATCACAAAACTGGTGGAGTACCTGCGATTGCATCGCTGTCTTCTCATCCTCGATAATGCGGAATCGCTTCTTCAGGAAGGACAGGCAGGCGTTTATCGCAAGGGCTATGAAGGCTATGGTGAATTGCTAAAGCGTGTAGGTGAAGCCTCCCACCAAAGCTGTCTGGTTGTCACCAGTCGAGAGAAGCCCAGAGAGTTATCAGCAATGGAGGGTGAGGCGTTTCTGGTGCGATCGCTCCAATTACGGGGAGTCGAGGACGCAGATGGTCAAGCAATTCTGAGCGCCAAAGGATTGCACTTATCAGAGACAAATAATAAACGGGACGAACTGATTCACCGTTGTGCAGGCAATCCACTGGCACTGAAGTTAGTCGCCACCACGATTCGAGAACTCTTCGATGGCGATATTGCCGAATTTCTGAACCAGGAAACGATCGCCTTTGAAGGTGTTCGTGATTTGTTAGACCAGCACTTCGATCGGTTGTCAGAGTTGGAAAAGTCCGTCATGTATTGGCTGGCGATCAATCGAGAACCTGTATCGGTGCAGGAATTGCAGGAGGATATTATCCCACCTGTCACGAAGCCCAGACTACTGGAAGCCCTGAAAGGGTTAGTGGGGCGATCGCTGATTGAGACAACAACTGGTGGTTTTTCCCAGCAACCAGTTGTGATGGAATATATGACAGGAAAACTGGTAGATGAATTTAGTGGAGAAATTATAGACAAAAGGTCTCTCTATTATTTGAATAGCTATGCTCTTATGAAAGCCTCGTCGAAAGATTACGTGAGAGAGACTCAAATTCGCTTAATTCTTGAGCCTGTTTTGGCGAGACTGGTTGCTCCTCTAGGAAATGAGGTTAATCTTCCATTAATCATGAAAGAAATCCTTCATAAAGCTAAGGATAACAGTGCCTTTCAGACAGGATATGTCGGCGGAAATGTTCTTAACGTACTATGCCACCAAGAAGTTGGTTTAAGTGAATATAATTTTTCTCGTATCTCTATTCAGCAAGCATATTTGAGAGGAGTGAATTTACACTGTTTAGACTTTGCTTACTCCAATTTATCCAAATCAGTTTTTACTCAAACCTTTGGTAGCATTTTTTCAATAAAATTTAGCCGAAATGGAGAATTATTAGCTACGGGCGACAGTGCTGGTGAAATCAGAATATGGCGCGTCTCAGACTATCAACAACTTTTAATTCTTCACGGGCATACAGACGGGGTAAGGTCAACCGTTTTTTGTGAAGGTGATTCTCTATTAGTCAGTGGAAGCCTTGATCATACAGTTCGTTTTTGGGACATTAAGACAGGTCACTGTACAAATATTCTCAAAGAGCACTCTGATAGTGTGCGAGCAGTAGCCTGTAGCTTTGATGGTCGAATAGTAGCTAGTGGAAGTTCTGATCACACTGTAAGACTATGGGATGCAAGTACAGGTCAATGTATAAGAGTGATAGAAGCCCATAATGACCGAGTGCGATCAGTTGAATTTAGTCCTCATAGTCATATCCTTGCAACTGCTAGTTCTGATCAAACTGCGAAGCTTTGGGACGTAAGCAGCGGTAAATGTATAAGAGTTTTAGGCGGACATACTGATGTTGTGATGTCGGTTACCTTTAGCTCTGACGGTCAAACTCTTGCAACAGGAAGCTGTGACAACACAATAAGGGTTTGGGATTTTGACACTGGGTGCTGTCAGTGGATTCTACGGGGGCATACTGGTCACATACGGGCAGTTGCCTTCAGCACTGACAGCAGATTGCTTGCAAGTAGTGCTTTTGATCAGACGGTGAGACTTTGGGATGTAATCACAGGTGAATGTGTGCAAGTCCTAAGAGAGCATACTAATTCTGTGAATGCCATTGCTTTCAATCCCAAAAATCAAACTCTTGGGAGTGGCAGTGACGACCATACAGTGAGACTCTGGAATGTCAATTCCGGTCAATGTCTGCAAACTTTGCAGGGCTACACGAATTGGATCACAGCAATTGCATTCAATTTTAGCGGACAAATTCTCGCGAGTAATGATCGGGAACAAACTATAAAGCTATGGGATACTGACACTGGACAGTGCTTAAAAGTTTTGAGAGGACATACTAACTGGATATCCTCGATAGTCTTTAGCTCAAATGGACAGACTCTGATTAGTGGTAGTTCTGACCACTCTCTAAGAATATGGAATGTTAATACAGCTGAATGTTTGAACACTTTCTATGGGCATACAGATGGGGTAGCCTCAGTCATGTTTAGTCCCGATGAACAAACGGTTACTACTGCAAGCTATGACAATACGTTAAAACTATGGGATTTGAAAACTGGTCAATGTCTAAGAATCTTTCAAGGACATACTGATGGGGTTAGATCGGTTGTGTTCAATCAGGATGGTTCTGTGATCGTTAGTGCCAGCAGCGATTGTAGTATCAAGTTTTGGAACGCTAAAACGGGAGAGTGCTTGATGACTTTGAGAGGGCATACTAACTCGGTACGCTCAGTGATCTTTAGTTCAGACTATCAAACTCTCGTTAGTTGCAGCGGCGATCGCACAATCAAGCTGTGGGATGTCGGTAAAGGTAGATGTTTAAAAACTTTGCAAGGGCATACTCATACAATCACTGCGCTTGCGCTTAGTCCCGACAGTCAGATTCTCGCTAGTGTCAGTAAAGATCGAACGATAAAGTTTTGGGATACGAACACTGGAAAGATACTAAAAACTATTGAAGGCAATGTTTGTGACTTACGGACGATCGCCTTTCAACCCGCTAGCAAGTGTGTTGCGACTGGAAGTAATGATGGGAGCATCAAATTTTGGGATATTCAGACAGGTGAGTGCTTAAACACATTGAAGTCACCTAGACCTTATGAGGGGATGAAAATTATGGGTGTCACAGGTTTAACGGAAGCGCAGAAAGCGTCACTGATTGCTTTAGGGGCAGTTGAGTCAGAGTAATGGTGGGAGGATGGCGATCGCCCGTACCTCCTTAAGAAAAGAAAGCTATCTGAATGTGTGTGAACGATAGGCGAATAAATAATTGAACTTTGTACGCCTTAATAGAATAAGGATTTCTGGTGCTTTGCCATTCTTGAGTACCGCATGCCGCACTTTGTGTTTTGGCATTTCCCTTCTAGCCAAAGCGAAGGAACTGGAAATGGCTGCTCACAGCCTGGACATTTCATTAATAGTTTGAGCTTGTGGCGATCGCACCTTGAACTCAACTTAGCTTTGAACTGCCACTGAATCTGATGACAAGGACATTCAGCGTAACAAGCGCCACATAAGCGAATCGGTCTAGGATCTAGCGTTACTCCTGCTGGTTGCAGCATTTGGGTTAATCGGTCAACATCCAAACCGATGACTGTTCCCAAGGTTATGAGTTGATCTGTGGTTGGGAAGGGATTGAAGAAGCCCTGTTCCCATTGAGCCACAACTGCACCAATTCCTACTATTTGTCCCAAGGCGCTTGGAGAGGGCGCTCCAGTGCTTTTCAGCCGCCTAAATCTACCAAGATAGTGAGTAAGGCTTTCTCCTGGATACGGCTCAAGAGGTGGCAATCTGGGATGCTTACTAACCTTGCTAGTCATGCAGTTATCAGTGAAACAGGTATGAGATAAGTACTAACAACAGTTGAGTTCTAAAAGTCGTTAAGGAGCTATTGCGAGTTAGCTTTTCTAGATGGAACCTTTACCCCAAATCCTAGCTTAACCTTTCTAAGTGCTTCTAAAGATATGTTATCAAGCTTATAAATGGGCATGGATTCAGCTTCACCTTCCTTAGGCTTCTCCGGTTCTGAAACCTTCTGTACAGAGTGCAAGATTACTGTGGGAAGAAGCTTCATTAAGCGCCCTATTAAACTACCTGTACATGCCGTTAAGATCTCGAATTTCTCCCCCTCACTCAATAATGACCTAGAGGGAAGATTCAGCACCTTCTCTTCAATTGTGTTCAAAACCTTCTTAAAATCAGCTTCTGACAAAGGATCTAAAGGATAAGAATAAGGAAAGCTCCCTAGCAATTCAGCCTTGTCAAGCGAAACCTCCAAATCAGATGTTCCGGAGAAAATGATTGTCACTCCGGTTTCGTCATAAAGATCTTTGAGATCTGAGAGTGCTTCCAAATCCAAGTTATGAGCATTGTCAATAAGTATGACCTCCACGCCCAACGATGTAACACTCTCAACTACTACTGGTCTTGGATCATCCCGACGCCTGACCTTTGCCGCATGGTTCATTGCTTTAAGGATTAACCGATGAAGCTTCTTAGAGGAACAATTTGTAGAAGCCTTGAAACGAATAACGCGATCGAAATCCCTATTTTCATATTCCTCACACAAGCGGCTTTTACCACTCTCGCGTGGACCGACTAACCGACCACACTGTTTCAAAAACCGCCGCTCATCGATCCAATTGAGTCCAGTTTCGGCAACTTGTGTTGGTATGTAGCCACTGCTAATAAGCCTTTCTAAGGCGGAAACTTTAGCTTTTGTATCAGCTAGCGAAGCTACAACTTCTACGATAGCCTGTGGAACCAGATCAGACATAATGCCTCTACCGAGATCTACGTGAGCGTTTCGGGATGATGAAATCGTAACACTCCTTTGGTTTCGATGCTTCTACGTGAGGAGTAACAATTTTCTCAACTGTAGCTTTTTCGGATGGAGGAGCTACGATCGCTACCAAGCTCTGCTCAACAACTGTTGCTTGAACAACTTCGGACTGTATGATTTCTATACTGCTATCTTTAGAAGCAACAGGCAAAACTGCGGCATCAGGCTCACTAGAGAGCGATGAAAACTCTATTTCTTCGGTCAGAATCATACTGTCTTGAACATCAGGTGAACTTGGGGCTACCAAGTCTGCTTCAGCGGGAACTGGAGGCGCGCCTGCTGAAGCGTTTGAAGATTTTTTAGTAGTTCGACGGCTTTTCGGCTTACCTGAGTTAGAGTTATGTTCATCTTTAGCAGCCTTATGCTCTGCCCTTCTGCGATCATTGCGGTTCTGAATTGCTTCATCAACCATTTGGGTTCTACGCCCCAATTCCTGAAGAATCGTATAATTATCGATTTCTTTACCTTCCTCGGTCAACTTTGCATTGATTTGCTTCAATTCATCTAAAGTCAGATCCTGATATTCCAGGTTGATAGCCTTCACCTCATCGTCAATTAGCTCTCCCATTTTTTCATCCGCTTCATAGGTATAAGCTCGAAGGCTTAGAATATGGTCGGGATCATATCTCAACGTTACTCGCTCTCCCAAGTAATTTTTAAGCGCTCCGCTTCTGTAAGTAACATTTTCAAAATCTACTGAACCGTGGGCTTGAACATAACGGTACGCTACTTTCATTAAGCAAAGATCGAGTTCTTGCTCATCAATAGGCTCGGGCAAGGTTACACCCAATCCTTCTACCCAGCATTTATACCTTGTCATCCCCTTTTTCTTAGGACGCTTATCATGCTTATCATGGTTATAGCTATCGCAGAGAAACCCAGTTAGAGTCTTTTTGAGATCTCTCCATGTTAGACAAGCTGTCTCTTCAGCGTGCTTTGGGCGCTCTTCAACACAAGAGCCTGTGTAACCTGGCAATCCTTTGAGAACTTTCGTGTTAATGGTCTTGAAAATGCGCTCGACAATACCACCCTGAGGAGGATTAAAGCGTAGTTCGCACTTGAAGTTGAATCTTTTACCAATCTGTTTGATGTGTTTGGCTTTCGATAAGTCTTTGCCACCATCCGTGAAGAAATACTGGAGGGGTAAGCCACAGATATCCCAGGGTCGCAGAAGTTCGTAATCATCAGGGTAGTGTTTTGGCAGGGCTGCGTGACGTAAAGCAAGAGCAACCTCTTCTGTGCCAGGTTGTTTAAGACCCAGGAAAAACCCTAAAACACAACTGGAGAAGCTGTCTACAACGATTGTTAGCCAAGGGCGACCGAGGATTCTACCGTCTTTGTCTACGATGAGAATGTCTAGTTTGGTATGGTCACACTGAATCACTTGATTGCTACAGAAGATTTCGATGTATTCCCCTTCATGGGTTTTGACGTGAAACCATGAACCTGAACCAGGGTTTCTAATTTTATTCTGTAAAGCCTCACGCTCGACAACAGGCTTCAGAACACGATACACAGTAGCGCGATCCGGATACTCACCGGGTTGAAGTTGCAGATCGATTTCTGCGTGCCGTTTCACCTCTCTGACAACATCAGCCACAGCCACAGAAAGCTTTTTCTTTTGTCTGTCCTCGTAGAACCATTTTATGTAATCCACCCAGTAGGGAAGAATTTTGTGCTCACCCTTATCCGATCGCTCAGTACCAGTAGTTTCTTCAAGATCATTTTTGTAGTACTTCTTTAGAAGCCGTTCTACTTGGCGAGTAGAAAGATTGAGCGTACTGGTGACTTCCTGCTTCCTCAAAAGAAAAGTTGTGCGATCGGGTGACTCAGCTATCCATTGAATGAGAGCAAATCTTGTTTTTGTTGTATCTGCACTCTCAAGCAAGACTTGTTTACAGTCTGTAGCAAAGGTACTTGTATGAAGCTGCAAGGATTCTGAGGGCTGATCAATTGCTTCTAACTGGTCAGGTGCGTTTTCGGTGTTCATCTTGCTCTGGAGAACTTATCAACACTATCCAGACTAGGATAAACGACATCGATCGTGCGATGAGGCGATTTTAACGAAACGACACTGAGCGCGCGACTTCTAGAGGAACGACTTTGATCGTGCGATAGCTTTTTTCTATTGATACAACCGAAAAATAAGCTATAATTCAAGTACTGCAAGCATTTTGCTCTTAAAACGTCCTGCGACATCAGCTTGCGACGAGCGACATTTAGCGTGCGACCGTACAGATCATGTCGCTTTTCGGCGATTTTTTGACAGATCATACAAATTTGCACGCTCATGTCGCTGAAACCATATTTTAGAGCTTTTTGCACGTTAATGTCGCAAGATTATCACAGCGCAATTCTTTCTACAGAACCTGTGGGTGAGCAAATGTGGGTGTGAATGAGCAGAAAATATGGCGCAATTCGCAAATGAGTGGCGCAAACCTGCAAAGCTAGAATCTGTCAACGTTATAGGCTCTTGGCTTACTTCTAATCACTGCTACATCAACACAGTCTATCTCAGGTGGTTAGAGTCCAGAAAGGTAGCCTAGAGGCGTATTGACTGATTGCGCCACTCATTTGCGAATCACGCCAGATCTTTTGCTCATTCACAGTGGGTGAGCAAATAATATGGCGCGACGAGCAAATCGGTGGCACAACCCCAAATTTTAGGTAGTTTTTTTGCTTGCAAATTGGTGGCGCAGATTTTTTCAAATTAGCAAGTTAGTGGCCCAATCTCTACGATCCACCTAAGTCTTAGACCATGCGTCAAGTTGTGCTTTACCTACCAGTTGTGGAAATGTGGCTTACGATACCAGAAGAGGCTCATTATACGAGAGCTTTCATGTGTTGGTGTGAACCAACTAAGGAAATTCTGGAACCCAACTAATTAGAGATGAGGAAAAGGAAAATGCTTCGGGTATTAAAATTAGGTAGGGTCCTAAAGGTAATGATGGCTGAAACACTTTGCCAGTCTGAATTTTATTGAGAGACTGTCGTATAAGAAGCTCCCAGTATCAGCTTAAGACAGAAGCCACATTACTGCTTTTCTCGTTGCGCGCCTAGATGTGTTGCTGCAAAGACGCGAAAAAAGTCAAGCTACTTCAGGTTTACAAAGTTAGTTTAAGTCCTGAAAGTTTGATCTGGAAGAACTTATAGTTATCATTACCTTTTTAGGACTACCTAAAATTAAACACTTTAATTTAAAGGATAACGTGCCTTTAGGAAACAATTTTAAGCACGAGAGGGCTACTATCCAGCCCTCTTGCTGTTATTCTCAGGAGTTTGCAGACCCCTGCCTCTTTCATCCTTCTCGATAATATGATTGTAGTGGAATTAGCTTCATTCATCTACACGCATTGGCAACACTACCACACAAATACCTTCGTTCGTTTCTGGTGAGCGCTTTAACGAGCAAACTCTAGAACTACTCTTTAGTGAGTCTGAGAGAGCATTTTAGACAAATCGCATTGCACATTTTTAGCAGTCTCAGGCTGGGCGCTTGTTCATAGTGAAGACACGCAGTGCTAGTTTCTCAATTGCTCTCAGCTAGCGACGGTCTCACTGCTTAGCTTCTTCCTTTTCATTACATCTCGCGTCAAATCGGTCATTGCGACCGGACAACCCCGCTTCACCCCGATTTTGTAACCCTTTCATTACATCTCGCGTCAAATCGGTCATTGCGACTGCTGTCCCTGTTTTTTGCGGTGTCGGATTTGTGCCTTTCATTACATCTCGCGTCAAATCGGTCATTGCGATACCTCGCGCTAAATGAAGGGAAACAGCGCTGAAAAGGTCCTTTCATTACATCTCGCGTCAAATCGGTCATTGCGACCCTTGACGACTAAAGTCCCTGGCAGATAAAAGTTTCAGGGTGCGTTTTGGCAAAACGCCCCTCTTGTATCACTTCCGTTCTCCAAATAAAGGAGTAAGTGAACAACAAAAACCATGAAACCGGTAACTACTAGGAAATTAGGAATTGGCAAACGTCGGGGAAATATAACCCCGCTTCGGCTTGCCAAAAAATCGAGAAGGAGTAGCCACCTTGGGGAACCATGCCCTACCTTCAACAAGTCAGAAAAGTCTTTGCTAAAGGCATTTAGATCCTTGCGAATCATGCTCACTTATCTGGTAGCGCAATCTATAATTGAGGCAGGTTGTGAACCTATGTCCCTAAACCTCTTCAATAGCCAGACAGCCAGACATTGCTGTACACGGAGTGGGTGTCAGGGCACCAGGGCAAACGCAAGAAAATTATTGAGCCAGAATTCTGAGGAGATAGGCATCATCCCACCCTGCCTTTTTGCGCTTGGCTGCAATGCCCGCTTTG
>JBGTJW010000044.1:0-5415 GCA_041744955.1 Stenomitos sp. | reverse complement strand
AAGACATCGAAATAGCGAAAGATGGGTCCATAGACGGCATCCACAAGTGAAAACCTTTCTCCAGCAAAATAGGGATGCGCTATGAGGTTTTGTTCTAACCAGATAAATTTATCAACTAATTCCTGCCGTTTTTGTTCCAAGGCATCGGCATTAGGCGCGTTGTAGAACCCAGCGATCGTATTGAGGATACTGGAGCCAAACTCAATCCATGAGCGATGCTTGGCTTTTTCAAGTGGATCAGCCGGATGCAGCGAACCAGGTGTGATTTCATCGAGATATTCGCAGATTACCGCTGATTCAAACAACACATCATCATCAACACGCAGCACAGGCACCTTTCCTAAAGGCGAAAGTTGCCGAAACCAATCAGGTTTGTTTGCCAGGTCAATATAGGTGCGATCGTGAGGAATGTCTTTTTCGACCAATGTGATCACTGCCCGCTGCACGTAGGGACAGAGGTGATGACTCACCAGTTCAAGTTTAGGCATTGACATCAGAATATCCTCTTTTATGGAAACTACAGACTCGGCGCGATCGTCAAAACTGGGTGTATCGACATGAGCATGAAGGAAACACTGGCATTGAGCAAGGGCTGTGTGTAAACGTGAGCGTTAGCAGAGCCTTTAGCCTTGACTAACAGCCTCTTGCCAAGAGCCAGTACGATTCTCTGTTAGAGAGGCTACGCCAACGAGAAAGGGTGAAAAAGCAGGAGCTGACCAGCGCAGAGGCAGGCTACCCTCCACGCGATACCCAGCCAAGAGATGGAAGCGGAGTAGCCGCTCTGCACCTGCAAAAGACTGGATTTCATCGCCATCCCAAATGATCTCAGCCGTGCCCGTCAGGTACATCAAGTTGCCGCGATCGAAATCTACAAACAGTAGACCTGCGTGGGGATTGAGCAGCAAGTTACCAAACGTATTGAAGTGAAAGTTGCCAACAAAATCGGGAATCGTGAGCGTGTGAGCATCATTCACCTGCACAAATCCCGGTTTACCGCCACGGTGCGACACATCCACGCCTTTGGCAGCACCTGCCTCCTTTTCCTGAAACGCCGTGGCAATGAAGAACGTGTCAGCCGCAGCGATGATGGTGCGTTCAGGTTCACCCAACGCTTTAACTTGATAGATCGGTTGAGGAGTGGTTGGATTAGCTGAATTTAACTCAAACATCCGAGCTTGAATGTACTGGGGGCAATTGCCGAAACTTTGACCCACTTGCACAGTAAAACCATCGGTATCAACCGCTATAACAGTCCCATTCATCCGGTTACGGCGACGAGTGTGCAGTTCAATCCCCAGTAAACCAATGTCAACGCCCTCGGCGAGAGTCATTGATAGAGGATCGCCAACTAGAGGCTTGCTGGCAATCCGTAACGTGCGATCATTTGGCGAAGAGACAAAGCCTGGTTCTCCTACCAGAATCGAAGCCCAGGGACGACCCGAGGCATCCACCGTACCCACAAGCAGGTAAGGCAATTGGCTGTAAAACTGCTGATGTTGCTGAGGCAGATAATCCCGAACGACCCGCCGTGCCTGCTTGTCCATTTGGGTCTGAACGCCCAATCGGGCTTGAATTGCCAATTCACCTGCGTGAAACGGTGATTCCGCATGTGACCAGCCTGGATTTGCCATAATGAGGCTCCTCGCTGCACTCAGCAGCATGTTGCAGTGTGTTTAGGCAGAGTAATCGCCCTCAAGAACCTTCTACAGTCCTGCCATTGGGATGTAACCCGGCAATTGCTTAACCCGCTCAATCCATGCCAGTACATGAGGATAAGCATCGAGATTGATCTTGCCATCCCGCGCCAGCGCCACATAGGGGAAGACAGCAAGATCGGCGATCGTCGGGCGATCGAACTCTAGCCAACTATAGGTACTCAAATGCTTGTCGAGTTGCGTCAAGATGAATTCCGCCTTTTGGGTTGCCCGTTCAATGTTGATGTTGGTGGCACCAAACAGGTAATAGAGCCGCGCATTTTCAGGACCTTGACGCACTTCACCTGCCGCCGTTGAGAGCCAGCGAACCACTTGTGCCAGAGGCAGCGCCTCTGAGGGAAGCCACGCCTCACCACCATACTGCCGTGCCAGGTAGACCAAAATTGCTTGGGCATCCGGTAGAGTAACATCGCCATCCACCAACACGGGCACTTGACCAAACGGATTCCGTGCTAGATGCTCTGTCCCTTTGTGCTCTGCCGTCATCAAATCAACTTTGATCCATTCAAATTCCAGCTTTAACAGCGATAGGAATAGGCGGACTTTGTAGCTGTTGCCAGAGAGTTCGTGACCGTAAAGTTGAATCATGGGTTTAGTCCTCCAGATTGAATAATGATGAATTGGCTAAGAACGAGCAGTGGGATGGGAGCGATTCGCGCTCTAGCTGAGCCAGAACCGTGAAAGCACAGAGCGCGTCCCAGGAGATGAATGACTTCCTCGTAAAGGAGTCAGTATCAACAGATTGAAGATGATGCATCAGGACTCCTTTTGTGGATCTGTACCGTTCGTTCGGTACACTCTAATTGTACCGAACGAACGGTACAATGCCAACAATGCCATTTAGGGTGCGCTGATTTTGGCTCAGGGGTTGGGCGATCCGGCTCTCTTCCAGCGGGTGATTAGGCAACTGCTAAAACAACTCTGCCAAGACCTGTAGTAGATGGCAGTTGTCGTCGTTAAAGAGTAATTCTGTCCGAAGCGTGGTTTATTTTTTAGCATAGGCAACAAAAGAAACTCCAATCATCACCAATACAACTCCAGCAAGGCGTAAAGGGTTGGCTGAAACTTTAGTCAGTCCAATCACACCGTAGTGATCGAGAAAAAGCGCACAAATCATCTGACCCGCGATCGTCAGTGCTAGTGTGAGCGCCGTACCAATCTTCGCGGCAGCAAAGATGGTTGACCAGACATACAGCGTTCCGAGACAGCCGCCGAGCCACATCCACCAGGATGTTTGGGCCATTGCGGCTGTAGCAGGTAAGGGATAACGAGCAAACCAGCAGATGGCAAGAGAGGCGAGTGTACCAGCCAGATAGGAGATAAATGTCACCTGCATCGGCTGCCCCACATATCGCCTCAGTAGAGCATTGAGAGCAACCTGAACGGGCAATACTGCCCCTCCCATCAGGGTCGCAATGAAGTAGATGCTTTTGTCATTCATAGAATTCCCTTGAGTTTCGACAGACTACGATCGCGTCAACACTACTTTTCCAACCGTCTGTCCAGATTCTGCCCGTTGATGAGCTTCTGCAACTTGAGCATAGGCAAACGTAGAGTCAATCAAAGGACGAACAACTCCATCCTCAACGAGATGAGCCAGTTTTGACAGAATCTTACCTTGATGGGCACGACCGATATTATTCAGCAAGGGAATGAGCATGAAGACGAGATGGGGGGTGAGTCCTTTGACATGCAGCAGCGTCAGGTCTTGCTTGGATAGAGATACCAGTGATACGACTGTGCCATTGAGTGTGACTGCTTGAAACGCAGTCTGTAAATGGTCATCGCCAACAGTGTCAAACACGACATCAAAGCCTTTGCCATCTGTGTACTGAGCAACATAGTCTTCAATAGACTGTTCCCTGTGGTCAATGACCGCATCTGCCCCCAGTTGATGGGCAATCGCTGCTTTCTCAGGACTAGATGCTGTCGCATAAACTTTGGCTCCTGCCCACTTTGCCAGTTGTACCGCCATATGCCCAACACCGCCTGTTCCCCCATAAACCAGCACCGTTTGTCCAGGCTGGATTTGAGCGCGATCGATCAGTCCTTCCCACGCTGTAATGCCGACTAATGGTAAAGCTGCTGCTGCCATGGTCAGCGATCGAGGCTTTTGGGCTACCAGATCAGCATCTGCCAGCATGTACTCAGTTAGCGCCCCCCCAAAGCCCTTGATCCCACCGGCACAAGCATATACCTCGTCACCTGGCGCAACGTGGCTGACGTTCTCACCAATGGCTTCGACAACCCCAGCCACATCTCCGTGCAAGATTGCCGGGAAGTCTGGAGCAATTTCTGCGACAATACCAGCGCGAATTTTATAATCAACTGGATTAACACTTATAGCCGCCACCCGAATCAGGACATGACCCGGTTGAATTTCAGGTTTAGCCACCTCAGCTTGTTGGAAAACAGATGGGTCACCAAATTGATCAATTACGCATGCTTGCATCACAATTCCTGAAAAGATCTTATCGATAGAACTAGACGATTCCACTTTCGCTCGATTGCATCAAAACGCAAAGCAATCACAGCCAATACCACCCCAGAAGCTAGACAGGGAGCCAGCAGTGCTGAGTGTCGAGGATGCCGTTTGACAAGTAGCTCTGTGGATGTGATTGCACAAAGCACTACAGAGATGTATCACTTTCGCCGCACCAGAAACCGCAGGTGCGGAGTAGTAACCACCATAGGCGGCAACGGGTGACCACTCAGGCAATACAGGAATTGATGGCGGGTCGAGGGCTTTGAACTCTTTGGCGGCATAGACAGGCTTACCACCAACGATCGTCAACACCGACTCTAAGCCCTTAATCCGCTCGGCTGGAATTGAGAAATAGTCATCCGAGAGGACAGCCAGATCTGCCAGTTGACCCGGCACGATCGCCCCTTTCTGCTCTTCCTCAGACGAGAACCAACTGCTACCGACGGTGTACAGCCGTAATGCTGACATCCGGTCGAGGTGATTCTTCTCTGGGTAAAGCGAAGTGCCACCTACAGTTTTGCCAGTCACTAGCCAGTAGAGGGCAACAAAGGGATTGTACGAAGCCACGCGAGTGGCATCGGTGCCTGCGCCGACGGGAATTTCCATCTCCAGCATCCGAGCAATGGGCGGGGTGCGTTCAGCCGCTTGTTTGCCGTAGCGATCGACAAAGTACTCCCCTTGAAACGCCATGCGATGCTGAATGGCAATCCCGCCACCCAGAGCCTTGACTCGTTCCAGGTTGCGATCGCTAATTGTTTCCGCATGGTCAAAGAACCAGTGCAAGCCATCAAATGGCACGTCTCGATTGACTTGTTCAAACACATTCAGGAAGCGCGTGATGGATTCGTCGTAAGTGGCGTGCAGCCGAAACGCCCAGCGATTCTGTGCCAACAAGGTTACAACGCGCTTTAACTCTGTTTCGAGCGAATCTGCGAGATCAGGACGAGGCTCTAAAAAGTCTTCAAAATCGGCGGCTGAGAAGACGAGCATTTCGCCTGCACCGTTCATCCGGTAAAAGTCATCGCCTTGCCCTGGTTTAACCAGCTTTGCCCAGCCTGAGAAGTCTTCGAGTTCTTGTTTGGGGCGTTGGGTAAACAGGTTGTAGCCAATCCGCACTGTCAGTTCACCGCGTTTGTGCAGGTCTTCAACCACCTGGTAGTCGTCAGGATAATTTTGATAACCGCCTCCGGCATCAATCACGCTGGTGATGCCGAG
>JBGTJW010000043.1:0-2587 GCA_041744955.1 Stenomitos sp. | reverse complement strand
GCGATGGGAAAAAAGAGCGAGAAACGCGTCATCCCATTCTGGGATGTAGTGAGGCGTTGAAGGAGATGGGTTGCGAGAGGTGGTCGGGGGCATAGCACTCGGTTTCCTAGTGAAGGTGGAAGGAACCGGAGTGCTAGGTCTAACGCACAATTTTTTTAGGCGTGTTGCACCAGATGGCAATTTATGAGTAAAATTGCCATAGCACTCCGTCGGGAATAACATTGCCGTTCTAAAGCTCCTGTTTAGTCCCCGGAAGGAATCTCAAAATGAATATCGAAATCTAAACCCTTCCTGTTGACGCAGGTGGGGTTTTTGATTTCTAGGATTGGGCTAGAACATAGTGGCGCCTCCTTGGCGGTGGAATGGACAAACTTGGTAACTCACCATTGCCTCGTTGTGAAGAGCTTGGGCTTTAGAGAGTATATTTGATCCCCTTTGAGATCGGCGCAATAAACGCACGAGCTTCTGAATCATGGTATTTCGCCAATTGAGACCCCTTACTCTAGGCTGAGTATCTGCCTTGGGGTTAGTTGCAACTGAGGAAACTGCTTCGACTCAATCGGGCTATTTCCTTGAAATACGCCAGCCTGCATGTATTGTGAGCTTTGCAACACTAAAATGCCTACTGTTCCACTGGAAGGGTCAAGCAGCCAGTATTCGGGGATGCCACGCTGCTGATATTGTTCGCGCTTAGCCTCATAGTCTCGCCGCCGATTATCGTCTCCGGGGCTAACAACTTCAACCACCAGTTGCGGTGGTTGCATGTCTAAAGTGATGAATAACCGTCTCTGGGTCAGGCTTAAATGCTCCTCTCGCAAAATTACCAAGTCAGGGAAGCGAGTTTGCGGCTTGCCTGGCACTTCGATTTCACAAGAATGGGGACGAATTAACCGACGAGGAACTATTTGAGCGAGCGCTAGTAACCAAAATAGTTCTAGCGCAATCCAATCATTCAACTCTGACTCTGACGGCACTTTAATCGACTCCCCATCCACATACTCGCACCGCCCTTCTGGCAAACCGAGCCGCCACCAGTCTTCAGCGTTTAGATTGACGTATTCCTCAAAGGTTAGTTTTCTAACGGATTGTGTCATGGTGATCGCTCCTACGCTGCCTGAGTCCAAGTTCCACGAACAGAACGAATAGCGGCTGTGGGAACCCGGTCAGCCAAGGCATCAATCCGCTCATTCAGATCACGTGGCGCATCGTTGATCTGTCCAGCCCAAAGCAGCGCATGAATTTCACTGCTTCCAATGGGATAGACAATCTGCACCAGGTCGCTGCCAAGCCTTAACTCTTCTGCCACCTTCACTACGTCAAGCAGTCTGACATGAGCCAAGTTGACGGAGAGGTATTGTTCTCCTTTGCCTGGAATGGCTGGGATTGTTTTGATTCCCTCAATTGTCGCTGTCGTCATTGTTTGGGACCTCTGCTCTAAACCAACAAATGAACTTGTAGTCACCGTCTTTACTGGGATTCTTGGCTGCCTGAGTCACATTGGCTACTTCTGTAAGTGGATACCTGCTAGCGATTTGCTCACAGATAAATTGCGCTTTTTGAAGGTTTGGAGCCCAAACATCAGCCTCCCAAGTTGTAGACGGGTTCTCAGGGTCGGTCAGCATTATGCGATCGCCCTCACTTCGTGACAGGTTGCTGAACCTTGGCAAGCCAGTCTTTCAACGCTTCTTCAAGCGCATCTGACTGAGTGGTTTCTTGCAAAGTGCAAGTGGCTTTAAACTGTAATGCCAAATCTTTTGGCACAAAACCGCTGACCTGAGCATATTTCGGGTCATCGCGTTTGCCTCCCGCCATCTCGCTAAGTCCTTTTCCTGGGTTCATGATGTCACTCCGTGATCTTGGCATTTGATTTCAAGTTTGACACAGGTTCGCGAATTCAGATACTTGCAATTTTCGTGAATTCACGCTATCACGAATTCACGAACTCGTGATAGCATCCTATGAAGTTGGGTATGACATCCCTATGAACCGCCCTATGAAACCCTATGACATCACCCCTGAAGCCCTATGAAATTGGAGATTTTAGCTATGACGCGACCCCATACATTCAGGTCGATCGCAACTGAAACCGACCGCGATACTCGTACCGTTCGCGCTTGGTACAAAAAAGCCTGCGACGCGATGCAGATAGAAGATTTAGGCAAATTGATTGACGGCACCCGCCACTTTAGCGACTCAGAGCGGGAAGTGATGGTTTGCCAGATGGGCGAAAAACCTACGCCTCAAAAGCAGTCAGAGCCAGAGCAACCTTCGGTCACAGTCGAAGTTGGCAACCACTGCACCTCTTTAGCACTGCCAGAACTACCCCAAACTTACAGCCTCGAAGTCTTACGTACGTCTGAAGTGATTGGCTTTGAAGATCCCTTAGCTGTCGCTGCCCAGTTTCTGCAAGCCGCCGATGGGCTAACCACCGCAATGCAAAGCGACATCGAAAAGCGTCAGCAACGCTTGAACCAAACCCGCCAAGCAAAGGACGAGATCGCCGCAAAAGCCCAATCTTTGCAACTTGAATCCCGACTGTACCAGTTGCAGACACAACAGCTGGATGCAGCTACTAGCGCTGAGACTT
>JBGTJW010000042.1:0-3898 GCA_041744955.1 Stenomitos sp. | reverse complement strand
CTGAATGTATGCTCAGAGATAGTAAACGATGAGAAAGCGATGCCTTTTATGCATAGAGCGATAGCTGTCCTCGGACTTACGACACTACTCAGTGGGTCAGCACTGCTTGCCCATGCCCAACGGGTCCCATCCGCCTCGGTAGTGTCAAGCGCTGCGGACTGGCTCAACCAGGGACAGATGAAGGCGAAGCAAGGCGATCATCAAGGAGCGATTGCCGCTTACACCCAGGCACTGCAAGCCAACCCCAAAAATACAGAGGCGTATCTTGGTCGTGGTTTGGCACACCATGATTTGGGAGACTTGAATCAGGCAGCATCAGACTTTGAGCAGGCACTACAGCTAGAACCACGGAATCCCAAAGCCCTTTACAACCGAGGCGAAGTCCGCTCTGACATGGGCGATGCGAAAGGGGCGATTCAAGACTTAAGCCAAGCCATTCAAGTCAAAGCAAACTATGCCGAGGCATACAATACTCGTGCCATCGTCTATGCGATGACAGGCAACCCCCAACAGGCAATGACAGATTTTGGTCAGGCGCTCAAGCTCAAGCCGAACTATGCCGATGCCTACTATAACCGGGGGAAGGCTCGGACAGCCTTGAGGGATGCAAGGGGCGCGATCGCGGATTTCACGCAAGCGGTGCGCTTCAATCCAAAGCTAGCAGAGGCTTATGGTAATCGTGGTCTGCTCTACGCAGAAACAGGCAAGAAGCAGGCGGCGCTGACAGATTTCCGGCAGGCAGCAAAACTGTTTCAGCAGCAAGGCGATCGCGAGGGCTACCAGCAGACTCTAGGGTTCATCCAACAGGTGCAACAGCAGTAAGCAGGGTAAGAGGACCGCATCAACCATGAGTGGAGTGACAGCAAGCGGTCGTTCAGCCCGCTCCTATGCGGTTTTGTCCATTGGTACGGCAATCGTGACGATCGCCCTGAAATTTGGGGCGTATCGACTGACCAACTCAGTGGGATTGCTATCGGATGCGATCGAATCCTTAGTCAATCTGGTGGCGGCAGTAGTTGCGTTTTGGGCATTGACCGTTGCTGCCAAACCACCTGATGCTGAACACGCCTTCGGGCATTCCAAAGCCGAATACTTCTCTAGTGCGCTAGAAGGTACACTCATCATCGTTGCCGCTGGCAGCATCGCGGTCGCTGCTTGGGAACGGTTGCTGCATCCCCAACCGCTAGAGCAGATTGGTTTAGGGCTAGGCATTTCAATCATCGCCACTGTGATTAACGGTGGGGTTGGCTTCATCCTGCTCCGGGCAGGACGGCGCTTACGCTCCATCACTCTCCGTGCTGATGCTCATCATCTGTTTACCGACGTTTGGACTTCGGTGGGCATTGTGCTGGGGATTGGGCTGGTCAAACTCACGGGTTGGTTGGCGCTAGATTCGATCGTTGCCCTGATTGTGTCCGCGAACATCGTGTGGGCAGGTGTCCGCTTGCTGCGAGAAACCGGGTCGGAACTGCTGGATGCGGCGTTACCTGCCACGGATCAAGACGCGATCGCCCTGGTTTTGAGCGAACACAGCACTCAGGGCATTCAGTTTCATGCGCTGCGAACCCGTGTCGCAGCTTCACGCCGCTTTGTTTCATTGCATGTCCTGGTGCCTGGAGTGTGGACTGTGCAACACGGTCATGATTTGTGTGAAGTAATTGAGCTTGCCATTAGCGCCGCTTTACCAGGTACTCATGTCACCACGCACTTGGAGCCGTTGGAAGATCCGGCCTCTTGGGATGACCAGGAACTAGACCGATCACAATAAAAGGTCTATGTTTAGCTGTCTAGTTGGTCGTTAACTGCTCATACAGTAAAACTATGCAGTCAATTCATTTACCGGATTGAATCATCAAGCCACCCATAATGTTGAGCTTTACTCCTTAAGTCGGGCAGTGTGAAGTTCCCCAAGACTTGCTGAAAGCAGAGTAATCGCACTCCAGAGAATGAGCAAGCTAATAAAAATGCTGGTGATGACATCAACCCAAAGCCAGTGCAAAAAGTAACCTGCGGCGGCTGACAACAAAATACTTAGGGGTTGAGATGCAGTCGAGTAAGACATCGCTGCCCTACCCTCTGCTATCATGCCCAGCCATGAGAGTCCAAAAGCCAAGCTATAGAACCAAGCAACAGGGTCTTTTCTCCTTTCTCCACCATCTCTGACATGAATTGCAGGCTAATGTTCAAGCGACGCAGGCGCGGTCTTAGGCTGCGCTGCTCGTGTGCGCGGCGGACTCATAGTGTGTGAGACGAAACCTTGGCATCAAGGCGAAAACAATGAGAAGCGCGATGTATACCGACCCTGAGATTTGATCGCGGCTGCTGATGAAGGCAGCCAGCGTTCGATGCTGCAGGACCGTTGCGAGTGCCAGTTCTGTCGCCACTGCTAGGAGGAGCGCGAGCAACCCTGCCACCAATGACCGCCCGGGAGTGCCAATTTCGGGGAAGCGACGCAACAAATAGCCTGCAGCCAAGAAAATCACTACCGCCATGATGGGCATTTCTGCTAATTCTGCCCATCGTTCGCCGAGACGCGGGACCAGGAAGGGGACACGAAACATACCCAGCATGAAGCCAGTCCCAAGCACGATCGCGAAGTAGACGAAACCGGCTCGAATAGTTTTTGACATGGCTACGGCTGGCGAAAGTACATGATGCGAGGCCTAATAGCTTGATGAGACAGACTCCGTCCGTCTATCGACTCTCAATGAGGGCTAGAGACGGACGCTCGCAGTCTCTTTGCCCGGATTCGAGTCTTGAGACAGAAACCTTGCAGTCTCAATACCCAAACAAAGATTTTAGGCGGCGCGGTCTCTGCCTCTTAAGCTGGGACAAGGACAGATGAGGTGATCACTGAGTTCTTTGCCCTCCGGAAGAGAGTTTCTAAACAGCGCTCGTTTCTATGGCTGTTCCCTAATTCGACCAGCCTAAGTATGGCGTTTTACAGTCAAAGATCAGGTTTGAATTGATGGTTTAGTTGCGTTTAAGTGAGACAAAGGTCGCTAAAACATTCCAAAGGGGTAGAGAAAGGTGCACCTCTCTACCTAGCAAGAGGTGGGCAGTCTTGAAGGCTTTCTGCTTAGGTGAAAGGTAACAACAGTGAATCATCATAATCTGCTTTATGACAACCGCCTACCAAGTCGAAAGCCTCGCCAAACTTTACCTGGAAAGCCAGCCTGCTCAACTTTCTGACACGATGCTCGCAGAATTGTGTGATTGGCTTTGGGGTGAGCTTCAAAAGAGCTCGTTCAACCAACAAGGCTTATGGTACGCACGTTACAACAGTGGGACAGAGCTGCTTGCCGAGCTTCAGCAAGTCTCTCATTGGGAGTCTGCTGAGCATGGTCACACCACTTTAGCGCTTAACCCCATCTATAGCTTTATCTTCCAGGTAATGCATGATGAGGACCACCAACCGACCCGCAGCGACTTTAGTTTGGCAAGGGAAATCGCGACCTACAAGGCGAGCGCTAAACGTGTGCCCAGCCTCAATGTGCAGAAGATGCTTTACTCAGCCAATGTGTTGCGATCGGCTGCCTACCTTTTCCTGGGACATGCGCCGAGCGCCAAAATGGTCTTCCCGTGATTTACAGATGTACAGAGCCAAATTAAATGACATCAAGAAAAAAGCGTGTCGCTCAGCAAACTCTCGCTGTTGCAGGTTTGCAGATGATCGATTGTTCAGCAACCGATCATCTGGTCATCAGGCTTACCAAGCTAGTTCCGAGCGGAAGAGCAGCTTGGTCTAACACTAATGTGTCTCCACGACAAATAAAAAGTCACTGTACATATCGGTTGTCGAGGTGAGTTGCACTAGGTTCACGAGCCTAGTGCAATCAAACAAAAGACAGAGGAAAAACAAGTGGCAACACAATATGAAGTGATCAGCGACTGGCTA
>JBGTJW010000041.1:0-8147 GCA_041744955.1 Stenomitos sp. | reverse complement strand
TACCGTACAAGCCGGAGCCGGACTGGTCGCTGATTCACAGCCAGAAGCAGAATATGAAGAAACCCTTAACAAAGCGAAGGGAATGCTCGAAGCAATCCGCAGCCTAAAGTAGCGCTGATGTTACGCCTTGCTCTTTCGTCAAGCTTGCATCGCTTCTTCATAAATGTTACCTTTCTTTACAGAGAGTGATAGCAAAAACATCATTTAAGCGGTCTACGTCTTGAATGACGTGCTGCGATCACTTGAAGTTTGCCTGTTCTCACGCTTCTTTTAGTTCATCTTGTGGTTTTGCCATCACCATCTACCGTTTTACATAAAGTCACGTTTAGATTGGTTCCTTCCACAGCTTAATCATGGTGAAAGATTAAAGCTGTCTTCATAAAAAGTACTACTTAGGTCAGAAATCTTTTTTCATCCTGCGTACGCCTTACCCACCGTGATACCTTAATGGATGGCATCGAAGCTTCTAGAACAATTACGTTAGAGAAGTTTCTTTATTTGTGACCCTTTGGTCACTTTACTCATCCTTGGCACATCGGTGATGACAGAGCACTCACGCAATCACCATTTGACTCCAGACTCCTAGCCGTCGGGTGAAAGCGCCATCAGACGTAGAGCGGTGAATGGAAATGCCTTGACTGGTACGCCGTATAATCAAGGTTGGTTGGGGAAAGAGTACGCTGTTTCTGGGGACAGGTTTACCACTCTGGTTTCATGCAGCATTTAGTTTGTGCGCTTAATTATGTCTATCTGAATCACAGTCTGGAGGTATCGTTCCCATGTCCATTCGTCTCTATGTCGGCAATTTGCCAGAAGATTTGAGTCGCCAAGAATTAGAGGCGGTTTTTGCAGAAGCGGGTGATTCAATTTCGATTAAAATCATTACCGATCGCAAGACGAACAAATGTCGTGGCTTTGGCTTTGTCACCGTAAAAAGTGAAGAAGAAGCCGATGAGATTATTGAGAAATTCAATGGTCGTCCCATCAAAGACAATGCCTTGAAAGTGGAACGAGCGCAGCCACGAGCCAAAGATAAAGCTGATGACGAAGAATCGCCTTCGGCCACTAGTGCTCCGGTTCCGGCTGGAAGTAGTGCCCCTAGTGCTGTTCGACGTAAGGGCAATGGCAACAGCGGCAACAATAAGACCCGCCGTGCTGCTGGCACCACTCAGACTGATTCTGATAGCGTGCAACCGGATCCTCGCTGGGCGCAAGAGCTTGAGAAGCTGAAGCAACTGCTCGCTGCTCAAACCACGAACCCTTAGAGCATTGCTGCTGTGTCCTGATTGAAATGCTAGAAGCTTGATGTAAACAAGCTGAACTTAAGGCTCTTAAGTGACCAATTTGCAGCTCCTTGCAACATTGATCATCTAGGAGCCTTAACTTTTACTTGTCAGCGCCATTTTGAATGGTTACAGAAAGAAGCTGGGCGCGATCGACCGTGAAGGATGGTCAACTGTTCACCTCCATGCGGTCGATCGCATACATGAGATCGACTACCCTAATCGACTAAAGACACCTGAAATTGCTCTTGCAAATGCGCTCGAACTTGCTGAGAAAACGTTGGGCGCTGATTGAATTTTTCTGTTCGCACCGCTTTGCGCTCGGCATCTAGCATCCAGCCGTAGTCGCTGCTTAAGCGGAGATTGCCTTGCCAGTCCGCGATCGACAGAATGAGTTGGTCGGCAGGGCTATTATCAACGCCATTGACCCGAAACACGTAGTTATAGGTATTTTGATTAGCGGCTGCGACAGTAGAGGGTTGCTCAAACGTTTCTTTAAGCCGCGTTCCTACTTGTGCCGCCAGTCCGGGTGTGGTCAGGTCATCCAGCGTTCGCACTGCCAGCGTGAGGGCAAAATAGAACTGTTCTACAGGAATAAACTCAAGCTGCATAGGTGGTTACGCTCTGTCACGGTCTGATTTGTCTAAGCCTGAGAGTTGGTCGGTTGCTGTCTGTAAGCTGTAACCGCAAACCCAAGCCATTAAACAGAGTACCAGTGTCTCGCGAACAGAAACAGGGGAATCGACAGATGGCTGCCGTCCCGTCCTCAAACTCATTTGCCAGCGCTCACTTAGCCCAGCGCATAGGCAGACTGCAATGCCCAAACAATCAGTGCCGCAATGCTTCCCAAAACCAAGAATGCAGAGAGCGCCACCGCTTTTGGATTATCGGCACCATTAAACTTCATGATGCCGCGATTTAGATCTGACATAGGGCTACTCCTCGTAGTCACAGCACTTCAGCAGAAGCAGTAGGGGCAAGGCACGATCGCGTTGCAAAAAGCCTTACCGGGACACTGGCTCCTCCAAGTAGCACTTGTACCCTCAAATTTTAGCGATACTCACGCCAAAGACAACGTATTCTTAAGTGTTTGATTAGAAAAAAGCATCAACTGGTAAAAGGCGACCCATTTCGAGAAGACGCATCATGGGTCATGCAAGGCAATAGCGATCGTCGTACACGTTCCAGCAGGACACCTGGAAATTATTTTTTATTCTTAAAAAGATAAACCGTGCTTTTTACACGCTTACTTATAGGCTCGAAAGAAATAGTCAGGAAAATGTTAAGTAATTTTAATCAAACGTTAATAATCACAACCAAGCTGTTGTTTTTTGCTGTGCAAGTACAGCATACTTAACCTCAAATCAAGTCAAGACTTAGCCATGCCTCTGGATTAATTTGTGATTGGTTTTAAATCTGCTTAAACGATGACTTAATCATGCCTCTAAGTCAGCTAGTTGCAAGCATTCTTTCGATGCGGCTAGGTGTTTTAAATTCGTAAGTTTGGATAAATAGAATGGCTTTCTCAGTTGAATCGACTGCGGCTAATTTTCAGCGCCCTGGTACTCTCATCTCTCCCTCATCAGCAAGGATGGCAAAGGTTCCCCCAGCAAAAGTTTCGTCTTTAGCGGCATTGTGGGCAAAAAACTACATCATTTCTGTTACGACGCGGGATGAAGCCGAACGGCTGCGAAAAAGTGCTGATTTAGCAGAGATTACATCGCAAGAAGGGCGTACCCGCACGGCAAAGCATCTACAGCACAACCTGAAGTTGGCAAGTGCTCAAGCCTGGTCGCTGACTGAGAATCTACTGTCTGAGGAAGTACGCCGTCACGGCATTGACCTGAATGTGATTAATCCCTGGCAGATTGCGGCAGATTCTCATGCGTTGTTTCAAAAGGCGCTGGATGCCTATGGCGATCGCGTGACACCCCGACGGCTATCTGTCATTGTCGGCAGCGAGTTTGGGCGCGTACGGCAGAAGTATACGGCGGATGATCCACGGGCGATCGGCTTTGTGAGTATGCAGTTTCACTACACAGGACAAACGCTGCTCGACAGCCTTTCATCCGCAGAACGGCTCCTTCTAGAACCATACTTCAAAGTGATGGATGACCACCTGTATATGCCGCTTCGGGCTGCGTATGAGGCAGCAGCAAACCATCCATCAACTTCCCCTGCCTTACGAGCCGTACAGAATTTGCTGCCCATTAGCACCCGTGTTGCCCAGGAAGTTTGTAAGCAGGTGAGTCGTCTGCATCCTAGCTACGAAACCTACAGCGGATCGCTCAGCGCCCCACAGGTGAGAACGTCAAGCATCCGCGATGTCGAGATGTTTCAGGTTTATCTGTGCCTCTGTGTGCTAGAAGATAGCCTTCAGTCGGTGCAGAACGAGTTATTTCCCCTCTGCGCGATGCTTTATCCACGCCTCCAAGTTAGCTGGCGCTTGGTGCAAGAGATGCTGCAAGCGATCGGCTGGGAAATGCACGATCGTCTCACGCCGTATGATGTGGCTGTGTTTCTACCCTATCTAGGTGCGCTGACAGAAATGTTTTCTAATGAGGTGTTTCAGAGCGCTTAATCGTTGTGAATGGTTGGTTGGCAGCAAAGCAATGATGCTATGTCGATCGTCCAGATGATATTTTGGCAGATTTCATGCTAGAAGCGAAGTCTGCCTTCAGTCAGAAGTTTGAAGCCTGCAATCAGTGCTGTAAAGGCGATGAGGAAGTTCCAAAGGCTCGTCGGCTTTAGCATGATGCCCCCACTAAGAAAGACAAGCACAACGCCCAAAATTAATAAGATCCAGCCAAATTTGCCTGTTTGACGAGGGAAAACGAGAAGCGAAATGACACCCCCCATGATTGCTAGCACTGAGCCTTGGGCTGGTAGGTTACGCC
Source organism: Stenomitos sp. (assembly GCA_041744955.1). Lineage (GTDB taxonomy): Bacteria > Cyanobacteriota > Cyanobacteriia > Leptolyngbyales > Leptolyngbyaceae > Stenomitos. The sequence goes on along the minus strand of JBGTJW010000041.1, from coordinate 3,967 downwards.
AGAAGTAGGGAGAGTAATAGGTCGAAAACATGATGTTTTGACCAAGAAAATACAGTCCCGCTAGTAAGAGCACAATGCCAAACAACTGACTCATAAATTTAAGACCTGTCCAAAGTAACGTCAGTATTCCCTACTGAGGTTAAAAATCACGACAGAGAGAGGTGATTCCGGAGGCTGGCTAGTCTACATCTGACATTGATAGTGCGAGTTGGTAGATCTGACGGCGAGGCAGAGCCGTTTGTTGGGCAAGTTGACGGCTAGCGTCCGATCGCGAGAGTCCTTGCTCTAAAAGGTGTTGCAGCTCCATTTTTAGTGCTGCTTCAGACAGTACAAGTTGGGTTGCGGTGGCTCCTGCTACCACAACTGTAAATTCGCCCTGCGGTTCGCGAGTGCTGTAATGGGCGATCGCTGCCTCAATAGTGCCACGCCAAATTTCCTCATACCGTTTGGTCAATTCTCGCGCCAGTACAATTTGACGGTCTGCTCCCAGGAGGAGAAAGTCTTGCAGCGTTTGGCGCAGTCGATGGGGCGCTTCATAGAAAACTAACGTGCGGGACTCGGTTTGCAACACCTCTAGATGAGCGCGCCGTGCCTGGGGCTTGGCAGGTAAGAAGCCTTCAAAAATGAAGCGATCGCACGGCAACCCAGAGGCAACCAGGGCAGCGATCGCGGCACTCGCACCTGGCAGCGGCACCACAACGATGTCCGCCTCTGCACACGCTTTCACCAGTTCATAGCCAGGGTCAGAAATTCCCGGCATTCCGGCATCAGTAACAAGAGCGATCGTCGTGCCCTGTTGCAACTGTTCCAGCAACTCTGCCGTGCGACTATGACGATTGTGGTCGTGGTAGCTAATCTGAGGCGTTGTAATCTGAAAATGGTGCAGCAGCTTTCCTGTATGGCGTGTGTCTTCGGCAGCAATCAGGTCAACCGTTTGCAAAATTCGCACTGCCCGGAAAGTCATGTCTTCTAAGTTGCCGATCGGTGTACCGACGAGGTAGAGCGTTCCTGGCATGGGGGAGAGGTAAGGGGAGAGGAGTGAGGGAAAAGAGTGGAAAAGTAAAAGGGTGGAAGAGTGAAGGGTTACTGGAAACTGACGACTGACAACTGGTTCTGAAGAAATGCCTCAAGCTCAACGCGATCGTGGACTGTTTGTGGGAATGGTGACGTTGGATCTGATCTATTTAGTCGATCGACCACCCCCGCCGAATCAAAAAATCGTTGCGTCTGACTCCACCATAGCGGCTGGTGGACCCGCGACGAATGCGGCTGTTGCTTTTGGGCATCTGGGCAAAACTGCGATCGTGCTCGGTGCCTTGGGCGCTCATCCGATCACCCAGCTCATTCTGACAGACTTACAGCAGTGTGGCGTGACCTTGATAGACCTCAACCCAACTCACACTGAGCCACCCCCTGTTTCCTCCATTATGGTGACAGAAAACACGGGAGAACGAGCAGTGGTCTCGCTTAACGCTGTAAAAACGCAGGCGATCGCCGACCATCTTCCCAGCGATATCTTGCAGGCTGTCTCTGTCGTGCTGATCGACGGGCATCAAATGGAGGTAGGACGAGCGATCGCGATCCAGGCACGATCGCAGGGCATTCCTGTTGTGGTCGATGGTGGAAGCTGGAAACCTGGCTTTGAAACGGTGCTACCGCTGGCTGATTACGTCATCTGTTCTGCCAACTTTTACCCACCAGGCTGTGAGAACACGGCAGACGTGATGGCGTTTTTACAGGCATTGGGCATTCCCCATCTTGCGATTACGCAAGGGCAAAAGCCACTTCTATACTGGGCAGTGGATCAAGCTGGACAAAGCGAGGTTGGACAGATGGCGGTGCCTGTGGTAAACACAATCGACACGCTTGGCGCAGGCGATATTTTTCATGGTGCGTTCTGTCACGCCATTTTGCAGGAAGATTTTAAAGACGCACTGGCGATCGCTGCTAAGGTTGCCGCTCGGTCTTGCCAATACTTTGGGACACGGCGATGGATGGAGGAGAGGGGAGAGGGATTGAAGGCTAAAGGATAAGGGATGAATCTGCCTACCTTTTCCCCTGTCTTCCCTAGCTCCCCCTTTTCCGACTCTCTCTTGCTACAACAGTCAACAAATCCTGGAGAATACTCAGCTTGAACCCTTTGCACGACACAGAATTGCAGGCATTAGTGACGATCGCCCGCCGCATTGGCTGGGGGTCTGCTGATATTTTGCTCAACGTTCAGCACGCAGACCTTGCCATTCAGGATTCAGTGGATGGTCCTGTGACGGCGGCGGATACTGCGGTCGATGTCTACATCCTTAACAATCTGCAAGCCAGTTTAGGTAAGCAGGACTTTGCCTACCTGACCGAAGAAACGTACAAAACGCAGCCCAGCCATGAACGGTTGGCGAAACCCCTGGTCTGGGTGATTGATCCGCTGGATGGAACGAAAGATTTTATTAACGGTACTGGAGAGTATGCGGTTCACATTGCTCTGCTGGCAGTCGATCGCCCCATTGTGGCAGTGGTCGTTTGCCCAGCGGCGAGACGGCTCTACTTTGCGAGGTTAGGCGGCGGCACTTTTGTTGAACATCAGCATGAAGCTCCAAAACCTATCTACGTTTCGCAACGCACCTGCCTACAGGAAATGACGATCGTTGCCAGTCGCAGCCACCGCAACGATCGGTTTGTGCAACTATTACAGCGGTTTCCGGTACAGCAACAGCGATCGGTCGGCAGTGTCGGCGGTAAAATCGCCGCCATTTTAGAACAGCAGGCAGATCTGTATCTTTCGCTCTCTGGTACATCAGCACCCAAAGATTGGGATTTAGCTGCCCCCGAATTGATTTTGACCGAAGCAGGCGGACAACTTACGCATTTTGACGGCACTCCACTGCGATATAACCAGGAGGATGTCAGCCAATGGGGCGGGCTACTTGCCAGTAACGGTCAATGTCATGACGTACTCTGTGCAGAGGCAACAAAAATTTTAGGGGCGATCGATGGTAAGTGACGGCACAGTCGAGCTGTCGGAGTTCTCTGAAATGGCAAACAAATAACTTCTTGGCAGGCGGCTCCAATGACTTGTTAGCCCTCCGCAACTGCCCATAGCAACCTAATAACTCACAATCAAAGCAAATCTTCTTCAGATAACCTTGCTATTTTCATCAGGGCTTTCAACGTTCCAATTTTCAGATCTTGATTGCGGTGAACAGGAATTGACAGAATTTGAGCTACTTCAAGATTTTCGTAGATATGATGGCTACCGGTTATTTTTCGCAAAACCCAGCCTTTTTGCTCCACAATTTTGCATAATTGCTTGCCGGAAATAGATTTCATACAGCAATTTCGACAACTTGATCAGTTGAATCGACTGCGTTCCGACTGTTAGCAACATTGAGCCAACCTTCAATGGCGTCTTGCAAATTTGCTACTACCTCCTCTATCGTGTCACCTTCAGTAACACAGCCGGGAAGTGCAGGAACCTCTGCCCAATAACCACCTTCTTCTGCTAGATGAATAATTGCTTTAATTTTCATAAATCTGTTATCTCATTTTGCCTTTTCAGAGAAAGTCATACTTTCGTTTAGATCCTACTTCTCTGTAAAAATCTCTCTTTAAAGACGTTGTTGTCATTTCTCCAGCATTCCCACAATAAAAATCTTCTAGGGACGCAGAACCTGTGCAGCACATTCTTCTAGAAAAGACACTTAAAGGTCGCGATCACAGGACGCAGACAACTTTTGCAGCTTAACAGACCGTATTAGGATGTTCCGGTACAGCACGGTTGTTATATTGCGCTTGCTACAGTTCAAGACCCTTTATTCTATTGTAGTTGTTAATTTGCTGCTTAGAGGGGGAATATTAAAAGTAAATTTGGCAAACCTTGAATAGTTTACCTAATCACTTCTATGATTGTTGACACCTTCGACCTAATCACAAGAACATTAAGCGAGATTCATGTTTTCGAGAAACAATTAGATGA
>JBGTJW010000040.1:0-29851 GCA_041744955.1 Stenomitos sp. | reverse complement strand
GTGGGTTGATACGCTATCACATTACAGCCGCATGAAGCGTTTATAGCTTTTTCAAGTCGTCTGGTTCGACGGGTCCGTAATTGACCAGAACAAAACCTGTCTGTTGTGTCCAGTCTCCAATGAGAAAGAAAGCGCCGTTTTTGGCAGCAGCGATCGTAGCGGTATGACCTCTCATCGTTCCACGCACAAGACGCACGCGATCGCCCACATTTAAAGTTGTTCGCTGGATTGATTTCATCATGGTCTGGTGTCACCTACAGCCCTGTAAAAACACATAGAGGTCTACAGTCAAATACGGTATTGTTCCAGATTGTTAGACGATATTCAGCGCCAATTGGTTCACCGCATCAGCAAAAATCCCTCTCCATAAGAGTAGGAAAGGGATTTGGGGCAAAGCATTGATGTAGCAGCCAGGTTCTACACAGCTATTTGCTGCTGGCAGAATGCCTCTACCAGGAGGGCTGATGCCGAATCAAGTTCAAATATTCTTCGCGGGTTTTCTGATCTTCCTGGAAAACACCAACCATGGCGCTTGTCACTGTCCAGGAACCAGGCTTTTGCACACCGCGCATGACCATGCACATATGCGTAGCTTCCATCACAACCGCCACGCCTCTCGGTTCCAAAATTGTCTGGACGGCTTCGGCAATCTGACGGGTGAGGCGCTCTTGCACTTGCAAGCGGCGAGAGTACATTTCAACAATGCGCGCCAGCTTGCTTAACCCAACGACCTTGTCATTCGGAATATAAGCCACATGGACTTTTCCCATGAACGGCAGCATATGGTGTTCGCAGAGGCTAAAGGCTGTAATGTCACGCACCAGCACCATCTCATTGTGACCTTCGTCAAAGATGGCACCGTTGACGAGTTCTTCGAGCGATTGCTGGTAGCCGCTGGTAAGAAAACGCATGGCTTCAGCCACTCGCTTGGGTGTTTTGAGCAAGCCTTCGCGTTCGGGATCTTCGCCCACGCCTAGCAGCATCGTTGTTACAGCCGCCATCATGTCGTCTTTGAGTTCTTCGGGTGGCGTTTGCAGTTTTGGCTCGTGTCCGCCCTTAAGGGTGTTGCGATCGGGTCGAATGGTCAAATTTTTAGCGTTTTTTTCAGTCGGCTGGGAGCCATTAGGACCGTGAGAAGAAGCGATAGTCATGGTGAGTCAAAGGGTAAGTAACGGGACAGTGTGAATGCGGGTTGATGGTGGAGTTGGTAACGCCACTAGCGATCGAGCCGGGTGAGTTAAAACCTGATTCATCGTTGACGGTTAGAGCGCACCAACGCTTGACATCAGAGTTAGATCTTCAATCACCGCGTTTTGGGGCAGCAAAGCAGTGTAGAGAATAGACTGGGCAACTGTTTCTGGTGTCAGCATGGAGGCGCGATCGAAGTCGGCATGAACCGTATCGGTATCCCAGATGGGCGTATTGACGGAACCCGGCGAGATTGTCACCACGCGAATACCACGGTGGCGTTCCTCCGCCGCTAGGGTTTTGGACAGCGCTACCAGCCCAAATTTACTGACGCAGTAGGCACCCCAGTCAGGAAAAACTTGCTGTCCAGCGATCGACGACACGTTGATAATGGTTCCCTGCTGGCGTTCGCGCATACTTGGCAAAATGCCTTGAATGCACTGAAAAACGCTGGTCAGGTTTAATGTGAGAACGCGCTGCCAGTCTGCTAGCGGCGTGTTGGCGAGCGAGGCAGTGTAACCCATCCCGGCATTGTTAACGAGAATGTTGATGGGTTCAACGGCAGCGATCGCCGCTATTTTTTCCTGCACCTGCTCAACCTGCAACAAGTCGATGGGATAACAGCGCACTGTCACCCCATATTGGGCTGCCTCTGCCGCCACAGCCTCTAGCTTTGATTGGGTACGACTCACTAGCGCGAGGTGGATGCCTGCTTGAGCAAAGGCTAGCGCTGTTGCCCTACCAATGCCGCTGCTTGCCCCTGTAACAAGCGCATACCGTTCAGTTGGAGAATTCATGAAACAGTCTTAATATCCTTAGAGTCTGGACATATACATACTCACCGATAGCAAGGCGCAGAAACTTTACCGCACTGGTCGATGAGTCTAGCAGCCGAAGCTGAAGCTGAAATGAGAGGAAAGGCGGCTTGCAGTCGCTAGCTACAGATGCCGAACAGTTCAAGCCAAGCGCCTCAATGACCAAGCGAAGGCAGGCGATCGCTGTACATTAAGCTAATGAGAATCCTGATGCACACTAATTCCACACGCTAGTTGCGGAAGAACTGGTATGGAACGTACGCAGTGAGCGCGCGACAGTTGCTCAGAAATGTAAACAATTGTTACAAAATCATTATATCACTCATGCCATTAAAAGCAGGAAGAAAGTGGGCTAACTGCATATCTCGGTCGTTAGAGATTGTTCCGGTTGCCTTGGGGGATGCTTACTTAACAGACTGGCGCTTCAACGTCCCCATTAGACGGAATGTTCGCTAAAGATACCGATCGCTCGAAACTTTTGGTAGCGTAGTTCGCGTCGCTGTTCGCTGGTCATGCGATCGAGTGCATCGAGATGGCGCAACAAGGCTTCTTTAAGAATCTCGGTTGTCTTCACTGGATCAGCATGGGCAGCGCCAACCGGCTCAGGCAGAATTTCATCAATAATGCCGAGTTGCTTCAGGTCAGGTGCGGTGATTTTTAAGGCATCGGCTGCCTGGTTGGCTTTGCTGGCATCGCGCCAGAGGATAGCCGCACAGGCTTCGGGTGGTGCCACGCTGTAGACCGAATGTTCAAACATCAGCAGGCGATCGCCCACGCCAATGCCGAGGGCACCGCCAGAGCCGCCTTCGCCAATGACGGTGCAGATGATGGGTACGTCAAAGCGGAACATTTCGCGCAGGTTAAAGGCGATCGCTTCACCCTGCCCAAAGGCTTCGGCATCCAGACCGGGCCATGCCGCTGGAGTGTCGATAAATGTGATGATTGGCATCCCAAAGCGATCGGCGTGCTCCATTAACCGGATGGCTTTGCGATAACCGCCGGGCGATGCCATCCCAAAATTGCGCGTAATGTTGTCTTTGGTATCGCGTCCTTTCTGCTGACCCAACATCACAACAGGGCGACCAGCAAGGCGGGCAACGCCCCCCACTAACGCTGGGTCGTCAAACCCACCGCGATCGCCGTGTAGCTCCATCCACTCGTCGCTAATTGCCTGAATATAGTCCAATGTGCTGGGACGACGGGGATGCCGTGCGACCTGTAAGCGTTGGGTAGGCGATAGTCCGCTAAAAATTTCTTGTCGAAGTTGCACAGCGCGTGCCTCAAGCTGACGGATCTCATCAGATACATCGACATCATTTTCTTCAGCAAGTTCACGAATCTGGGAAATTCGCGCTTCTAAATCGGCGAGCGGTTTTTCAAAATCAAGCAGGATGGGTTTGCGCTCGATGGTTGGCATAGGTTAAGGACAAAAACTGGAGAGGAAGATAAAAACGCACTGTTGTCATTCTAGAGGTTTCTTTCGCCCATCTTCTTTTAGAGATTTTTAGACTGGCGAAATGATTGCACCACGTCTTTGAGATCGCGCAGCTCACCATCAACTAGATAGTTCAGGTGCTGCATCTCATCGGGAGAAATTTTGCCTGCTAGTTGCTCAAGCGCAGTACGGACTTGAGGATATTTTTGCAGCGTTGCCTCACGGACGATCGCCGCTGCTTCGTAGGGCGGAAACGCCTGACGATCGTCGTCCAGAATGACAAAATCCGATCGCGTAATTTGTCCATCGGTGGAGTTGCCTGCGACCAGATCCACTTGTTTTTGGAGCAACGCCCGATAAAGCAGTCCCAAGTTCAGCAAGCGCGGCGCTTTCGTGAACTTGAAGTCGTAGGTTTTGACCATGTTGGCATATTCCTGGCGTTCGGTAAACTCGTAGCCGAAACCAGCCTGCCATTGTGGGACGTAGGGTGCTGCCTGGGAAAGCGTCTTGAGGTTGAGCGATCGCGCCATGTCACCCCGCACAATCATCGCAAACGTATTCTGGAAGCCCAACGGCGGCATTACTGCCAGCTTGAACTGTTGGGCATAGCCTTCTTTGACCTGACGATACACTTCCTTGACATCGCCGATCGTCTTTTGCTTGAGTATTGTCGAGAATGCGGTGCCCGTGTATTCGGGATAGAGGTCAATTTGTCCCGACAGCAAGGCGTTGTGACAAACGAGCGTATCGCCAAGCTGCAATCGACGAGTGACTTTTAAGCCCGTTGCTTCAATTTGCTGTGCCAGCAGTTCGCCTAAAATGTCCTGCTCAGTAAACGCTTTGGCTCCGATGACAATATCGCTACGTCCACTGCTGCCCGTTTGGGTCGCACTGCAACTGGCGATCGTCGTCACCAGCACGATCGCCATGAGAATCCACGCCAACGGTTTGAACCTCATGCGGGCTTGCCTCCCCGCCGCGTCAAGCGATGCTCCAGCCAGCCAATGCCAAAGTCTGCAATGAGCGCCAAGACTGCTGCGGGAATCACCCCTGCCAGAATGAGTTGATTATTCAGTGCCGAAATGCCGCGAAAGATGAAGATGCCCAAACCGCCCGCACCGATCGCCGTAGCAATAGTCGCGGTGCCGATCGCAATCACCGTCGCCACTCGAATGCCTGACAAGATCACGCCCAACGCCAGCGGCATTTCTACCTGCGACAAGAGCTGCCAGTCCGTCATGCCCATGCCGCGCCCTGCTTCCCGAATCGCCGGATCGACATTCATAATGCCTGTGTAGGTGCCGCGAATGATGGGCAGAAAGGAGTAAAGCGTCAGCGCAACGATCGCGGGTGGATCGCCAATCCCTCCACCAAAGGCAGGCGGCACTGTCACCAACAGCCCAAACAGCGCCAGACTGGGAATAATTTGCAGGATATTCGCCGTACCGAGGACAGACTGACGCAGCGCAGGCTTGCGGGTAATTAAAATCCCCAGCGGAATGCCGATCAGGGTTGCAACGAGAATGGCGATCGCCACCAGATACAGATGCTCCCCTGTACGTTGCAAAATCTCTGGCGCATAGCGAACAAGAAAAAAATTATTCATGCCAAATTATCAAACTATATGAGAGTCAGTTATTCGCTTAAGTTTGGCTTGCAATTTGACAAAAACAACATCCCCATTTGTAACTTGACCGTTAGCAATTTGTTCAGTGGCAACTGCAAGATTCTGACGTATTTCTGCCAAGTGGCGCTCTTGCTCTAGCAGTAATTGAACCGCATGATTGATCACCTCATTGGCACTAGCATAGATACCAGTTTCAATTTGGGACTGAATAAATTGCTCATATTCAGGCTTGAGACAAATATGCATAGATTACTTTTCTTGTCCGCTTCATTGACTTGTTATAGTGTGTTGCTGCGATCGCTTATGCCAAACCTAATTGCTGTCTTACCTGTTCTAGGGACGTGCCACTTTTTTCTCGCAGACTCAATCTCGCCTGTTCTAAGAATTCAGGATTCCTACTCAACTCCAGATCTTCTAATTCATCTTCTGTAACAGACAAGAGTACGGTGACAGGTTTGCCATCTTGAATAACAACGAGCTTATCGTCTCCCAATGCCTGGACATAGGTAGCAAGAGAATCTGTTGCTTGAGTCAAATCGAGGTGTTTCATAGTTCAAAATACCTGTCACCAATGCGTACTTGGTTACGTTCTTTGATGCCAACTGCCAGAATGCGAACCATTTGATCTGATGCTTCTTCTATATCGTAATACACTCGAAAATCGCCAATCCGTAACGTTCAGGTGGCAATGTCGTTCGGGCGCATTCGTTGACGGTTTCGAGCTGGAACAGTTGCTTGATGGGGTAGCTGATCTTCGATCGCATCAATGACTATGCGTTGCTCACGGGCAGTCAACGTCTGCAAATGGCTGATTGCTGCATCAGAGAAGATAACTTGATACAAAGCGTTGTCTTTGTTGCATTCGACGGTTCAGCCCAAGAATAGCAAACATTTGAGAACCGATTTCTTACTCCTCACTCCTCACCCCTCACCGCATCCAATGTGCGTAGTGTTTTAAGGAACGTTTGTGCTTCGGGTTCGGGCGATCGCAAAAACTCTTCTGCTGTCCCCAGCACGACCAGTCGCCCATCCTGCATTAAGCCAATGCGCGATGCCAGCACAAAGGCTTCTTGAATATCGTGGGTGACGAAGACAACGGTTTTGCCCAATTCTTGCTGGAGCCGTCGAAATTCTTGCTGGAGTTCCAGGCGCGTAATCGGGTCAAGGGCACCAAACGGTTCATCCATCAGCAGAATCGGCGGATCGGCTGCGAGGGCACGGGCAACGCCAACGCGCTGTCGTTGGCCGCCCGAAAGTTGATTGGGATAGCGATCGGCGAATTGGGCTGGCTCCAAGCCGACTAAATCTAACAATTCATGTACCCGTGCTTTGATGCGTTTGGGCTGCCAGTTTTGCAGTGATGGTACTAAGCCAACGTTGCGCTCGATCGTAAAGTGGGGAAACAGCCCCGTTTCCTGGATCACGTAGCCAATCTGTCGCCGCAGTTGAATCACATCCCATTCAGTGGTTGCCTTTCCCTGCACCCGCACGTTGCCGCTGGTCGGTGTGAGTAAGCGATTGATGAGCTTCATCGTGGTGGTTTTACCCGAACCGCTACGACCCAGCAACACCAGCGCTTCGCCCGACTGGATAGCGAACGTTAGCCCGGAGAGGAGGGAGCGATCGCCCGCCACAAAGCCAACGTCCTGAAACTCGACAGCAACGCCTGCTGAGACTGGTTCGCGTTTTGCGTCGATCGACATCATGAACCGCTCCAGGTTAACTGAGTTCTTCAAACTTACCACTCCAGCTAAAATGAGGCGACCCGGATCTGGGGACAGAGATCAGGTGTAATAGAGAAGTGATGAGACATGAAGCGGGAGCGCCTATGAATTCCCCGATTGGTCAGCAGCTACAGGGGGGTAAGTATACCCTCGACGAAGAATTAGGACGGGGTGGCTTTGGCATCACGTTCAAAGCGACTCACCACTTCCTGGGACAAACGGTGGTGATCAAAACCCTGAATGAATCGCTGCGCCACGAGCCGGACTATGCCGACTATCAGCGCAAGTTTCAGGATGAGGCGCGACGGCTGGCGCTGTGTGTGCATCCCAACATTGTCCGCGTCAGCGACTTCTTTATCGAAGCGGGTCAGGCATATATGGTGATGGACTATCTTCGTGGTCCCAATTTGGAAGCGCTGGTCTTTCCAAAGCAGCCGTTGCCAGAAGCGATCGCCATCCACTATGCCCGTCAGATTGGCAGTGCGCTGAAAGTGGTGCATCAAAATGGCTTGCTGCATCGCGATATCAAGCCGCAAAACATTATCCTGCGCCAAGGCACTCAAGAAGTGGTACTGATTGACTTTGGCATTGCCCGCGAATTTACGCCCGGTTCAACGCAAAACCATACCAGCTTGATTTCGGCTGGCTATGCGCCGATCGAGCAGTATCTTTCCGAGGAAAAGCGCACCCCTGCGACCGATGTCTATGGACTGGCAGCAACCCTGTATGCGCTCCTAACGGCGCGTGTGCCCACGGCATCGATTTTAAGAGACCGCCAACCGTTGCCCGATCCACGCGAGCTACGTCCAGAACTGAGCGCAGCGACCAATCAAGCAGTCATACGCGGGATGGCAGTAGATGTGCGCTATCGACCTGCCAGCATGGATGAGTGGCTTGCCCTGCTGCCCGATGCTGCTTCCGTCTCTGCTGCGACCACGCCGCCGTTATCCCAACCTGCTGCCTCTGTGCCACCCACCCAAACAGCGGCAACGCTTGCAGTCGGACAGCGATCGCCCCAACAACCACGATCGCAGCCAAACGGTTCAGTACAGCCTGATAAAACCCTTGTAGGCGTTCCTGCTACGGCTCCGCGCCCTAACCGCTATCTGCTGCCGCTGCTGCTGGGCACAGTGTTGCTCACCATGCTGGGCACTGCATTGATTGCGGCGTTCTATAGACCCGAAACACCAACGGAAGTCATCGTCGAAGCACCAACGCCTGCACCCTCTTTAGAGCCGTCGATCGCCGCCTCGCCCAAGCCGCTACCCCCCAGCCCATCGCCCATTCCTGAAGAACTACCAAAGGTGGAGCGATCGCCCTCACCAGAGCCATCAGTCGAGCCATCAGTGGAGCCGGAGACACAAGACGACGATCGCCCTTCAACCCAGGTTCCAGCGATTCCGGGCTTTCCGGTTGGTACGTCAGAACGTGAAGTCGAGGCGGCGCTGGGTAAACCCACTCAAACCAATAAGGGTGTTTGGGCTGACACCCGAACGGCACTGTACGACGTGGTGCCCAATGCCGTGACGCTGGCTTACATTTACGATCGTACCTCTGGCAAAGTCCGCCAAACTGAAGCCTCCTTTGCTCAATCGGTTGATACCCTCCAAATGAAAGTTGCCCTCAATAATATGACAGGCGGACAGGCAGGAGACATTCTTGATGAATTAGAACAGGTAAAACAGCGCAAAGCAAACGAGTACTCCTTTAGAAAAGGAAACCTCAAAGGCATTATTCAACGGAATAACAGCGATCGCATTTACATCGGCGTTTGGGATGCTGATCTGCATGATTAAGCGGTCTACTCTGCCTCCCGCGCAAGCTTCATTGCCGTTGCAGAAAAGGTTTAGTAGACAAGCTTCAAGAGCTAGTCAGGTTTGATGATGCGGTTGCCTGCGCTGACAGACACCATGCGCGTTGCCGCATCATATTCAAGGCGAATCGCGTTGGGCTGAAGCAGAAAGCCAAGTCCAATCTCTACCTCAGAGGCACGACAGACAATGCCTAAGCGATCGCCACAGTCATAAAGTCGATAACGATAGGCATCAAGCTGATCTATCCTAACCAGATAGTAGTGTCGATCGACAAAAGCAGCGCTGGTAATATTGTCGTAGCCTGTAAAAACGGACGTTAAGCAAACAAAACCAGCTAACAAGAATGTTAGTAGCCACAGCGCGCTCCACCCCACCATATGTTGCCAGCGCGCTTTGCTGAGTAGCGGCAAGGCAACAGTGACGATCGTCATGAGTAACGCCACGATCGCGAGGGGAAAGCCGATCAAGAGATTGACTGTGTAAAAGCAGCGCATGAGCCAATAACTTTGGGCTTGCAGCAGCGAGAGTGCCCAAAGGACGCTAGCTAAAAGCAGCGACACCAAACTGAAATACGTCCAGAGCTTCATACGTGTTATTGGCTTGTGAACAAAGACAGTTCAAACTGCTCAGAGGCTTTGACTATGCGTTCCCCAGTCATATTTAACTTCTACGACCTGGTCACCCAGCGCCATTTGATGGCGGTTTGACGTAGCCACGCAATAAGGCAGCCTGTGGTAAGCAGCAAGGAAAGAACGGTAGCGGCAATGAAGAGGGGTTCACGACGCGGGATTGTGGCGGCAGTCGGCAGGTTTGGCTCGGCAACGATTTGAGTCAAGGGATAGGTGCCGAAGATGTCGCCTTTATCCACCTGTAGCCCCGCTAATGTGGAAGAAAAGATAGACTGAGCGATCTGAACATCGCGATCAAGTGCTTCCAGGGTGGAACTACGCTGCGACAGCACATTCAGCCGTTGCTCTAGTTGGGCTAGCTGTCGATCGAGTTCCTGCACTCGTGCCGTGAGTCCACGCTGCTCGACCTGATGGGTCACAATATCCTTAAAAAGCGTTTCGCGCGGGTTAGTCTCTTGAGCATTGCTGCCCGTGTTGAGACGGGCGATCGTCGCCAGATCAGTCGGCTGTCCCAGCAATAGCTGCCCACGGCTTTGCAGAGCGCTGGCGGCGGTTGCCTGCCGGGTCGTTGCCTGCACGACAACGGGATGATTGGGACCGAACTTAGAAGACACCGCCGCTAACTGAGTGGTTGCCTCACTGTATTCGCGCAAGAACCCTTGAAACAGTGGATCGGCACGAAGCGCAAAGGCATCCGTTGCCAGTTCGGAAGATATCTTGAAGGTGCCCGATAGCTGCTGCGATCGAGCCGTTGCGTCACGCTGCTGGGCGATCGCTTCGATTCGCAGCCGTCGGAGTGCCTCAATATTCCTGGCAAGCTGATCGATCTGTTCCTTCGAAGCCAGCCCAGAGCGAATTTTGTAGTCAGACAAGCGGAGTTGGGTGGTTTCTAGCTTTTTACGCACCACACCCAGCGAGCTTTCAAAGCCTGTATCCAGTTCGACAGACTGCTGCAACCGTAGCTGAGCCAGCCGCTCCTGGAAGGCTTCGTACAATGCCTGCGCCTTTTTTTTGGTCTCTTCTGGCGTTGATCCAGTGATGCTCATGTTGATCAACGCGGTGCCCTGCACGCCGTCTACCTGCGGCATACCAAACTGGGTCGTCGTCATGCCAAGGCTGGCAGCAGCGGCTCGGCGCACTTCATCGGTTGTTGCAATGAGCTTGTAGCTTGCCTTCGCATTTTCACGCCGACTGATCGATGCCTCTGCACGATCGTTAGCAGTTAGCTGCGGTAGAGTGGCTTGACTGCGGCTGGGCTGCTCTGACAAAACGATCGAGTACAGGCTGGTGTAAAGACGCGGCGAATCCTGCAAGAGGTAAAGTGCCAACCCCCACACGGCTGCATTCACTGCCGCCGCGATCGCCAGATACCGTAGTCCGCGTCCCCGATCGGCTGCCGATAAGGGTAAGGACTGGGAAAGTTGAGGAAACTCATTCATCCCGAAATAACCTGTTGATGATGAAAAACGGGCTGGCAATATCGGTGATCAGGCGGAAGATGCTGGCGAGATTTGTGACAGTTGAATCGTAGCAAACTACCCCATCCTGCGGCATCAAAAATGGGTTTTCGGTATCGTTGTCAGAGCGTTTAAGTAATCGTTCGATCGACCGCTCGGTAATGGTCGTTTTGCCAGTCTCGCGATCGGTCTGCACCAGCACCGCGCGTCGTCTGGCATTGGTTCGCTTTGTACCACCGGCACAGCCTGCCGCGATCGCTGCCTGCGAAAGGCGAGTACCGTACGGCAACGATGTCACCTGCCCACCCTTGCTGAGGTTGGGTGTAGTGGGAACCGTCAGATTCGACAAAAACACGGTTATTTCACCTGGCGTAAGCTGAGACGGACGCACCAGATTGGGTTGACGGTAGGGCAAGGCTGGCACCGTCACTTCATCGCCTGCAATTAGTGGCACATCGGGAACCGTCTTGCCTGTTAGCACACCAGAAAGATCGAATGTGGTTTCTTGCTTGCCGCGCACCAGACGAATGTGTTGTAGATCGGCAGTCGGCTTCAAGCCACCTGCACTACGAATGGCAGCGCTTAGATGGCGATCGGGTGCATAGCTGCCAGAGACAACTTCGGTTGGTAGGGACGATCGCCCCTCCTGTCGCTGTTCGCTCTCCGTAGCCGCATGAAGCAACACCCGCCCTGGACGAAACGTCTCCCCAGCGACCGTTACCTGAATCGGTGCCCAAGAGACGACACTGACACTTAATTCCAGCGATTCGGGTCGAAAAAAGCCCTTACTCACCAGCGCGTCCGCCAGATTCTTTCGCACCGTTGCTACCTCCAACCCCACCGCAGGCTGCGGCTCTAAAAACGGGATTTGCAACGTCCCATCCACGTTGACCTCATACAGCCCACTCAGCCGAAAGCGGCTCTCTGGCGGCAACTCATCGTCCATTGGTATCAGCACCCGCACCCGATCGCCCGGTGACAACGGCAACGCATAGCCAGGAAACGGGATGCCAGCGGCGATCGCGATCGTAGTGAGAATAGAGATGGCAGACTGTTTGGCAGGCATAAGGGACGGTAAGCGGAGGGTAGGAGTTTTGAGTTTTGAGTTTTGAGTAGCGCTAGCTCCAAAGGAGCCACTTCGTGTACGCGCCGCGTTGCTAGAAAGTTTTGAGTTTTGAGTTCGGAAGTCCTCCCTGTAGCTTTCCCTGCCTTCTGCCCTCTGCCCTTTGCCTTTTGCCTTCTACCTTTTGCCTTTTGCCTTTCGCCTTCTGCCCTCTACCTTTTGCCTTCTGCCTTCCACCTTCTGCCTTTCAAATATTGATGCTATTGGGAATTCTTGACGGCAGCAAATAGGGATACTCTACGCCGCTTGTAACGAGGCGCTGCTGATTGCGAGCCTTGATTTTCACTTCAATATCTGCGAGATCGGCTTGAAATTGCTCCAGAATTTGACGATCGCCCCGATCGACAAACTGGCTCAATGCCGTACTGCCCAACGTGCCCCAACGAATGCCGCTGAGTGCAAACGTTAGCTCCATTTGCCCCAGATCTTGATCGGCGGTTGGCAGCAATTGCTGCACCGAAGTTGCTGTATCAGGGCGGCTGTAGAGCGACAGGGGGGCATTGGGCGTGTAGCCCACATAGTCAAACTGGCTGAAATTGACAGCGGCGTGCTGAGGTCCGCAAGTAAAAATAACCTGAGTGGTAATGTCGATGAGTTGCTGGAGGCTGCTGAGTGCGTTCGATCGCAGCGCTTCTGGTTGATGGGTCTCCGATTGCAGCGCACCCGATCGCGGCTCTGCGTCTGCCACTGGAGGAAAACCCGGCACACGAGGATAGGTGGGCAGTGGGTCAGGGTTGAGCTTGACCTGGCTGACCCATTCAGACGGCAGCCATGCTGGAGCCTGGGGAAATTCGGTTAACGGGCGAGAGTCCAACGGGGCACCTAATTCTGCTGCCCAGGCTTGCAGATAGGGGTCGTGCTGGACTGCCGCATCATCTGGATAGTAGCGCTGTAGGAAACGAGTGACGTAGCGATCGATCGCCGCCCACAGCAGCAGCGCATCGTCCCGATACGGAAACTCTGCCAGCACGTCTGGCTCGATGCCACGCTGCGTAATAAGGGTAGGCAGCGCGTAGTCCTGAAACGATCGCTCTCGATACGCCTGATTGATGATTCCCAGCGAAGCCACGCGAGTAGGAGCGAGGAGCTGATCGATCGCGGCACCTTCACCCAGCAGGATCGCATTGCCGCGTGTGTTGATTGCCAGCAAAAAGCGAAAATGGGGGCGCAGCAGGCGATAGACCGGATGAGTCGTGGGGAGTTGGCGGGGAGTGGCGATCGCAAATGCCTCCATTGCCAAATGCGTATCGCCTAGATGTGCCACCAGTTCGTGATACGTGACATCTGCCGTTTGCACACACAGCTTCGCCTGCATCCAGCGATCGGCATCGGCACCAGGCGTTAGCAATCTACCTTGCTCCACCTGAATCAACACTGGTTCCAGCCCCGTTTCTGCCCGATAGAACACTGCGATCGGGCTACCCACATAGCGCCCCGGTTGCAAATCAGCCGGAGTCAGATTTTGTAATAACGGATAATCGGCTACAAAAAGGCGCTTTGCGGCGGCTGCCTCCACCAAATCAACTGGATGCCCCTGCGCCTGCACCGCCTCTGCCCAAACTTGCAGCCATGCTTGATCGGACGATCGCGCCTGCCGCAGCACCATCGGATTTTGCCCTGCCACGCGCTGACGTGCAAACTCGCGATCGCTCAAGCCGCCATCCCGCTCATGAATCTGGCTGACCACCGGACGCACACGACCCAATTTTTCTAGCACCTGATAGAACTGCGATCGACGGGCAGCAGGATCAGCATGAAGTTTAGCCGCCGTTTTAGCTGCTAGCAGCACTGATGTCATGGTTCGCCGTTCCTGCACAAAGGCTGCGTCAAACTGCTCATTGGGCGGTAGCGTCACATTAAACCAGCCCGATTGCAGCCACTTAAAATCGACTAGCAGCGTCGAGACCTGTGACCACACCTGATCGAAGGTCTGGCTTGTCCGCTCCAGTTGGCGCAGCAGCAGGCTCCAGGGTTCAGATAAGCGTCCCTGCGCGACCGCATTGCGACGCAGTTGGGTCACCACATAGCGCAACAACCCATCTTCTCCAGCATGGGGAAACAGGCGAGCCGGTCCTTGCTGCTCTAGGGCAGTTGGGTCATAGCGGTAATGCCCCTGGGACTCAAGAGGAGAATGGAACCCCATACGCTGCTCCAATAGTTAGGTAAGCCGTTAGGTAAATCGTTAAAACCAACGCGATCGCAATCACGACGCATCATAGCAAGTAGAGGACGATGGGGTACAGATACCGGGATAGAAATAGGAAGGCAAAAGGCAAAAGGTAGAAGGCAAAAGGCAGAGGGTAAAAGGCAGGCTTCGACGTGAGCGCTCAGCCGAACGTAGGCAGAAGGCAGGGAAAGCTAGGGGGGGACTTCCGAACTCAAAACTCAAAACTCAAAACTTGTTATCACCCCTCACCCCTCACCCCTCACCCCTCACTCCTCACTCCTCATTCCTCACTCCTCACCCCTCACAGCCCCGCCAGATTCGCCTCTTGCAGATAGCTACCAGGATTCAGGTCTTGCATTGCCAGCGCGTCGGCTTGAATGCGCTGTTTTTCAGTGTATTCGCGCATCTTTGCCTGGGCAGTGGCATAGGTGGGAACCCCACCAGGAATTTTCTGAAGTGACTCTAGCGCTTGATCAAACCGCTTTGCTTCTGCCTGATTGTAGGCGACCTGGAGACGGCTGACTGCCTGAATTTGCTGCTTTTCGCCGTACTCACGCAGTTTTTCCTGTGCTTTAGGGTAAACAGACGTGCCTTCGGGGATCTGCTTGAGTGCAACGATCGCCCCGGTAAAATCTTTGACGATCGCCCGACCATACGCATCGCGCAGTAATTGAGCAGCGCCTGTTTCTGCCTGACTGGCGGACTGTTGCACCAGTGGTTGCACTCGCTGTTGCCAGTAGGCAATTTGCGGTAGACCTTGAGCCTGTTGCAAGACTGCTAACCCGTTCCCCTGTTGCAGTGCCACTGCTGCTGCCTGAGCTTTGCGCTCGGCGGTTTGCCAATCTTTTTGCCAGTCATCGATCGCCGCTTGTGCAGGCGCATAGGCAGCGCTGTCCTTGGGGATCGAGGCTGCCAGCGTGACTGCTTTTTGCAGTTGCCCTGCCTGATATTGCTGCGTCGCGTCTGCTAATGCCTGGTTGCCTCGGTCCGTATCGCTAAAGAGACTGCGATCGAGCAAATGGGGCAACGCATAGCCGCAAACTGCTGCCGCCATCACCGCACCAATGCCGACACCAATCTGCACGGCTGGACTCAACCACCGCTCTGTCAGCGTTTCTGGCTCGGTTGCTTCGGGCAGCATGGGTGCTGGCTCGGTATTTTGCGTCAGGGTTAGAGCGCTACTAGCAGGAGCGATCGGTGCATCCACTCGTTCTAACAGCATCCCCTGAGTCAGCGATCGCACTGCCTGCAAGGCTTCCTTTGCAGATAGATAACGTTGCGTCTGGTCAGCACGCACCATGCGACTTAGCACAGCCACTAGTCCATGCCGCAGCGTTGAACCTGCTGCCTGACCAAACGGCTGCCAAAGGATCTCCCCTGTTTTTGGATCACGGCTCAGTTGCAGGGGAGGCACACCCGTCAGCGCTTGAATGCCAATGAGACCGATCGCGTAAATGTCGCTCGCAAGGCAGGGCAACCCTTTCACCTGTTCTGGCGGCTGATAGCCCTGTGTATTGGGCACTCGTGAGGACGCAGCTTTTCCCTGTAACGTCATGAGAGAAAGATGCACATCACGCACGGAGCCGAAATTAGTGAGAGTGAGCTTGCCATCCTGCGATCGACGGATGAAATTCTCGGGTCGCACATCCCCATGTCGGCAGCATTCACTATGCACCACTGCCAGCAGTTCTAGACACTCCAGCAGCAGTTGCACCACCTGTTCTTCGTGCTGGGGTTGCGGCAGTAGTTCCAGGCTCAAGGAGCCACCGCCAATCAATTCCTGCACCAGATGCAAGCCCTGTTCGTCCTCAAAGCAAGCCAACAGGCGGGGCATTTGTCCATGCTCCCCCAACCGTTCCAGCGTTGCGGCTTCGCGCACAAACAGATGCCGCAACGCATAGCGATACGCATCGTCACTGGCGACAGGTAGCACGTGCTGGATCATGCAATCAGGCTGGCTAGGGCGGCGAGTATCCTGCGCGAGATAGGTTCGCCCCCAGTCGCCGATCGCCAAAATTTGGTTCACCTGATAACGCCCATCCAGCAGCCGATCGAGTTCTGGATAACTAACTTCAGCAGAAACTAAGACATCTGACATAGTAGTACCGATATAAGTAGTACCGATATAAGCACGATCGCCCTGGAGCATCGCCGTCAATCAATCGTTAGCCTGGAACACGGCATGACTACACCCCAGCAGACCATACCCCGACAGACTATAGAGCATTCTCATCCAAACTATTCTCACTCTAGACTTAGAATGAGAATGAACGATGACAGGAGGTTAAGTCAAAGGCTTTTAATCTTCTGTATACGTGCCTTCAAACCCCGATCCGGACAAATCTAGAACCCCCTTCCACCTTTCTACCCTTCCCCCCTTCCCCCTTCCCCTTTCTACCTCCTCACTCCTCACTCCTCACCCTTCACCCTCCCACCCCTTCACCCTTCCACTCTTCCCCTAAAACTCCTGATCAGGGAAAAGGTAGTGTGAAAAGACAAGAGCCAGAAACCTCAATACCAGCCGTCTTTCCATTCTTTGCGCTGCTACAAATGGACGAACCAACGTGCCGATCGCGGCGTTTCAGCTTACTATTAAAGCCGTTAAAGCTGCGGTTTCTTTCGCATGACTGATGCCTCCCCCTCCCCATCGGTGCCTGTCGTTCCTCCCAATGCTCTGGAGGGCGATCGTCCGCAACCTGATCCCCAACAGCAGGTACGCTTTCGCAATGAAGGCGGCAAACTATTGCTGCTATTGCCACCCGAAGGCGAGGGTGACGGGCAAAATACAGCCTTTCATTGGACTGAGGTCTGGCAGCAGCTTAAGCAACGGCTTGATGCAGGTGAACGGTTCTGGCAACCAGAGACAACGGTGCATTTAATCGCCCGCGATCGCCTGTTAGATGGACGGCAGCTTCAAACGATCGCCGATGCCCTGACCGAAGCCAAACTTCAGCTCAAGCGGGTTTACACCAGCCGCCGCCAAACTGCGGTTGCCGCTGCTACTGCTGGTTACTCTGTAGAACAGCAAGCCACTCTGTCGCACCTGAACCAGCCGACTCAGGAAGCCGCGCAGACGATGGCAGAACCACTGTATTTGGAAACAACGCTGCGATCGGGTGCCGACATTCACCACAATGGCACCGTCATTATTCTGGGCGATGTCAATGCAGGGAGCGCTGTTGTGGCAGACGGCGATATTCTGGTTTGGGGTCGCCTGCGCGGTGTGGCTCATGCAGGCGCTAGAGGCAATAACCGCTGCCTGATTATGGCAATGCAAATGGAACCCACCCAACTTCGCATCGCTGATTTTGTCGCCAGGCCACCCGAAACACCCCCTGCGCAGTACCATCCTGAAGTCGCCTATGTCACCGCTCAGGGCACTATCCGCATCGCTAGAGCCGTTGATTTTCATCGCGGCGGGAAGGAATGAGAGGGGTGAGGGGTGAGGAGTGAGGAGTGAGGAGTGAGGAGTGAGGAGTGAGGAGTGAGGAGTGAGGAGTGAGGAGTGTGTGAAGATAACAAGTTTTGAGTTTTGAGTTCGGAAGTCCTTCCCCTAGCTTTCCCTGCCTTCTGTCTACGTTCGGCTGAGCGCTCACGTCGAAGCCTGCCCTCTGCCTTCTGCCCTCTGCCTTTAGCCTTTTGCCTTCTTCCTTTTGCCCTCTGCCTCCTGCCTTCTGTAAGCTAAAATCCTCTCTTCCTAACATCTGTCAAGGCTTTTTCTGATACTGTTGTTTGAACATCAGGTACAGAATGTAAAAACAGTCCGGTTCGGTATAGTTAAAGCACCTGGAATTAAGCAATTTAAACAGTCGATGTTTGGCTTTGGGCTAGCAGCATTTCAGTCAGGTAAGTGATCAAAATCAGAGCCGTTTAGCCTTTACCGTTCAACGTTTACAGTCTAAGCATCTCTAGCCGTCAGCTTGTTGTCCCCTTCGTTATTTACCGCTGAGTTCATGAGTCGCATTATTGTTGTTACATCTGGCAAGGGAGGGGTGGGTAAAACCACGACTACCGCTAACCTGAGCATGACGCTGGCACGGCGTGGTCGAAAGGTGGCTGTAGTGGATGCCGATTTTGGTCTTCGCAACCTGGATTTACTGCTGGGCTTAGAAAACCGCGTTGTTTACACAGCAGTTGATGTGATTGCTGGGCAGTGCCGTTTGGAGCAGGCGCTAGTAAAAGATAAGCGACAGCCCAATTTGGTGTTGCTGCCAGCCGCGCAAAATCGTACGAAGGATGCAGTCAACCCCGACCAAATGAAGCAATTGGTGATGGCGCTGGCGCAGAGCTATCAGTATGTATTTGTGGATTGTCCCGCAGGGATTGAAATGGGCTTTCAGAACGCGATCGCCGCTGCCAGAGAAGCCGTTATTGTCACCACACCCGAAATTGCAGCAGTGCGGGATGCCGATCGCGTCGTCGGGTTGCTAGAAGCGAACAACATTAAGAAAATTCAGCTTGTCGTTAACCGCATTCGCCCCGCGATGGTGCAGGCAAACGACATGATGTCTGTCGAGGATGTGCAGGAGATTCTGGCTATTCCCCTGATTGGTGTCGTACCTGATGATGAGCGAGTCATTGTTTCGACCAATAAAGGCGAACCGCTCGTGTTGTCAGAAATCCCATCCCTTGCTGGTAGTGCCTTCGACAACATTGCCCGCCGACTTGAAGGCGAAAAAGTCGAATTTCTCGATTTGAGCGTCAATAATGATGGTTTTTTCACCAAGATCCGCAAAGCGCTGAACAAAAAGCTTTTTTAATCAGGTGAGAGGAGAGGAGTGAGGTGAGAGGAGTGGGCAGTCAGCGTTCAGCCGTCACACAAACTCATAGCTCATCACTCGTAACTTTCCCTTACCCCTTGCCCCTCACTCCTTACTCCTCACCTTCCATGCTGATTGAACTGCTCGAACGCCTGTTTGCTCGCCCCAGTGACAACAGCCGTAGCCAAGTGAAAGATCGCCTCAGGCTAGTGTTGGCGCACGATCGTACTGATATTCCACCGCAGGCACTAGAAGCAATGCGAAAGGAAATTCTGGAGGTTGTCTCTCGCTACGTGGAGCTTGATACCGACGGGATGGAATTTGCGCTGGAAAATAGCGATCGTACCACTGCCCTCATCGCTAATCTGCCCATCCGCCGTGTTCGCAATACACCCGAACCATTAGCAACAGCGCCAACAGACGCTACCACCGCCGCTGAATCAACTGCTATCGAATCCACTACCACCGAATCCATCGTCTTAGAGTAGTCTTACCCCACTCCCTACTCCCCACTCCCCACTCCCCAACCCTGTGCTTACTGGCAAAACCAAACTGCTCGGTGTCATCGGTGCGCCGATCGCCCATTCTCTGTCGCCCCTTATGCACAATGCGGCGATCGCTCAGCTTGGCTTGGACTACGCTTATCTACCGTTCCCTGTGCAGCCAGAGCATCTCAAGACAGCGCTGGATGGTTTTGCAGCCATTGGTCTACAGGGGTTTAATGTCACCATTCCTCACAAGCAAGCCATCGTGCCCTTGCTGACCGAGATAACCGCGATCGCGCAGGCAATTGGTGCAGTCAACACCGTTTGGCAGACCGAAAGCGGTTGGGGCGGCACCAACACAGATGTTGAGGGCTTTTTGCACCCGCTTAAACGCTTGGAGCGCGACTGGAGCCAAGCAGTAGCCGTCGTTTTAGGCAATGGTGGCGCTGCCAGAGCAGTCGTTGCAGGCTGTGCTCAACTCGGCTGTACTACGATTCATGTGGTAGGGCGCGATCCAGAGAAGTTAGCGGCGTTCTTGTCGAGTTGGGTCGGTTCACCACTGGCTGAAAAGGTACAAGTCCATACATGGGATGCGCTGCCAACCCTTCTACCGCACGCGGGCTTACTGGTCAATACCACCCCGATCGGGATGTCGCCACAGGTGGAACGATCGCCCCTTAGCCCACCCGTGCTTGACTGCCTAGCACCCCATGCCATCGCCTATGACCTGATCTATAACCCCAGTCCTACCCTCTTTTTGCAGCAAGCGCACGATCGGGGCGCAACGACAATTGATGGACTGGAAATGCTCGTCCAGCAAGGTGCAGCCGCGTTGGCAATCTGGCTACAGCAAACCGTGCCAGTCGATGTGATGCGGCGATCGCTCCAGCAACACTTGGGCTTAGACTAAGAGCGATCGCTACACGTCTCAAGATTGTTCTTAAATTGTAGGTGCAGGGTTTGGATAGTGTTGCTCGTAAAGCTGCATCAGTCTGAGCAAAGCTTGAGAGTACGATCGCGGCTCCGTTGCATTTCCTTTAGGCAGCAATGATCATGTTTAAGACATTCCCTAAAACGGCAGCTCAGGTGCTTCTCGTGCTCATCCTCTTAGCAATCTATCTGGTTGGTTGTTTAGCACTACTTGCCGATTCGTTCCCGCTGCCAGGAGTGCTATTTTTAATTACGCTCCACGTACTCTATAGCTGTGGTGTCGTTTGGTTCTACGCCTTTTTGAAAGTGCGCGATCGTACCGTGTGGGCAGTGCTGCTTATGCCAGTGCTTACCACTACAGCAACGATCGGCATTGTCCTCTGGATAGTCTTTCAACCAGAAGCAAAAATTAGGAAGCGACTCCAGAAAGCGAAAACCTGACTAATCTCTTCTCATTTGTGAACGCTGCACTGCCTGAGCGATCGATCGTGAGCAATTAGCGATCAGCGTGGGGGATTAAAACATGATCACTTCAACAAAAAACCAGACAGCCCTTACGAGTTGTCTGGTTGCAAGAAAGCAATCGTGTCGATCGTGTAAAGCAAGGCTGCTTAGTACGTTTCTACGTGCCAACGACCCGCTTTCTTCAGTTCCCGTTGATACTCCTTCCATTCTCTGCCTGCTTTCGTAGCTTCGACCGAAAGAGCCGCGTCAATACCATCTTCCATGCCTTTCAAGCCGCAGATATAGACGTGAGTCTTGTCTTCTTGCAGCAGCCTGTAAATCTCTTCAGCGTGCTCTGCCACACGATGCTGAATGTACATTCTGCCGCCTTCAGGGTTTTTCTGTTCGCGGCTGATGGCATAGGTAACACGGAAATTATCAGGGTATTTTGCCTGAATTTCTTCCAGCTCTTCCCGATACAGCACGTTGGGTGTTGTCGCCACACCAAAGACTAGCCATGCTAGACCTTTGAACTGATAATCAGGATTAGCATCGCGCTCCTTGTCTTTGAACATACGCCACAGGTAAGCACGGAAGGGTGCAATGCCTGTGCCAGTCGCCATCATGATGATTTTGGTTTCAGGGTCATCAGGCAACAGCATTTCCTTGCCGGTCGGCCCAGTGATTTTGATCTCGTCACCAGGCTTCAGGTTGCAAATGTGCGTGGAGCAAACGCCATAAACCGTTTCTTTGGTCTCAGGATTCTGATATTCAAGCTGCCGTACGCAGAGAGACACGGTTTTGTCATCGACATCGTCACCATGCCGGGTAGACGCGATCGAGTAGAGGCGCAGCTTTTCAGGCTTTCCGTTCTTGTCGGTACCAGGAGGAATAATCCCAATACTTTGACCTTCCAGATAACGTAAATCTCCGGCGGAGATATCAAACTTAACGTGCTGGCAAATACCAATGCCGCCTTCTTTAACAAGGGGTTCGTTTGAAACCACCCGTCCGACAAAGGGGCTGTTGGGGCGATAGATATTCACAGGAATATCTGTCTTAGCCTTAGCTTGAGTCATAGGCTTCTTGGCTCCTGGTTGGTTTCCCTCTCCAGCTTCTACTTTTACCGCAGTTTCTTTCTGTTCTGGGGTAACGTTTCCATTGATTTTAGAATCAGCAGACAACGGCTGAATGCTGACAATCTTGCCACCTAGCCGAGTGATTTGCTGCATCACTTCGTTCATACGGCTGTAAGGCACATTGATAAACGTGCTGCCGCTTTGACGAATGGAGTAATTGGTGCGATCGGTTTCACTACTCTGCCGCAGCCCCACTACCTCGTATCGAAACATACGGCTACCAAAGGCTGTCTTGGCAGTGCCGCCCACCGCGCTCAAATTGTACATTTTGCTTGCTCTCTCAGAACCAAATCTACTTGCCAAATCTAACTTTTTATTGTGCCCCATCTTGGTCGCAGGCGGGGGCTTCTGTAAAGTAGCGTCAATCAATACAACAATTGACGCGGCGATCAGGGCGACCGTGTTGCTTCAGTAAACTAGCAGCACTATGATAGCGAACGATCAGCGACCAAGCTTAAGCGAGAGTACTCACCGATCGTCAGCAACGCAGCGACCTTGAGCGAAAAATCAATTCGGACGAAGCCTTGTAGTGATGATCCCGTTTTTGGTAGGATGATAATAGCGGTAGTATTAAATACTTACCCGACCAGCTCAGAGTCTGCCAAGGCTAGACGCAATCTTCTAGATGTAATCTTATTGCTTTTCTGATTACTCTGCATCTGGGTCACGTTGTGTGAGAATTTTATAGTAGGCGATCGATAGCACCCAGCATGGATTATTGCTTTTCAAAAGTAATTTCAAAGGTGCGATCGTCAGTTTACCGCCAATGCAGCTTAACTCAAGACACAGTTAGTAGAATCTTTTCGCTTAGAGGAAACCTATGACCAGTAAGCCAGACCGCGTGGTTCTGATCGGCGTTGCCGGAGACTCCGGGTGCGGTAAATCCACCTTTCTGCGCCGATTAACCGATCTGTTCGGGGAAGATTTTGTGACAGTAATCTGCCTGGACGACTACCACAGTCTGGACCGGAAGCAGCGCAAAGAAACTGGAATCACCGCACTCGATCCACGAGCCAATAATTTTGACCTGATGTACGAGCAGATCAAAGCGCTCAAGCATGGCGAAAGCATTGAAAAGCCCATCTACAACCATGAGACAGGGATGATCGACCCACCCGAAAAGGTGGAACCCAATCACATCATTGTCATTGAAGGATTACATCCGCTGTACGATGAGCGCGTACGTGGCTTGCTAGACTTTAGCGTTTACCTCGACATCAGTGACGAAGTAAGGATTGCCTGGAAGATTCAGCGCGATATGTCGGAGCGGGGTCACACCTACGAAGACGTGCTGGCAGCGATCAACTCCCGTCGTCCCGATTTTAAGGCGTATATCGATCCACAAAAAGAATTTGCGGATGTGGTGATTCAGGTCTTGCCCACCCAACTGATCAAGGACGATAAAGAACGGAAAGTCTTGCGAGTGCAGATGATCCAGCGCGATAGCGTGGAAGGATTTGAGCCAGCTTATTTGTTTGACGAAGGTTCCACGATCGACTGGATTCCCTGCGGACGCAAGCTGACCTGCTCCTATCCCGGCATTCGGATGCACTACGGACCGGACGTTTACTACGGGCACAGTGTTTCGGTACTCGAAGTCGATGGGCAGTTCGACAAGCTTGAGGAAGTGGTCTACATTGAGCAACACCTCAGCAAAACCTCTGCCAAATACGAGGGTGAGCTAACCGAACTGTTGCTGCATCACCGCGAGTATCCCGGCTCTGCCAACGGCACAGGCTTGTTCCAGGTCTTGACAGGTCTTAAAATGCGGGCGACCTATGAGCGCTTGACCGCAAAAGAAGCGCAGACTAAGGTTGCAGTGAGAGCTTAACGCTGGCACACTTAACGCTGGCACAGTTGCAAAGCAAAAAAGGGACATTTATTTGTCCCTTTTTTATTGGCTTGATTTATTGGTTTAATTGGGCTGTAATAATCAGCGATCGGACGATCGAGATGTTTTCTTGCTGCGAAACTTCTTGCTGCGAAACGTTTGTGTAACGTCCTTACAAACCAAAAGACGATCCACACGCTTCAAGTAAAGCCTGCCAGTTTTACCTTCTTCCCGGCTTATTTGCGTCTTACCGTGCCCAATCGGTGCTTTTCCAAAGAATAAAAAAGAGGCAACTGGCAAGTAAGGCACCCAAATTCCATTTGATTGCGTTCTTAAAGAGAGTCTGCTTTTGGGCAGCGCGACTTTCATCAATCTGAGACTGCACTCTGGACTGCGCAGCCGTTAACCGTGACAAGATATCCGCTTTAAGCGCCTGAGGATCTTTAGTTGAATCGATCGGGATGCCTGCTTTTGAGGCTAGTGCTTGAATGTCGCTCGTGCTGCTTTGGCTCAGTTGCCCTTCAACTTTCTTGAACTGAGAGAGTTGCTGCTCTGTTTGTCGGTTCACCTGCTGATCATTCTGAAAGTTAAGACGGGCTGTGCCAAGCACACCCAGCGGGATCACCAGTAAACAGACGATCGCCAGCACCAGACAAAGCCACGACAGCACCTTCAGCAGAATTTTTTCGAACTGAGTGCGATCGTAGTATTCACCAAAAAACACGAGCGTCATGCCCAGTAGCGGTACAATCACGCGCTCAATCAGCGCACCAAGCGTTTGCACCTCCCACGCAGGATTCGTAAACTTTGGAGGATACAGCACCTGGATGAGATCCATCAGCGCATAGCCAAGCAGCCCGTAACCAATCCAACGAAAGCGATAGATAGAGCGATTTTCAGTCGTCGATTCAGTCATGAAGCTGATTTCTCCAATAACACAACGCAGATAGTTTGGCAGTAAACCAGCCTTTGTCATCGTCCTGTAAAAGACACTAAATGTCGATGCTTTGACACTGCAATTAGTTACCGTAGAGACAGCTTTTTAACGTGATGTGGGGCTTTAAAGGGGTGGAAAGTTGGGTTGCCACCAACGGTACCAGTCAAACCAGGTGTTTTCTAACGTTTTGTAAGCGGTGTCTAACTCAGCAGAGCCAGCCGTTGCAGTCACGGGTACAGACATCAGCGTCCAGAGGCAGCGGCGATCGAGCAACGGTTGCCGCCCCAAAAGCCAGGGCAAGAGGCGATCGAACGTCAGGTCATGAGTACGATGATTTTGCACAAACTGTTGGGCTGTAACGGTACTTTCGCCCCGTGGACTGATGCAAGCACTCAGGTAGGCGCGTCCCTGGTGCGGTAACACACCATAGAACCCAATACCGGGCTGATATTTCATGACCAGCCGAGTATTATCCTGCCGAATCGGAGTGAAAACAAAGAGAAAGCGATTCACATCACCATCGCCTGTCATATAGCGCAGCGCCATAGTGAGAGGCTGTGCATTACGACGATACGGATACTCACGACCGGCGATCGACTCTGGAATCGGCTCAAGGGGCTTGCTGGGTAACGGCTGCCACTGGGGCAACGGCACACTGACGGGCAGGCTGTAAGACGGCTGCGTGTTAGCTGCCTTGGGTGTAAGAGCCGCTTTGCCCATGACGTATAAGGCACCGCTGCAAGTTAACACCAGTATTGACAGGCGGAGGGGTTGCCAGAGCTTAGCCATTGGAAGCGTTGCCTGTATCAGTCGCGGATGGCGTTGTACGCAGGAAGGCAAACCAGCAAAAGCCGCCAAATAGCCCCACCGCGATCGCCGCGAAAATGAGCGAACCGTCGCCCGTATGCCAGTAGTTAAAAGCATCTTTTTGTGAGAATGCTACCAGCACTGCCATCAGACCCACTCGTGCAGCGTTCACCAGAAAACCAATTAAGACCGCCAAGCCGACCAAGAGGAATTGCTGCACGCGCGATCGCAGTGCAAAGAGCAAGACAAACAGCACTGAAATATAGAACATCTGCAACATACTCTGAATGCCAGAGCACGCCCCATAGACATCCACACGCCCCGTCGGCAGCAGTAATGATAGTCCCTCGCGACGCACATCAAACCCTGTATACCAGAGCATAAACGTGGCAGCCTGAGCCGTCAGCTTGGGCAGATTCAACAACTCTAGACCCAGTTCAAGCAGTGGATTGAGCGTTAGCAGGGCAAAAAGGAACAGCTCTTTCCAGTACTGGTAAAGCCCATGCATACCAGAAGCAAGCAGCCCCAGCCCCAGGACGGTCATCAGAGGAAACGCTCGCATAAAGGAGCCGGATTCGGGCAAGGTTGAACTGAGCAGCAGCAGCCCTAGCAACAAGCCACCCCCGATCGCCCCCCCGATCGCGCCACTCTGCAAGACCAGTGCGTGTCGCCGCTCCCATAGCAAAAGACCCACCACACCCCACAACAGCAGGCAAGTCGAAAATAACTCCTGTGATAAGGCTGGATTGTCATTACGACCCAACAAAGTTAAATGGAGTGCCACCATAGCAGCACCCGCGCTGACCAGCCAAAAAGCGGTTGTTTGGAGACGATTCAATCCATCCATCATAAGTACCAAACTTGGCTAACGTTCTGGACTAATTTCTTGAGCAAGCAAAAAGAGCGGAGCTAACGAAAGCTTTAGTCTACAGCAGGCTGGAAAGCGGTAAAAGGGTGAATGAGCATCGCTTCGCTCAATGGAACCGGGTGTAAGAAAGAAGGTCTGACGATCGCCGCTCGGTCAATCTTTACTGTCAAGCCATACCCTCAACGTTAGTCACCAGCTCTTAGTGTTTGCCCACCCCCTTAGTGTCCGCTAAGGCAGGTGTCAGAAGACCTCATTTACAGAAGTTTCATACTCAATCGTCATGTATAGCTATTGCTACAGAACTTAGGACATTGGGATCAAAGGGGGTGTGGGGGCTTCGCCCCCAGCCAGGGGTTCTACCCCTGCACCCCGTCCTCACCAGTATGGCTACGGCTATAGCTCTGAAGCCTCAGCCGAGCTAAGAACAATCAACGGGACTGAACTAAATAGGCTTGCACGGTCTCTTCACTGGCAACTTTAAAACCTTAATTTCACTTTTCTTAGTCTAGCTGTGTCACCAAATAGTTCAAAATAAACGGTTTAGAGCCTTACTTTGAGGGGAATTAACGTTACGAACTCATTGCGATCGCGCTTTAAATTCAACCGCCAAAAGCACCAAAGAAAACTAAATCCATCGTTCAACTTTAAAGGACTGGCTATATGATAAATAGCGTCGCAACTGTGTCACGTTAGGGATTCCTACCCTCAGGATTAGCCACCTTCAGGATCAGAGCCATGAATGAAGCTGATAGCCCAGATCAACAAATTGAGTCCATGTCAATTGAGTCAACCGAGAACGCCGTGGTAAATGAGCCGATCGCATCAGAGGTGGCATTAGCACCCACTGAAGGATCAGCAGGTTCGACTCAAGACTGGCACACTGTTGATTTTCCTGGAGCAATGAGCGTCGATGCCCTTTCCCATGAAGCCGTAGAAGGATGGCAGCTAGAAGGAAAAAACCCTATGGACGGTCGGGATCATGCGGTTGCGTCGGGAGTCATCCACTACAGCAGTGCTGAAATTAGTCCTGCGGCTACCTACATTGGCATGGTCCCCCTGGAAAGCGCTGAAGGTATGGCAACGCAGCCGCTACAGCCGCAAGAGACCCTGCACGATCGACTGACACAAGCAGAGACCGCGTTGGAGCCTCTGTCTGACGCAGAACTGGTAGCACGCCATCGATCGCAAGCGGTAGGCAACCTCGCAGAAAACGCAAGCGAAAGCGGTCAGGAACAATCCTTAGACGTAACGCCGGAAAACCTTCAGCAGCTTTTGCAAGCAGTAGAGCGATCGCACCAGACTGCCCAGCGGCAGCAAATTTTGGTAGACACACTCACCGAGCAACTGAGCAGCAGCCAGGAACGGATTGCCCAGCTAGAGCGTGATTGTGCTCTGACTCAGCAGCGTCACAACGAGCAAGTTCAACAAGTGCTGCAAGCGGAGAACACCTGTCGCGACCTGCGGCTGCGGCTGCATCGCCAACAGCAACAAACCCTTCAATTTAAAGCAGCGCTAGAAAAAAGCCTTGAAATGCCTGCGGTCTATGGGCAACCCGTCATGACTGACATTGCCCTGGCTGGTCATGCAACGGTACCAGATGCCCCGTCTGCACTGTTGCCCAAAAATCCACCTGTCAAGCCCTGGTCACTGGCTGCAAAGCCTTTACAGGACACCACAGACGCTGTCGATCGACCCGACCGATTGTTCAAACTCTTGAATACTGGTGTTTCGGCACCCGGACAGGATGGTGTAGAAGCAGAACTGGCAACACCGTTTAACGGACAGTCTGAACAGGAGTCGCTAGCTGCATCTGCGGGTCAGCGATCGCCGCTAGACTCCGAAGATCCGCAGTTCGTCAGCCATTTGATGCAGCTCATCTTTCCTGTTGCTGAGACCCAGCCATTAGACCTACCTGCTTTGCTTCAGTCGGAGCCACGTCTTGACCTCGCGCCGTTCTCAGAGGCAAGTCTGGAAGCAGAATATGCTGCTGCTGACGCACTGCCCCCGTTGGAAGCCCGTGGTTCAATGCTGTTTGCTTTACCCGATCGCCCTGTAGCGCAGCAATCTGACGTTAGCTCATTCAGCCCAAGCACGATCGCCAACGCCTCACTCACTCCCCTACCTGATAGCGGTGCCACTGATCCCCTCTGGGATAACCTGGCAACGCTTATCGATCTACCACTGCAAGCCGAACGTCCCGATCCGGTCGCTGCTACTGCCGATCGTCCACTCGAAGCAGTTGATCCCGCTCAAATGAGCCTCGCTTCTGGTGACACAAACCTGGTGCCGACAGACACACAGCTATTGCCGAGTGTACCGACTAGCACAACAGCGATTCCACCGATCTTTGCTACAGAGGCATCACCGTTGGAAGATGCAGCCGAGACAGCCACCTCGCAGACGACTTGGACATGGCGCGATCGACTGGTCAATGCAGGGAAGATGGCACGATCGACGGATACCGAAACAGTTGCCCAAGCTGACACCGATGCCTTAGCGCTAAATGTTGCCGATCAAACGGTGACACCACAGCCAGCAAAGACTGTGAGCCGTCCTACGGTGGCAGCCACATCCTTTACCGCACCCTCGCCGATCGTCTATCCCCTCCGCCCAGCTAAGAAGCTGGCATCGTTGGCGGCTGTGGATTTGCCCATGTTTCCCAAGCGGTAAAAAGATGACAGGAGTTGGTGAGAAAGCATGATTGGGGAACGGTCATAGCCATACCTCGCTCTGGTTGAGCCAAGGAGTAGCAGACAACCGTCATCCGATCGACGCATGGGCTTGTTCTTTGGCGGCTGCTGTGGCTCTAGACTGCACCACCTGGGGTCGTCCAACGCCATCTGTCCAGGTATAGCTTTGAGCCAACAGCCACAGCCACAAGCCTGGAAACCTCGGTTCCAACCAGGGCTGTACTTGGCGTAAAAGCGACGGGAACCAGCTACGCACCAGGCTACTGATGAAAGCGGTGATCGTGAAGTCGAGGTAGCTGCCTAGCCAGCGACCAAAGTCTAACGCTCCTGCCATGTCCCAGATCCATAGCAACAGCTTCGGATTTTTCCAGGCGGCAGTGAGCGCCATGCGGTTAAACGTAAGCCAGTCAATCCGATCTTTAATGAAGGCTTCGGCGATCGCAGGGGGCTGATCTCCCAGAATGCCAAAGAACGTGTTGAGCATGGCATTTACCCTCGCAGGCGGCAGGTTTCGCCCTGTGGGCACCATCATGCCTCTAGAAAACAGCCAGGTGACAGCTACATTGCTCTGGTAGGCACGGATTTGATTGAGGTGTTTGGCACTCAGCAAATCGTGCTTCAGGGCAGTGTCAAGCAGAAGCGTCAACCGGGGTAGATTTCGCACCAGCGACCCAAAACCGGTAAAGATGAGCGGTGATTGTAAAGATGCCGCATCGCCCAGTGCAATCAGGCGATCGACCGCCACCGCCCGATCGCTCCGTCCCGTCGTGAAGTGCCCTGGAATATAGCCAAAGGTGGGTTTCTTCCACACCAGTTTGTCCATATCGCAGCGGCGATACTCTGGCAGAATTGTGAAAAAGTCTTCGTACATTTCCAGCAGCGAGCCAGGATTATCAGGATGCACCCGATGGTAGTGAAAGAGATAAAACGTTAGTTCTTCGCCATCGGCTGGAAACAGTTCCCAGATCAACGGTCGCAAGC
>JBGTJW010000039.1:0-3724 GCA_041744955.1 Stenomitos sp. | reverse complement strand
TAAGTTTAAACTTGATTGAAAGCGGTTGCCTCGTCAGGACTACGGTTGTCTAAAGAAGGCAAGCGAGCCCTTTCTAGCTGTCGATAGTTGAAGCCCAAGACTGGTACTGCTTGCCAGCAATGGCGACAAAACCAGACGATTGACCCACTTTGGCTATGGCGGAGCAGTATGTCGGAGCAAAAAGGACAAATTTGCATAGACTCCAATTTTGGTCAATAAAAGGCAGCCAAAACGGGTACGGTTGTGGCATTGACTGCCATGACATAAGGCAATGGTTGAGCGCGATCGCCTACCGTGAGTTTGGCGGTTCGCTGCCTTTCGTGTGCCTTCATCAGCGTCAGCGTCAGCGTTGTACCGCCTAACTCAGCAATGGCAGTCTGAGGCTGAATGGCTTTTGGCAAAGGAATCAAACTTTGGAAACGAGTTGCAGGCAAGGCTGACTCAGAATCAGTTTGGGCTTCGAGGGGGGCTAGTCGCGCACCGCTCACTAAAACAGTTTCGGGGGTGATTTGCAGGTCAAGACTACCCTTAACCTGCTGCAATTGGACATGTAAAATCAGGAGCGTGCCAGTTTCTTGCAGGTCAAGGCTAAAGGGCTGAACGACGCCACGATCGCAGACCCAGAGCGTTGAGGCAGAGACCGTTGGCTTGAAGTCTTGAAAAGGCTGGAGCAAGAGCTGAAAAACATCCAGCGTGGGCGGTGCTTGTAAGGAAACCATTGCTTTGCTTTGCCTCTAAAGTGGAATCGGTACAGATGAGTGAGGTTGCACTCAAAAAATGAGCGCTTACTACTCTTAAGCTGACCCAAAAATGTAGTGATGCTAATTGGAGCGATGGTCACACCACAAAGCTTGCGTAAGCTCTAAAGCACCGCCATTCAACTCTTTAACTCGACGTTTGTATCGACCGCGAGCAAAAGTATGGAGCGGTAGCTCTGCTTACCTGCTTAACCCTGGCACAATTAACACGAGACAAAATCCATCTATTGGCAGAGGTAAAGTTAAAGAGAGCTTTAGAGAACAAAGCAGCGGCCTTTGCTATGACTTCAATTAACTTAAAGATGGCATCAAGCTGATTGAAATCATGTCTATCTCAACGTTTGAATTGCATGATTTGCATCAATATGACTTGAAACGTTACTCATAATGAGGAACAAGTTTGGCATATTATGAGAATGCTTCGCTAAGGTAGAAAAGCACGTTCAAACAGTAGCAGCGTGTTTAGACAGCGGATCACTTAGTATGAGCAAGAGGCTTAAACTACGACTCACGAAAGATAGGATGAATGGCTAAAAGATAGTCGTATTACTACATCTGCGTCTGGCTTCATGCGTGCCCATCAACTCAGCGTTGAGAGCAATTGATGAGTCAGTAGAGCTACCCGATTAATCTGGAAAAATGAGTTTGTAGCCATGCCTTTGATCCAGAGACCAAGGTTTTTTAACTTTTACTGAGTGGTGCTCACTCCAGTCGGAGCAATCATTGACCGCTAAAGAGGAGCTAGAGCCCATGCAGACACCCTTGCGAGAGAATGCAGAGGAACGATCGGTCTCCGTTACCGCTGGCTCTGTGCCACTAGAAGGCATTTTGACAGTGTCAGACGCGGCAGAGGGCATTGTTTTGTTTGCTCACGGCGGTGGCAGTAGCCTCTACAGTACGCGCAACCGCTACCTTGCTCATGCGTTGCGTGAGGTGGGGCTAGCAACGCTGCTGCTGAGTCTGATGACGCACGAAGAAGAAGCCATTGATCTGCGAACAGATGAGTTCCAGTTTAATGTCACCCTGCTCACGGCACGGCTGCTGAGCGCGACGGCTTGGCTGCTTCAGGAACCAAGCACTTGCAAGCTCAAGCTTGGCTATCTCGGCGATGACATTGCTGGTGGCGCAGCATTACTCGCGGCAGCAGAACAGCCACAAGCGTTAGGAGCGATCGCTGTCCGCAGCGGACGGCTTGACCTGCCTGAGCAGCGACTGGCTCAGATTCAGGCTCCCACCCTGCTGATTGTGGGCAGCACCGACGAGGAAGTAGTTGCCCTGAATCAACAGCTTTTGAGTCAAATTCAGGCTGAGAAGCAGCTTGAAATTATCCCTGGAGCCTCTCACCGCTTTGACGAACCTGATGCCCTGGCAGAGGTCGCACGCTTAACCAGCCAGTGGTTCCAGCATTATTTAACAGCCGCTGCTCCCTAAGACCCACCATAAAATGAATCTTCCCCGTGCTCGCGGTTTGGTTTACACAGACTGGACGCTGACCGAACCTGAGTTTGATCCAGCGCAGTTGCGCGCTAGAGAAACCATCTTTACGATCGGCAACGGTTATTTAGGTACACGGGGCAGTTTTGAGGAGGGCTACCCCGATGCCTTGCCAGCGACCTTAATACATGGGGTCTATGACGATGTGCCCGTGGTTTATTCTGAGCTAGCAAATTGTCCTGACTGGTTGTCCTTGGTAGTGATGATCAACGGCGAGCGGTTTCGGCTCGATTGCGGCACCATTAGCCACTACGAACGGCAGCTTGATTTGCGTTGCGGTCTTCTGAGTCGCTCAGTGCGCTGGCGTAGCCCCACTGGTCAGACGGTAGACTTACGATTTGAGCGCTTTGCTAGTCTGGCCGATGAGCAGGTGTTGGGACTGCGCTGCCAGATCACACCGATCGATTTCGATGGCACGATTGAGGTGCAGTCCAGCCTTAATGGCTATCCCGACAATCAAGGCTTTAACCACTGGGAGCAGCTTGATCGGGGCAAGACAGCACAGGGAGTTTGGCTACAGGTACGCACCCGTAGTTCTCACATTGAACTCGGCATGGCTGCCAAACTGACTGTCAGCGGCACTGATGCGTCCTTAGAGGTAACGCCTACGCTTGACCATCCCACCCTAATCACCACCTTTAGGGCGACAGTGGGGCAGACTGTCAGCGTCGAAAAAGTGGTGACGGTGTTCACATCCCTGGAGTCCCAACTAGCGGTGCTGGCTGCTCGAGCCAAATTGGCTGACCTGCCAGCCTATGCAGTGCTGCTTGACGCGCATCAGCAAGCGTGGAACGACGTTTGGCAGCAAAGCGATAT
Source organism: Stenomitos sp. (assembly GCA_041744955.1). GTDB lineage: Bacteria > Cyanobacteriota > Cyanobacteriia > Leptolyngbyales > Leptolyngbyaceae > Stenomitos. The sequence continues at coordinate 656 of JBGTJW010000039.1, read as the reverse complement.
TCAGATTGAGGGCGATCACACGGCTCAGTTGGCAGTGCGCTACAACCTGTTTCAACTCTTGATTAGTGCCTGCCCGCACATCACTGATCAATACCCACACAATAGTCGGACTAGTGTGCCCGCTAAGACGCTGTCAGGGCTAGGCTACCGGGGTCACGTCTTTTGGGACACGGAGATTTTTATCCTGCCTTTTTTCACCTTGACGCAACCCGCGATCGCCCGCAGCTTGCTGACTTACCGCTACAACACCCTGGAGGGCGCACGACGTAAAGCCTTGCATAGTGGGTATCAAGGAGCCATGTTTGCCTGGGAGAGCGCTGACACGGGCGATGAGATGACACCCCGCTGGTCGCTGCTGAGCGATCCCTATGCGGAGTCTGTGCGGATCTGGGTGCGCGATCGCGAAATTCACATTAGTGCTGACATTGCCTATGCCGTCTGGCAATACTGGCAGGCAACAGGCGATGCCCGCTGGCTGCGAGACTATGGAGCCGAAATCATGCTGGACACTGCCGTCTTCTGGATGAGTCGGGTGGAGTGGCATGCGCAGCAGGAACGGTATGAACTGCGCGGCCTGATCGGCGCTGATGAATACCATGAGCAGGTGCAGAACAATGCGTTCACGAATCGGATGGTGCAGTGGCATCTCGAAAAAG
>JBGTJW010000038.1:0-7965 GCA_041744955.1 Stenomitos sp. | reverse complement strand
AAGGCATCGAGTGCAGTTAAGAAGCCCATCCCATCTGTAGCACCCAGCTTTGTGTACGCTGCTGGCGATCCACAGGAAGGCAATTTAGCAACTCCAATTAACAATTCAGCGTTTACTCGCTGGTTTATCAACCAGTTGCCTGCTTATCGTCAAGGGGTTTCGCCATTTCAGCGAGGGTTACAGGTTGGTCTTTCCCATGGCTTCTGGTTGCTGGGTCCTTTTGTTGCGTTGGGTCCGCTGAGAAACACCAATCTAGCGCTGTTTGCTGGGCTGAGTGCCACGATCGGGTTGGTTGCCATCGCCACGCTAGCGATCGCCGTTTATGCCGAGAGTACGCCCTTACCACCGATCGCAACACTGACGACACCAAAGCCACCGGCTGACTTAGGTGCGCCGCAGGGCTGGCGATCGCTGGCGCGTGGTTTTTGGTTTGGCGGTACGAGTGGAGCCTTTTTTGCGACAGTGCTCTTGCTAATTTTCTCCCTCTAGCGGCTGCCTTGAACCTGACAACAGAAGGCACTCAATCGTCTAGAGGCTGTACTGTAGATAAGTCTTAGCGCGACATGCTTTAAACGACTGTCTTTACGTGCCCAGGCTCAAGCAAGAAGTTGAACTAACACGTTGCTGCCGCAAAGAGGGTTGCTTCGATGCGATCGAGCGCTTTGGCAATGTCATCGTTGACGATGCAAATGTCGAATTCATCGGCAGCAGCAATTTCAGTACGAGCGCTTTGCAGACGACGGACGATCGCCTCTTCGCTATCTTGTGCGCGGTGCCGAATGCGATCTTCCAGTTCCACCAGGGAAGGCGGCAGGATAAAGATCTGGAGGGCAGCGGGAAAGTTTTTGCGAATTTGCCGTGCGCCTTGCAGTTCGATTTCTAAAATCACGCGCTTGCCTTGACGAATCTGGTCTTCAACCGCTTGGCGAGGCGTGCCGTAAAGATTGCCAGCAAAATCTGCCCATTCCAGCAGTTCTCCCTTAGCAACCATGCGCTCAAAGGTGCTGCGCGCAACAAAGTAATAGTTTTTACCATCAATCTCACCAGGGCGTGGCGATCGTGTCGTCACGGATACGGAAAGATACAGTTCTGGATGGCGCTGAATGAGCGATCGTAGCAGCGTACCTTTACCGACCCCGCTTGGTCCCGTCAAAACAATTAGTGCGCTCATGCCCGCTTTCGCCCTCAGTAAGAATGGTAGTCAGCAATGACTCGATCATTAACAATTCTTCATCTTCGACTAATCAGCCCCTACATGGCAAGACAAACGCAATTTTAGAGCGTTAAATCTGCCTTCTTGACGATTTGTGCCTTTTAAGACGTTGCTGTTACTGATATGCGTATAACTTAGCAGATCAAGAAATAAGGTATTTTACAGCTTGTTAGTATGAAGCGGGACTATAGCATTAGCGTGGCTCAACATCAAGCATCGCTATGTCCGTCTTTGCTGACAATCAAGCGATTCGCAACCGTTTCTGGCTGAATAGCTGACAGGATAATGTGACCAGAGTCAGTGATGATCACGGCTCGCGTACGGCGACCATAGGTAGCGTCGATTAGCTGCTTAGCGTCGCGTGCATCAGTAATGATACGCTTGATGGGTGCAGATTCTGGGCTGACGATCGCAATCACCCTATTTGCAGACACGATGTTACCAAAACCGATATTGATGAGCTTAATGTCCATACGGACTCAAGGCGTAGGTGAGTGAGAAGCCTGTCCAGATTTAGACTTCCATCGTAATGCACCGCCAAAGCGAGCGGCGCGATCGCGCTCTTTAAGTCAGCCTCTTAAGCGAAGTGATGCAGAACCGTTATCCCTTGTCAGCAAGCGACTCGTGATCGCGTTCTTAGCCTTTACGTTACCTGAAGCCTCACAAGGTACTGAAGCCTCACAAGGTCATGTCTGGCAGCATATTGACAATGGTGTCTACACACGGCGATCGGTTTTAGCCCTAGCAGAAGCCTTGTCCCAAACGAATCTTTCAGTGATTCTGAGTTCGCCCTTCACCCCTCACCGCCCTTGCAACCCGTTGACGTTACAACTCTTACTGCGATCGCCGCAGAACTACGTACTGAATGGTTGCCCGCCCGTCTGAAGCAGGTCTATCAGCGCGATCGTCATACACTCTATTTGGGCTTACGTACCCTCAAGCAGCGTGGGTGGCTGATGCTCTCCTGGCATCCCCAGGCAGCGCGTCTTTGCGTTAGCGATGCCCCACCCCGCGTACCCGATACGTTTACCTTTAGCCAGCAACTGAAACACCAGTTAGGCAACCTGGCACTGGTCGCTATTGAGCCGATCGCCCCGTGGGAACGTGCCCTGGATCTCCAGTTTTCACAGCGCCCTGGCGAACTACCGCTCTGGCATCTGTACATAGAAATCATGGGTAAGTACAGCAACGTCGTGCTTGCCAACCAAGCCAACCTGATTGTTACAGCAGCCCATCAGGTCAGTGCCCAACAGTCCAGTGTGCGTCCCATTCAAACGGGAGACCCCTACGCACTGCCGCCGCCCTTGACCGATCCAGCGCCCAAGCTAACGGAATCGTTCGATCGTTGGCAGGAGCGGATCAGTCTGGTGCCCGGTGCGCTACGACGCAACTTACAAAAAAACTATCGTGGACTCAGTTCTGCACTCACGCTCTCTTTGATTGCTGCGGCGGCACTCAGCCCTGACCAGTCCACCGATAGCCTGGATGCAAGTGATTGGCAACGTTTATTTCACCGCTGGCAAGAGTGGCTGCAAGCATTGGAGACGGAAAAATTTTGCCCTGGTTGGACGAGCGATGGCTATACCGTTTTGGGTTGGGGCATGACTCAGGCGGTCGATCGAGTGCAGCCTGTGATCGATCGCTACTACACCAGCCAGCTTGAGCAGCAGGAGTTTGTCCAGCTACGCCATCAGCTCACCCAGAAGCTTCATGCTGTCTTGGAAAAATTGCGCGTCAAGGCAAACGTGTTTCAATCGCGCTTGCAGCAATCTGAGGTTGCCGATCGTTACCGTGAACAAGCCGATCTATTGATGGCAAATTTACACCACTGGCGGCTAGGGCTATCAGCAATTACGTTATCCGACTTCACCACCGAAGAACCCGTCACCATCCCGCTTAATCCTGAAAAAAATGCGGTGCAGAATGCCCAAGCACTTTACAAGCAGCACCAAAAGCTGAAGCGTGCTCGTAACGCGATCGCCCCCCTGTTCGCAGAGGTCAATGCTGAGATCCATTACCTGGAGCAAGTCGAAGCGGCGATCGTCGAACTGGAGACTTATCAAACCGCCGAAGACCTCAACACACTCGACGAAATTCGTGATGAGCTAATCCAACAGCACTATTTGAACGATCCAGAATATCGTAGCGCTAACCCGCCGACCAAAGATTCACAAAGCCAGCCCCACCGCTACACTACGCCCGGTGGACTGGAAGTGCTGGTCGGACGTAACAATCGTCAGAACGATCAGCTCACCTTTCGGACAGCAGGAGACTACGATCTCTGGTTTCATACGCAGGAGATTCCCGGTAGCCACGTTCTGCTGCGCCTGAAGCCAGGAAGCGCTCCTGATGCGATCGATTTGCAATGTGCCGCAAACCTGGCAGCGTATTACAGCCGTGCCCGCCAGAGTGAACAGGTGTCTGTAGTCTATACAGAACCCAAACACGTCTACAAGCCAAAGGGCGCTAAACCAGGGATGACCGTTTACAAACACGAGCGGACGCTTTGGGCACAGCCGAAGCAGGGAGAGCAGCTAGTAGCGAAACGGCTGAAGAGCGAGTAAAGAAACACTTGAGGGCATCCAGCGCCTTAAATCAGCAGCGAGAAATTGAGCAACTTTTTCGTCTCATTCTCTTGGGCAACGCTGAAAGCTAGTGAACCCAAGCTAAAGCACTTTAGAGAAACTACTTTTAAATCAAAGGCGATTACTTTTGGTATGTAGCGTGACATTTTGAAATCGACTTCCAATTGAGATTGTCGAAGCGACTAACGCTGTTTTTGTCATTGCAGCCTTAAAGATGGAACGCTCTCACAGGAAACGTTTGGCGTTTTAATGTTAGCCCCCATAGTAAATGATCAATTTTACGGATGTTCTAGAGAAAAGTCCCTTCGTGAAAATGAACAACGATCAATTTTACGGATGCTCCAGAGAAAAGTTTCTTCGTGAGAATGAACGCTGCACAGGTAAGACCTAAGTTGTGTTACTCTAAGAAAGAAGAACTATTTTCGGTTGTGTAATTCGTCATAACACACGTTTCTCCGAATCTACAATCTCTGCACTTTTTGATTCTGGAGAAAGTCTATGTCGATTTATGTTGGTAATCTGTCCTACGAAGTAACGCAGGAAGATTTAACTCAAGCTTTTACTGAGTACGGTACAGTCAAGCGCGTTCAACTTCCCACTGATCGGGAAACAGGTCGTTTGCGCGGTTTTGCTTTCGTAGAAATGGGCGCTGACGCAGAGGAAGATGCTGCGATCGAAGCGCTAGATGGCGCTGAATGGATGGGACGCGATCTCAAAGTAAACAAGGCAAAACCACGCGAAGACAGAGGTTCATCCGGTGGCGGCTGGGGAAACAAGGGTGGTGCTTCCAAACGCTACTAAAGTTTTCCTTTTGAGCGTTCGAGGCGCTATGAATTTAGCGGTGCAACACTAGCGGCAGCTAGAAACTAATAGTCAGTTGGTTCAATATCGCGGAACCAACTCTAAAGTTTAGAGGGCAGGCAATGAGTCTGCCCTTTTTTGATTCTGCCGCTTGTGCAAAAGGGTTAGCTAATTTAGGTAAAGGAGCTTGAATGGCACAAATTATTCCTGGCGAAAACGAAAATATTGAGTCAGCGCTACGTCGGTTTAAGCGCGAAGTTTCAAAAGCGGGCATCTTTCCGGATATGAAAAAGCATCGCCACTTTGAAACACCGATCGAGAAAGAAAAGCGCAAAGCAATTGCCAAACATAAGCAGCGTCGGCGCAAGTTGCGCTATTAGCTGCAAATTGTCTTCCATCACTGCCTGTAACAAGGCGTGATGTCACTCTATCAAGGACGTAATGGTATATAACCCGTCACTACAAGAAGAGCCACGCAATCAGAGGACAAAGCTGATTCCACCCAATCAGGTAGAACCTCTGCTTCATTGGTTAGAACAAACAGGGCGACTAATCTCACGGGGCATTGATGCCGAGCCTGATCGCATCGGTGCTGATGAACTAATTGACGAGATTGTTGATTCAAATGCTTATAACGACGATGATGATGAACCGATCGGTTTAGAAGATGACTAACATTGTCGCTTGTTTAAGTTTCATAGTATGCCTTTGAACTGCGTTAAAGGCGACTCTGTTTGACGAAGTGCCATAATCTTTGCTGGCGGAACAGACAATTCATGATATGTTAATTATATATACCAACAGAGTTTAAAGAGCTTAATTGCTGTATGGTTTTACCTTTTTAAGTCGTAACACTGTACAGCATGAGCATTATTAGCAAAACTTGGGCTAATTTTTGACAAATCATTTTATAGAATTCTGCTAACGCGATCGCGGCGAACGAGCTGCTAAGTTGAGTCTTAAATGAAAGTTCAAGCGCTAAATATTCAAATGGGCGATCGCATTATTGCTTATTGCAATAACAAAATGCAGGTCTGCACCGTCAGGCAGATTATCGATCCGGGTCAGACGAATATTACACTATCGGTTTCAACTTCAGAACATTCTCGAAGCTCGTTTTCACGGGTCATTCGGTTTCAAAAAGATGCTCTAGTTGACCTGGCAGCTTAAAAGCTGTTTAGCAGTTTGTGAAACTATTGCAGGCATCACACCAGTTTTCTATAAACATACACATTATCTAACTCCTGGCTGTTTCCGTTTTCCTTTATAAAGAAGACTCTAGAGAATCTTGTCTCTAGACAGCTACAAAGAGAATGGGTATCGAGTTAGCTGGTAAATCACGCAAGCGTTTTTAAATAGCTAAGTGCCACCAATAAATATTTTTATTGGGTCGGCACTGCTGAGTCCAGAGCCAAGACTACGTTCAAATCCCCTTATTCAGGCTGCAGCCCCAACATAACCATGGCAAAAGAGCAGAAAGCCAACAAAGAAAGCAAGAAGCAGAAAAAAGAATCTGACGGCACCAAAAAGCAGAAAAAAGACCCCAAGCGACATGACGGGTAGTTTTTTGCAAGGAAAGACTTTGTTTCCTGAGAGATTGTGACCTGCGCATTACATATCGCTACATATCGTTACAAAACCGTTGCACAAAATGGTAGAACTACACTTGCAGAAATGCTAGTATCGTGAGCGAGAATAAGTAATCGGTTGCAGAATTTGTTTCTAGTCTTGACGGGTTTTTCGCGTTTTGTATTGGCAGGCTTCTCTCCGAAATCTCACTCTCTACGAACTTTTGATTTTGGAGCCAATCTATGTCGATTTATGTAGGCAACCTTTCCTATGATGTTGCGGAAGCTGACCTAAGCTCTGTTTTTGCAGAGTATGGTTCAGTAAAAAGAGTCCAGCTTCCCACCGATCGTGAGACAGGTCGTCCACGCGGTGTTGGGTTTGTTGAAATGGGTACAGACGCTGAAGAAGCGGCTGCCATCGAAGCACTTGATGGTGCTGAGTGGATGGGTCGCGATCTTAAGGTCAATAAGGCAAAGCCCCGTGAAGACAGAGGTTCCTCCTTTGGCGGCGGTGGCGGTGGTCGCCGGAACAACAATTTCTCCCGCAACTAGCTGATTGCTGGAGATTGAGTGTACTTGATTCAAGCATTTGAATGCAGGTAAGCAAGTAGCACTTCGGTAAAATTAGAGACTCAGAATTAGAAGGGCGGTAGTGACCGTATCAAGCGGTTTGATCGAACTTCTGCTTCTTTATAGTCTATTTGAAGGGTTCAGGCGATCGCGCTTGAACCCTTTCGTTTGAGTTTCTTTAGAGCCTACGTGCTAGAGCACTATCAACCAGTAATTGGTGCCTCACCAGGAAGATTGGGTACACCAATCACATTTACACTACTGGGCTATATCCCTAATTGAGCCAATGCCATCCGTCGATCGCCTGCCGCCACCGTTATCTCAGGGGCTTGCCTTAACGGCACTGGCTCCCATGCAAGATGTGACAGACATACACTTCATGGATGTGATCGCTCACTATGGCAATCCCGATTATTTCTTTACGGAGTACTTTCGTGTCCATAACAGTTCGGGGCTCCATAAGCACATTCTGCGATCGATTACCGAAAACGCTACTGGTCGTCCAGTCTTTGCTCAACTCATCGGCGAGAGTGTTGACGATCTGGTACGCATTGCCCTTGCACTAAGTCACTATCCGGTTGCGGGCATCGATCTGAATTTGGGCTGTCCGGCTCCAAGAATTTATCGCAAAAATGTAGGGGGCGGACTGTTGCGCGATCCCGACATGATCGATCGTATTCTCGGTGCGCTGCGGGAGGCAGTGACAGGGCGGCTGACCGTTAAGATGCGCCTTGGTTTTGATAACACGGCTCACTTTGATCGCATCCTCGACTTGATCAATCGGCACCAGATTGATCTGCTGAGTTTGCATGGTCGTACGGTCAAAGAGATGTACCATAGCGACGTGCATTACGATCTCATTGCCCATGCTGTTCAGCGAGTACACTGTCCGGTTTTAGCCAACGGTAATGTCACGTCTGCGATCGCGGCTGGTGCAGTTTTAGCCCAAACGGGTGCAGCCGGAGTGATGATCGGTCGTGCCGCGATCCGCAACCCGTGGATTTTTCGGCAAACCCGCCAGTACTTGAGGGGTCAACCTGTGACGATTGTCACATTGGCGGCAGTGCGCGATGGGGGGCTGACATTGGGGCACGCCAAGGCCTTGTTATCATTCACTAACTTATCGCATCGTAGCGGCATGGCCAAAGAATGTGTGCGGCAAGCCTGGTCGGTGCGCGAATTGGAGCGGCGCGTGAAGCAGCGGCAGGGGGTTGCCGCCGCGTTGTCG
>JBGTJW010000037.1:0-4355 GCA_041744955.1 Stenomitos sp. | reverse complement strand
GCCAGACACTTCTCAAACGACCTCTAAGACGCAGCACGATTGAAGCCACCAACATCTCGTTGTCATCCTTCTTAAAAGGGTGCTGGGCTACGCTCCATTCATCATGCTGTTTGTGAAGTGTCTCTACAGGAGCAGCACAAGATCTAGAAAAGAATCTGAGCGAATGGCTGAACGTTGATCTAACCCTTCAGGAACGCTTCCACCTTTCTAAGCTTCTACCTTTCTAAAATATCAGGAGTCTTACAGGAAGCAGCCAACGTGCAACATCGCTTCCCATGCTGCGGAACGCAAGCTGTAAGAAAACGATCCTGACTTTTAAGACATCCTCTGCACCTGATCTACCTACACGAAAAGCGGCAAAACAAAGCAAAAAAATAATACTAAAACTGCAAAAAAAATATTGTTAGGTTTAAGTGATTTAAGGCTATATTTTCTATAGCGCCAGATTACTGGTTTAACCATGCTTCAATGCCTTGGAGTTCTCAGGATAGAGAGATGACTGACACTGCAACGACTCCACTTACTGGAAAAGCACTACTTCAAAAAGTAAAAGAACTTTCACACTTGCCGCGCCGAGAAACAGCGAAGCGCTGCGGGTACTATACGGTAACGAAAAATGACCAGACTCGCGTTAACCTGACCGATTTCTACGACGCTGTACTTGGCGCTAGAGGGATTCCGTTGAGTCCTGAAGGCTCTAAGGATGGTCGTGGTCGCGAGCCAACGTATCGAGTGAGTGTTCACAAAAACGGTCAGATTGTCATTGGTGCTGCTTATACTCAAGCGATGGGGTTAAAACCCGGCGATGAGTTTGAGATTAAGCTGGGCTACAAGCACATTCATCTGATTCAGCTTGATGCTGGCAAGGGTGAAAGTAATGGTTTTCACGACGAAGCCTAGTAGAACTTCAGAGGCTTCTCTGGGTCACGAATTAGCGCATGGAGCAGCATGATCGGCTCCTGTTCTTAAAACTTAACGATGAAAACTCTGCGGCTTCACTACGGTGCTGTCCGATCGCTTTTCTAAGCAAGAACTCTAGTCGATGACATCTTTGTCTGTTGTCCGCTAGAGTTCTTCCTAAAATTTATTATTCTTTAGTAATACAAAGCTGTATTTTCGTTTCTGAAGGTTTTTGGCATTTTTTTGCTTGAGCTAGATGAGAGCCAAATGAGAGCCAAATTGATACCCGATGAGAGCGAACGAGTGTAGCGCGATCGTCTGAAACAAGTGAAATATCCTGGCTTGAAAACGGCTGAAAAACGATGATTGTGCCTGTTGGTAGCAAGTTTTGATCGCCATGTTTGAACAATTTGAACCAGTAGATGGCTTGCTAGATGCGATCGCAGCGAGTTCGGCGGTGGTTAAAATCATCGCTTTTTTTGTGGCTTGGCTTTTGCTCTGGTTGCCGATTGCGATCCCGTTAGCGATCGGGCTGCAATGGCATCCTCCCAAGCCACTGGCGATCGCCCAAAAAATTCCGCTGGTTCTATCGCTTTACTTGCTGGCACCGCTGGTTCTGTGGGGCTTTGCCCAGCTTGAAGGGCGTACCTTTGCTGCGTATGGCTTCGTACTGGCGCGATCGACGTTCAGTTCCTTGCTACTGGGGTTGGGTTTAGGCGTTCTGGGCATTGCACTTTTATTTAGCCTTGAACATTGGGCGGGTTGGATCGAAATCGAGCAGTCAAACCAACGCCAATTTGTTGCCGCTCTTTTGCCGACCCTCGCGCTGGGGCTGCTGATCAGTCTGATTGAAGAATTAATCTTTCGCGGCTTTCTGCTGAACCAGTTACAGCTTGAACATGCTGCCTGGGTTGCGGCAGTTAGCTCCAGCCTCATTTTTGCGTTGCTTCACTTAGTTTGGGAAGGCACTGAAATTGCGCCTCAGTTGCCGGGGCTTTGGCTCATGGGAATCGTCTTAGTCATCGCACGTTGGGCAGACGGTGGTAGCCTGGGGTTTGCCTGTGGGCTGCACGCGGGTTGGGTCTGGGGTATGGCAAGCCTTGATACGGCTCAACTCATTCGCTACACCGATCGCGGCTCAGAATGGTTGACCGGACTAAAAAAGCAGCCTCTTGCCGGTGGCATGGGGCTGCTGCTGCTCTGTGGTACAGGGGGCTTGCTCTGGAGCTTTATAAGCTGATCCGTTAGCAATATGAGGAGATGTCTTCACCGCACTCGTCAGCGAGATAAGAGAGCGATCGAAAGCGCAAGCCAACGAGTTGATCGTAAAGGGGGTTGAGCTTGCAAAGTGGTGGGATATGAGCGATCGTCCGACCAAAAAGATTGATGTCGCGCTCAAACGGGCACTGAGAGGGAATCAGCTTACAAAGCAGACGGGCAATGTTTGGATCTTGCACCTCTATTTCATCCAGCCAATCGCGCACGGGGTTCAGCAACGTCGGCTGTGGTTTTAGATCAACGTAAGCCTGCATCGATCGTTCGCTACTAGACACAAGCATTGCCTGTGCTGGTGAGGCTTCCGGGTCACTTTGTGGCTCACTTAAGGTGGTGCGAAGCGCTTCTAACACCTCTGTTTTTAGTCCAAGTGCTTGGCAGTACTGAAAGAGTATTTCGTCTTCGCACGATGAGTAGGCACCGTCAGCAATGGCTACCATCACAGCCATTCTCATGAAGTTTTCGGCTAAAGCAGAGTCGTGCCCAAGCGCTTCTGCAAGCTCGGCGGGTGAAACAGGCTCTAATGCCTTTGAGGTGTCGGCGGCATTGAATTCCTGGTTGACAAGTGAAGTAATCAGATGTTGCTCCTGTGGGTCGAAATGTCCATCAGCCCAAGCGATTGTTAAAAGCCCACGTAGCCAGACAGATACCTGCTGGCTGGTATAGGAAGATTGAAGTGTGCTAGTCATTTTCGTCACGTCAATTGCGACTAGATTTCGACTCGATTCTAGCTCGTTCTCTATTGGAAGTGGTTGTAGCCTGGATCACCAAACGCTGGAAAGACTGACGATCGATAGTGACGGAGCGGCATTTCAAAGCTACAGCAGTGCGGCTTCTGCTCAAGATCTGCCTACGGGCTGACCGTTTACTCCTCTGGCTTTGCCCGATCGCCATGCGAGGGGCAGGGTGGTGCCGAAATCGAGCGATCAAGCCATGCAACAGCTTGCTGGAGACGCGGCAACGCTTCCTCTGGCTGGTCTTTCAGCAGAAATACGATCGCGGCAGCGGCTTGCTCATTGGCACGGACTTTGCGGTTTGACTTGAGACGATGCCAGTCTTTTTCGGCGATCGCCAGTTTTTCTAGCAACGCCTGAGCCAGTTCGGCAGCGCTAAAGGCGCTCAGGTTGCCGTTGCCAGCAGTGGCAACCTGGGATGATGTAGCAGAAAGAGCATTATCGGGCATAGGGTGACGACGATCGTGGGCATAATCAAGGGTATCTCCACTCTACTACTGCTGTTATGCCGTTGCCCCCACCATCGCCTGATTCCACCTCCAGCCATGATCAGGATCTGCCGTTATCGGACGCACAGACGTTTGAGCAGGAGTTCGCTGTCCTTGAGCGATCGCTGGCTGACCTCAAAGAGCGTTACACGCAGGTGCAACAGGACGAGCAAACGCAGGCACAGCTTCAAGAACACCAGAAGCAACTGAAGCAGCAAAGCCAGCGATCGCCATCCCCAGCGATCAAAGCCGAGTTAACCCATCTGCAAACCCAACTGGATGCACTGGAAGTAAAACTTGAGAGCCGCCTGTTTTCCTGGGGCAGCCTGCGAGAACCCTTCTGGCAAATTGTACGGTTTGGTGGACTGGGTCTGGTTGTCGGTTGGTCGATCGCGGTTGCCGTGTTGCAAAGCCCCAACCCATCACCGCAACCGCCACTCCCTGCACCCCAATCATCTCAACGAGAGTCAGGTGGTTAAGCCATACTGCAAACGCCTTGAAACCTTCTGTTAGCAAACGTGTTTAGTGTTTGAGTACAAGACGATAGCGCGGTTTGCCGTTGCGAAGTTTCTCCATTGCCTCGTTCACTTGCTCAAAGGGGAATGTTTCGGTGATTGGCTCGACCTTGTGACGGGCAGCAAAATGCAACATTTTGGTAACGGTGACAGGGCTACCTGTGGGGCTACCAGAGAGTGTTTTTTGACCCAAAATTAGCGGAAAAACGGCGCTTGATACCGGGCTTGGCGTAACACCCACGAAGTGTAGTCGTCCTTTTGGTCGCAGTGCTGCCACATACACGTCCCAGTCCATGTCAGCGTTGATGGTAGAAAGAATCAGATCAAACGTATTCTCGACCGCTTTTAGAGCCTCTGGATCACGGGAGTTGATGAAATGGTTCGCGCCGAGTTCCCGTGCTTCTGCCTCTTTATCAGGGCTGGTCGAGAAGGCGGTGACATCG
>JBGTJW010000036.1:0-3920 GCA_041744955.1 Stenomitos sp. | reverse complement strand
ACACTCTCTGGGGAAGGGCTTGCAGGTTACGAAACCACGCTCACCTTCATCAACCTAAAGTTTCACGACTCCCAGGGGAGCCATGCTAGCTATCCTTTAAGCTCCTATTGGGAGCCAATTTCAGCTAAACGAATCGCACTGAACCAAAAACAACGCTAAGGCTAGAATCTAATCAGAGCGGAGGTTTCGTAGCCCTGCGCGTTTGACCTCTACCTCCAAGTCAAACAGGTACTTGCCGTGAGGATTAATGTGTTCGTATCGAGTCGGCGATAGATGCGCCGCAACCTCTGGCGTAATCGTAAAACCCTCTCGCTGCATCTGTTCAAGGACTTCAGCCATATAGACAGTATTCCAAACCACAACCGCATTCGTCACCAACGTTAGACAATGCGCCTGAGCCGTCATCCCTTCCGCTTGTGGACGGCGGATCTGCCCCTGATTCGCAAAGAAGAGAAAGCGTCGGAGGTCATGTAATCGCTCTCCTTTATTGAGCTGTACTCCAATGCGTCGCCGATAATCCTGCTGATTGAGGTAACGCAAAATAAAGCCCGTCTTGATCAGTCGCCCGTACTCTTGCAAAGCCCGGAACAAACTATTCTGCTGCTCAAAAGACTGAAGCTTCCCCATCAACAAAGAGGCAGTCACCCACGCCCGTTGAATAGAACCCGCAACGCGCACCATGTCATCCCAGCGTTCCGTGATCAGATAGGTATTGATCTTGCCCTTGAACAAAGGTGCCAATTCGTCTGGCACCGACACCGAGTCAAGGCGGTAAAGACACTGGTCAGCAAGGTCCCGAATCCGAGGCGAGAACTGCAAGCCGAGCAGATCAAAGAGGGCAAAAATGACCTCGGTATAGCCTGCGGTATCGGTGGTGTGTTCCACAATTGCCAATTCAGTTTCGTTGTCCAAAATGCCATCGAGGACATAAGTGGCATCGCGCACCGTCGTCGGAATGACTCGGTTGCGGTATTGAGAGTACTGGTCTGCTGTCCAAGTGTAGAAGGTCACGCCTTTGCCATAGCCAAAGTAACGGGGCAACGCTTGCGCTTGTTGATTTTTGACTGCCACCGGGAACCTTTGTCCATCAGAAGAGGAGAGCGTACCTCCCCCCCCAACAGTGGCTCAAGGTCTGATGGTGTTGAAAATTCACAAGAGACGTGATGGCAGTGTTCAACGACTCCTCTTGAAGATACCAATGGGTGTACCAATTCAGTTGGTCTTCTGATAGCCCGGAAGCCTTCGCCATGGCAGCAATCCCTAAGTTACAGGCTTGTGCCACAATTACTGCATAAAGGTAAATTCGGGCTTGATCAGGGGAGCGTTTCTGAAGCCCAGCAGCAATCAACGGGTCTGAAAAGTGAGTCCACTGATCCACCTCAATCAATAACTGCGTCAACTCCACCCACGGTAATCGTCGTCGAATCTGAGGCTGAATTGCTTCCAAGCTGGGGTCTAGAATCTCTGCTGTCAGGGGTGTCAAAACAAAACGGTCAGCTTCCAGGCGCACTTGGTCAGCCTGCTCTAAGGTCTGCTGGAACTGCTGAAGGTGCTGCTCCAAAGCTGTTTGCAGCACGGTCAACCGCTTTGCGCCTTCATCGGCTGCGTTCAACTGTTGATAGACCTCTCCCCGGATCGATTGCCATTGGGCAGGCGGAATCAAATAGCTCTCTGGGTTGGCATAGCGCCGACTGCGCTCTAGCCAAACATCACCCGACCGAAGCGCGGCTCTGAGTTCCCATAGGGCACAGAGTTCGTAGTAGCGCCGACTGATTTGTCCCCCTTCATCGGTAACGTAGGGCTGCCATTTTGCTGGGACAAACTCAACCGTTGCCGTCTTCGGAACCTTCCGACGGTGGTCGCGATCTAGCGTGCAAAGGATGGCGAGTGCCATGAGTAGTGGGTCGTTCAAGCGATTAGAACAGAAAGTAAATGACCTTAGAAAGGCTGGAATGAACTGCCGTAGGAGTCCATAGCGTTTGGCAAAGTAGTCAAAGTGGTGGTCGTTTGCGGGACGGATTAAGTCGTCGCAGTTGGTTAAGACGGCTTGGAGATCCTCTAGCGAAATCTGCTCATAGATCTCGGTGCGAACTTGTGAGTCACTCACCGTCTCATCGACCACCACGCTCCCGATGGCTTTGAGTACCCGCACCTTCTCATTAATCGCGTTTGCCATTTTCATACGAAACGTTTCCAGGTCATGCCGTGCCCTTGCGTAAGTGTCAGCCAAGCAGTGGATGAACAAGTCCATCACCTCATCGGTCACTTCCTCGTAGAGCTGCACGACAAACGCTACCAGAATGGGATAGCGGCGGGAGTCCGGCATCCGCTGCAAGGCTTGATTGCTGGCATGTTTAGCGAACTGCGCTAGGAACTTGACCCGATTAGGATTGAGACTGGAGACATCCCATTTCCGCACGGCAACCTTGCTATTCAGCAGATCCAGCTTGGCAATGGCGTTGAGAATTGCCGAGGGTGAATTAGTCGTGGCGTGACGACGGAGCCAGGTTAGCGGTGTGCTGCCATGCTGAGTCCTGTTCTGTAACAGCCCATCGAGAAAAGTCCGATGTTCGCTCGTCAAAATGGGCTGGAGCCGTCGAAACGTTTCCTGAGAGGCTACTTGACGTGCGGTGACGACTCGACGTTCTAGCTGAGTAATGCCGATGCGAACGAGTTTTTGCCGTTGGAGCCATTCAGTGGCGAGTTGAAACAGCAAGCTGGGCTTATCGTGTTCCATCGCCCGCTCAATTAGCCAAGATGACAACGCCTCTAAATCGACACGGGTGGCAGAACGATAGCCTAGATACCCTTCGATGCGCTGCTGATGACTGGTGCGGGTTTGAGTCCGACTCCCATAACTGGATAATGCAACTACAGGAATATCGAGTTGATGTGAAACAAATTCTACAACGCTGGTGTGAATGCTATGAATGTCATCTGGGATAAATCCTAAGTATCTCAAAGTTAGAAGCTGTAGGGCGAAGCCGATGCGATTGGTGTCTCCACGTCGTTGGTCAACCAGGCTTAAATCCTCGTGAGTCAGTGTGAAATAGGTTCTGATATCTTCCCGGCTCACGTCTTCTGGAAACCGATTGAGGCACTCTCGTTCAGCATCGGTTAATATTCTCCCTGGCATTGCAAGTTCTCAGTCTTTGTGAAGGTGGACTGAGTGTCTCATGAACCTGATGCAAGGCTGGCTGATAATTAAGGCTAATGTCGCTGACCGCTTAATTTATCTGCTCGGTGGGCAGAAGTCCGACCGAGGCATCGAGGATTCAGATCCTTAAAGCGAGTTGGATTACGCTTGTAACACCCCTGTTTGCTGTACTACTCAGTCCAATATTAGTCCTCGTCCTGTGTAGTATGTTTTTCGACCGATTCCATCCGCTTATCATTCGCTGATCTTGCCCACAAATTCCTTAGCGTTGTTTTTGGTCTATTTGCTACGGGAACGCCGTGAAGCCCTCGGCTGGCAGCGCAGCCGCTTTCCTCACCAAGCGCATACGACCCAATATGCTGCCCTCTTCGAGAATGAAGACGACTCCACCTGGCAAGCGAAACTCGCCCGTCCCCTCTGGGACAAGAAGAAGGGAAAACCCCGCAAGTATGAGACTCCCGTAGGACAGGGAGCACGCGCCTTTCTGCCGGCAGTCACCGTTCAGGACTGGGTAGCGGTTGCCAAACGTTTTGGCATGATCCATGCCCTCCCAACTTGGGTGCAAACAGCTTCAGCAAAGGGACAATCTACGCTCCAGAGTGGACGGAGAGGATTCATTCCTTGTCTCTTCAAGACTGAACCGAATCGTTCTTTATCGTTTGAGGTAGGTACAGAGCTGAATCGTGGCAATGGCTCATTGATCGTCACCCCCATCGAAACTCAGTCCTTTTGGGAGTGGGTGCAGCACCTTCCTCAGATCAAG
>JBGTJW010000035.1:0-13351 GCA_041744955.1 Stenomitos sp. | reverse complement strand
TGACGATTGAGCAACCCTTGCAGTTGCTGGCGCTCCTCTAGCTCTAACCTCAAAACTTTTGGCGCTAGTCGGGGCACATTTCCTGCCTCCACTCACTGAACCCTGAAATGGTATCTTAACTTTCGCCCTAATGTACTAGCGAATTGTCATCATCAATAATAATGGCATCGATCTGTTTGTCCCCTGCGCCATCGGTGATGTCATCCCTTGTTTCGTTCATATCACGGAAAAGCACATTGCGTAGGTACCAAGCCACAAAGCGCTGCCCATCATTTGAAAAACGTTGCTCAAAGTAATCGGTCGTAATTTGCTTTTTTATTAGATCGTACATTAGTAAACCCTTGATATAGCTAGCTACTAATTATACGGAAAGTTTCTGTATATTTCCCTGATTGAGGCGGATAGCCTGAATCTTTCCGTGTATTTCCCTCATTCGTTGTCAGGGCGATCGCTCCTCACCACTGCTTAAGTTGAGCGTGCCAAACCATCGCCTAGCAGAAATATGAGTGAGGCAAAACCACAACACACTCAATTAGGCGATCGTGTTGGTTTAACCGTTGCCATCACTTCACCCGTCTGGCTTGTGTCATAGCCCCCCAGTGCTTCAAGCTGCAAGAGGACTCGTCGATGCCCTAACGTCCCGAGTAGTTGCTGCACAGGAGCCTCATCTAGATACGGTTGCAGGACGACCAGATCGTAACGAGAGCGGTGCAGCGGTATGAACCCCAGCCCAAAGGCAGCGGCTACGGCTGCGGTGCTGACTCCGGCTGCCGCTTGCCCGGTTGCGATCGCCTGAGCAACTTCTAGATGTCCATACACGATGCGATCGAAGCCTTTAATCGCTTGGCTGTTTAGCCCTTCTTGCTGGAGCGATCGCTCCAGAACCTGACGGCTCCCTGCACCTGGTTCTCGGTTGACGATCGTCACTCCAGGCTGGGTTAAATCTGCCACTGTTTTGAGGTTGAAGGGATTTCCAGGCTGTATGAGTAAGCCTTCTTCCCAACTGCCCAGGTTGATTAAGACGGCTGGAAGATCTTGTAAGACCGCTTGCACAAAGGACACGTTATGGTCTTGGGTAACGGGATCGTATAAGTGCATACCAGCTATATGAACGTTGCCTCGGCAGAGCTTTTGTAGGGCACTCATGCTGTTATCAAACGTCCAATGGACGCGCAGGTTTGGATGCCACCGTTCTGCTGCCCGTGCCCATAGTGACAGTGCTGGGGTGCAGCCTGCTAAAACAACTGTTTGATGGAGTTTTTCCAGGTCATCCAGTAATTTAACTCGCATGGTAGGCGCATTAGCCGTATGGATGCCTTCCCCATCCGCCGGAATCATCTCCAGCCGAAAGGCTTGATTGCCTTGTAGCGGATGAGCCATCCAGCGTCCGCCGACCCGTGCCAAACTCAATCGCAGTAGTTTGCCCGCCGCTAGATCCTGGGTAGGAACCGCTTCAATTTCGGCAGTGTCTTGTTCCAGCCAGAACAAATCTTCGACCTGGCAACCCAACGCTTTTGCTAACCGGAGCGCTACGGTTGTGGAGGGGGCATATTGTCCTGATTCCACCCCACCAATGGTTTGCCGCGATACGCCCGCGATCGCGGCTACATCCTGCTGGCTCATGCCCAGACGCAACCGAATTTGCTTCAAGTTATTGCAAAGGTCGTTCTCTTGCTTCACAGCGGCTCACTTTACTGGACGGCAATGGATCGATCGCGCTGCGGTGGTTAGTTGTTTCAAGGCTTTAGCAATAGTAATTGCAATGCTTCCAGGCAGACAAACCAGGGGAAAGGACGGTTCTGCAAATGCTCCCACTTTTCTTTGAATACTTCTGCCTGGAGGTGATAATCGTCGAGGTCGATCGGTGGTTGACCAAGTTTTAAATACAGCGTCATGCGGTGAGGCGTTTCGCTCGTCCAAACCAGCCAACAGGGAAAGGTATTCTCCGACTGTGGCTGCTCAGGAAAGGTCAGGTGATGGGCACGGATGCCGACATGGGTATGGGCTGACGCGGGTTCTGCTGTATGGAGTGTACAGTGCCAATCGAGGGCATGGATGGTTTGGGCATCAAGCTGTTGGATGCGAGAGTAATTTTTACAGCCTGTGAGTTGAGCGACAGTGAGTGTACCGGGGCGATCGAAGATGGCTTGTTTCGGTCCATTCGCCACAACTTTTCCATGAGAGAGCACCAGCAATTTTTGACAGATGCGGTAAGCTTCTTCCAGATTGTGGCTAACGAAGAGGGTAATCCCTTTGTAGCTAGATAACGTTTTGATGAGTTGCTTTTCGAGTTCACTGCGTAAATGGGTATCGAGAGCGGAAAACGGTTCATCTAACAACAGCAGATCAGGGTCAGTTGCCAATGCCCGTGCCAGCGCCACCCGTTGCTGCTGCCCACCTGAGAGTTGATGGGGATAGCGATCGCCCAAGCCGACGAGCTTCACCTGTTCTAATTGAGCCGCCACTCGTCTAGCGATCGCATTGTTAGACAGCCCTTTCAACCCATAGGCGACGTTTTGTGCCACCGTCAGATGGGGAAAGAGGGCATAGTTTTGAAAGAGAAACCCAACGCGGCGATCGCGGCTAGGCAAATTAATCCCCTTACAAGAGTCATACAAGACCCGATCATTCAGCACGATCGTGCCGCTGGTAGGGGTTTCAATACCAGCAATGCAGCGGAGAACCATACTTTTGCCAGCCCCCGAACTGCCCAAAAGACCCAGCGCTTCTCCCTCAACAGAGAATGAAACTTCTAGACAGTAATTGGGGAACTGTTTCTGAAGATCAACGATTAATTGCATTCTCTCTTTCCAAACGCCTAACTCCTAATAAGAGGACAAAGGCGATCGTGGTCATCAGCAGCACCATGACGTTTGCCAGCCCGTAGTTTTGGGATTGCACCGCATCATAGATTGCCAACGGTAAGGTTTGAGTACGTCCGGGGATGCTGCCACAGACCATGAGCGTGGCTCCAAACTCCCCTAAACCTCTTGCCACGCTTAACCCAAAGCCAGCCAGTATGCCGCGATAGGCTAAGGGTAAAGTGATTCGCCAAAGTAGCTCTGGTTCAGTTGATCCCAGGGTACGGGCGGCGGCTTCCAGTTCGGGGTTGATGCTGGCGATCGCGGCTCGCGTCGATTCCACCATGAGAGGCAACGCCACCACCGCAGACGCGATCGCCCCAGCTTGCCAGGTAAAGAGCAGGTCAATCCCCAGCCATTCTTTGAGTGGGCTATCACGCCCTAATACCAGCAGCAGAAAATAGCCCACGACACTAGGCGGCAACACCAGCGGCAAATTTAGCAGGGTAGAAACAAAAATCTGCCCAGGAAATTGGGTTCTCGCTAAAAAGATCCCCAGACTCAGACCGATGATCAGAATCAAAATACTGGCAACGATCGTGACCTGTAACGACAACAGCGAAGGTTGCCAAATCATGCCCCATCCCCTCTTTTACCTTCCGCCCTCGACCCTCTGCCCTCGACCCTCTGCCTTCTGCTTTCTACCTTATAAAGCAGCCTTTTCTCCTGGTAGCACAAAGCCATATTTCTGCATCAGCGGTCTTCCCTTCTCGCCATTAATGAACGCTGCAAACTGTTTGGCAGCTTCAGGATAGGGAGCGCTTTTCGGCACTGCTAGCATTTGTTCTAGCGGTTTGTGCAATGCCGCAGGAATCAAGGTCCACTTTCCAGGCTTGCCGATGCTAAGAGAGAGGGCTGTGATCGCCACCTCCACATTCCCCGATTCGGCATATTGCTGCGTTTGCTTGATGTTTTCTCCTAAAATCAGCTTCGGCTGAATTTCGTCCCAAAGACCAGCCGCTTGCAACGCCTCTCGTGCCGCAATGCCATAGGGCGCATGTTTGGGATTAGCGATCGCTATACGCTTCACCGTTGGCTTAGTGAGATCTTTGATGTCTGTCAGCTCAAGGGTGCTGCTGTCCCTTTGCCATAGTGTGAGCCGTCCCACCCCATACAATGCCTTCGTCTCAGAGAAAATCAACCCTTCCTTGTCCAACGCCTCAATAAATTTCTTATTGGCTGCTGCGAACAAATCCACAGGCGCACCCCGCTCAATTTGCTGTGCCAGTTGCCCTGTTGATCCCAGGTTAAATGTTACTTTGTTCCCTGTCGCTTGCTCCCACAGCTTACCGATCGCTGGAAAAACGTCATTCAAATCGGCAGCGGCAGAAACAGTCAGAGTAATGCCGTTCGTAGTTGGCGCAAGAGACCTATCCGGAATAGGCGCTTGGTTGGTAGAAACCCCGCACGCCATCAGCAAACCCACTAAAGCCAGCACTAAAAACCATCGCCATTTCATCATTCAAGCCTCAGTCGCCGGACACAACTAAAGCCTCCCCTGGGGACTCCTTGCTAGAGAGCGCGACAGATCAGGGTTGCACAAGGTCATTCACGTCTAAGTACGTGTTGCCTCTATGCTGAGAGCTTATGCAAGTATTATTAACACGCTGCCAATATACCTGCATAGGTCTTGTCTTTCGTTTCAGCCACCGATCGGTTAAAAAGCGACACTGGTCGGGCGATCGCATCAATCAGTCTGAGCGCCCGACCACGACGCTGTAACTCCCTCTTAATAATTGCTGTGACTGCGTTGTGACTGCCCCTATGGGAATTTCTTGCTCAAAACTCGATTCCGGGTTGAGCTTTCACACCCTGTTCGCGGAAGGGATGTTTGACGAGCGTCATTTCGGTTACAAGGTCAGCACGATCGCACAACTCTTTCGGTGCGCCTCGTCCGGTCAAAATGACATGGGAATCGGTTGGTTTTTGTGCCAATCCTGCTAACACTTGCTCAATGGTCAAATAGCCGAGCTTGAGCGCGATGTTGACTTCATCTAGCAAGACAAGCTTAAAGTCGGGGTTTTGGATGTAGGTAAGGGCAGTTTCCCAAGCCTCTTGAGCTTTTTGAGTATCGCGATCGCGATCTTGCGTTTCCCAGGTAAAGCCTTCACCCATCGCGTGAAATTCCAGTTGCTCTGACCAGTGGCTAAAAGCAGCTTTCTCCGCTGGTTCCCAGGCTCCTTTAATGAACTGAACGATCGCCACTCGGTAGCCATGACCCAGCGATCGCAAGACCATTCCCAGTGCAGCCGTGGTTTTGCCTTTGCCGTTTCCGGTATTCACGATGATCAATCCCTTTGCCTCAGTCATGCCAGCAAGGCGTTGATCCTGAACTTCTTTGCGTCGCTCCATTTTCTGGCGATGTTGATCGGCGGTGAGAGAAGAAGCGCGATCGGGTGGTGTTTGATTAGCAGTAGGTGAAGTCACGGTTGTTTCCAAAGCTAGAGTGTGGTGCTGAGAAGGGGTTAACGAATCGCTGATGTCGTTTTAGCTACAGTTTTAAACATCAGCATGAAAAAATCATCCATTTGGTGAAGAAGCCCTGAAATATTAGTGTTAAATTAGTCGTGCTAGTCATTGAAGGCTGTGTAAAGAGCATTGAAACTTCCTTCCTTAACTGGGTATCCCTGGAGACCGCTCTGGTACCTGGAAATGAAACTGAAGCGGAAGCGGCAATGCGATCCCGCTCTATCCTGGGCTGACCGCTGTGAAGCGCCCAGTATGAACTGACCGACCTGTAACTTAAGGTTCACGATTAGTAGGATTTGGCTGGAATAGTTTCTGGTTGAACGATTTTTGCACCTACGGCTTGCGAACTGGGTCGGTCATGTTCTCTAAGGGAGAATTTTTGAATCAAATAGTCGATGAGATCTGTTGCTATGCTGCCTTCTTTAGAGTGGGCTTGCAAGCTGTGCAGTCGTCTTTGGGCTTGAACCGTGATGTCGTGGCTTGAAGAGTGCGATCGTCACTGGAAGAAAGCGTCCCTGTTGGCACGTTGACTAAAGTTCGGGTTTTTCCCTCGCAGTCGGGAACCCTGAGTTTAGCTAGCTGTGTTGCAGCCAGTCTGCCTTAATCTGTTTTTTAACAGCCCACCGATCGTTGTGTCGCTCACCCTTACTTGCGTTGGGGTGTCGGTTTCGTTGAGGTGCTGTCTGTAAACCCTCTCAATGCTTTTATGCTGTCCATTTTTGCTGGAGTCGAAAAATGTCGAAATTGCTCAGTCACAAAATCGCACCCTCCCCCATGCCTGCCTCAATCAGCGTCGTTGACCTGATTGATGGTTACTTTACGGCATACAACTCGGCGCGTTTGCGTGAAATCTGCCATCTGTTGAGCCGCGAAGTGATGCAACCAGGCGTTACAGTCGGGCTGAGCCTATCGGGCGCTATGACACCCGCTGGCTTTGGAGTCTCGGTACTTGCACCTTTGATGCGCCATGGCTTTGTGGATTGGATCATCAGCACAGGTGCAAACCTTTATCACGATATGCACTATGGTTTGGGACTGGAACTGTACTCCAGTAGCCCCTTTTTGGATGATGTGAAGCTGCGGCAGGAAGGGCGCATTCGCATCTACGACATTGTGTTTGACTATGATGTGCTGCTCGAAACCGATGCCTTTTTGCGCGAACTGTTGAAAGCAGAACCGTTTCAAAAGCGCATGAGCACGGCAGAGTTTCACTACCTGCTGGGTAAGTATGTAAGCGAAGTGGAAAAGCAAGTTGGCGTAAAAAATTCCTGCTTGTTAGCAACGGCATACGAATGTGGCGTGCCGATCTATACCTCGTCTCCTGGTGATAGCTCCATCGGTATGAACGTCGCCGCGATCGCCCTTGAAGGCTCCCAACTCGTCCTCGATCCATCGCTGGATGTGAACGAAACCGCTGCGATCGCCTATGCAGCGCGTGACAGCGGCATTGCTGATGTAGAAGGAAAAAGTGCAGCGTTGATTATCGGTGGCGGTAGTCCCAAAAACTTCCTGCTGCAAACCCAGCCCCAGTTGCATGAAGTGTTGGGTCTAGAAGAGCGGGGACATGACTACTTCATCCAGGTGACGGATGCGCGTCCCGATACAGGTGGTTTGTCTGGTGCCACGCCGAGCGAAGCCGTAAGCTGGGGCAAGGTCGATCCGGACGAGTTGCCTAACACGATCGTTTGCTATACCGATAGCACGATCGCGCTGCCGATTATGACTGCCTACGTCATTGACCAGTGCGAGGCTCGTCCATTGAAGCGGTTGTACGATCGACGAGAAGCGCTGTTAGCCAAACTCCAGGCAGACTATCTTGCGGCGAAGGCGAACCCCACGCATTCGGTATCTTCCCCTATTCCAGTGGTGGCACTAGCGACACGGGAATTGGTTGCGACCTATCCCTGCGGTACGCCTATCCGCAATGGGCACCGGAAGTAGGAAGCATCTGTAGGGACGTTAGATGTAACGTCCCTACTCCAAGGCGCAAAAGCTCTGTATTGCCTGCCAAATCTCGGTGCTAACGTCCGTCAGGGCGTGGTCGCTGTCCAGTTCGATCAACTGCACCCAGTAACGGCTTTTCGCAAAGTCGAAGCTGGCTTGTAGAGGAATCACGTCATCATGCTTGCCGTGTAGAATCAAGGTTGGGAGCGATCGCGCTATCCTTTCTTCCTGATACTGTGCAGCATCGGTCACAAAGGCATAGTGGAGGGGCAGTTTTTTTGCCTCGCCATAGTGATCGATCGGTAGATAACCGTCGGTTTGCCACTGGTGCATTTGATCGCTCAGTCGAGGCAACCAGTGAGCCAGAAAGCCAAAGGCAGGTGCTAGTAGAACGAGGCGATCGACCTGCAAATGTCGCTCTCCCAACCAGGCAGCGGTCAGTCCACCAAAGCTAGAGCCAATCAGCGTCACGGGTGCAGGTGCGGGTGGGAAAAGTGCTTCTACCTGCCGAATCTGGCGGCTGAGGGTGAGATGGGAAAAGTCGCCCTGGTTCAGATCGGGAATACTCAGGGGAATGTCTAGAGCGGCAAAGCGATCGCTTAGATCTTTTGCCTTTGTCGATCGTGGGCTGGATGCAAACCCGTGAAGGTAAATGTAGTGCATGAAGATCCCACGACACTGGCTAGAACGCTGACTGGCTAGAAGTATAGCCTGGAAAGACATACGCCAGTTTGGTTAAAGCTGATATGCCGCTCTAGTGTGGCGAGTGACGGCACAGAGCTTTCAACAGGCAGTAAGACGCGCTAATGCCAAAACGTTTAGCAGTAGGCGGTGTCTGTTGCCGTTCGATAGATTTCTTCCTGCACAAAGTTGATCGCGAGGCAGGAAACCCCCAGAACAATACGTGCATACCAGCGCAGTTGATCCATTTGGCTCAGGAGTTGATCAACAAATTGCGGTTCCAAACAGTAAATGGTTAACGTTTGCTGCTCATCCAGGTGAAGTGGGCACGCGATGAGGGTGCTGAAGAAAAACGAGCGGAACCGTTGCAGTCGATACTGCTCTAGCGTGACTAAATCATTGGTGGTTAGTTCTAAGGACATCGCTTCCTTATGGGACTATCTGTGCATGGTCTTTAAGCGCAAACCTGGGCAACTCTATGAGTGCTATCACAGCAGACATAGCACTACTGCTGACTGGTGCAGGAACGATTAGCTTTGTGGTGGCTGCATTCGTTCGGGTCTGCGATCGTCGCCTTGCCGTTTCTTCATCACACGGTTGGCAAATGTACGACGCTGCTCAGCGTTTAGCACCTTGCGCGTTGCCAGCATACTTTCAAACTGGATATCGCCAACCTGCTGTTTGAGCGTTTTGACCTGACTGTACTTTGTGCGAAGCTCAGCTTCTGATGCCGTCCCTGCCATTAACGCTCGCAATTCCTGCTGAGCTTGGCGGACACTTTGCCGACCCTGACTAATTTTGTCTTTGTATTGACTGCGAACAGCACGCATTTGCCGCACCTGATCAGCACTGAGGTTCAAATCCTCTAACCAGCCTGATTCATCGGGGCGGGGCGGCTTTGAATCAGGAACCGTTGTAGGAGCCTGAGCGATCGATGGCAGCCTTAGCACCGAGGGATTAGCGATCGCCACTGCCCCTCCAAGGGCAGCCACGGCAGCAATCAGTGCAAAAACATAGCGAGGAGACATGAGCTTCACATCCTTGAGAAGAAGAGAGGAAAGGGGAACGGAGGGGAGTAGGGGAGAGTTTTGACCACGAACGACTGACCACTGACCAAACGTTTAGACGTTAGCCTTCAGCCCTTCGTCGTACTGCTTAGTTGGTTGCCACATCACCAAAGGGCGCTTCGTCATTCGTACTGCTGAGCGTGCCTTGCCAATTGCTCTCAACAAAAGCTTCCAGGTTCGCTAGTTCGGTCGCGCTGGGTTGGGCAGGCACCAGCGTACGATAGCCAACCACCGTTGCCACTAAACCTGCCGCGATCGCTGAGGGGACTAGCCACGCCACCGATCGTCTGGAGCGAGACGCTCGACGATCAGCCAGCGATGTTGGTTGAGCCGTCGCCGCGATCGCGTCAAAGAGCCGATCTTCCAGGGAAGGATCAGCCGCCGGAACCGAAAGACGATGCTGCTTAAGAAAATCGACCAACTCATGGTCATCATTTGAGAACTGGCTCATAACTGAACTCCTTCCTTCTGGAGAAATTGACGCATCGCCGCGCGGGCGTGAAACAGACGAGACTTAACCGTACCAACGGGAATACTCAAAATTTCGGCAACCTCTTTCTGGGGCACTTCTTCCAGGTCATGCAGCACCAGAATAGTGCGGTGGTCAGCGCTCAGGCTTGCCAAACCCCGTTTGACTAAATCCTGATAGTGTAACTGTGTGACACCCGGATCGTTGTACTGAGTCAAGGTTTGGCTACCGATCACCTGAAGCCGTGTTCGCCCTTGCGCTACCGCTCGTCGTTGGTCTGAGGCAACATTCCAGGCGATGCGGTACAGCCAGGTCGAAAACTGAGCAGACTGGCGAAACTTTGGTAAGCCTTTCCACGCGCGTAGAAACACGTCCTGCACCAGATCATCCAACGCTGACGGATCGCAAAGTTGGTAGAGGATCGATCGCACCCGCTGTTGATGACGACGGTAGAGCACCCGAAAACTCCGAGTGTCTCCCTTCAGACATTGCTGCACCAGGTAATGATCAGTCTCACCGTCTGGGCGATCGCTAGACGCAGTCGGCACAACTAACACCAGGAACGTTCACTCCCTTCATTTTGCCGTTCTATGGAGTAAGACAGTGCATCGACCGAAAAGGTTCAATAAAACAGGTAAATCGGCGTTAAAAAAGTATCGGTATCTACAAACGCAGCCGTCCGTAAGCAACGGTCAATCGAAATCAGTCCATAGTGATTAGTCAAAAAAGCGACAACAAACACTTTTGACTGAGAGATGTACGTCTTTTGGCTCAAACTGGTTGAGATGACCGTCAATTGATAGATAAAGCCCACCCACGATCGCGTGTAAAATTTCGCCATTCCCCTCTTTCCCCTCTCTCACTTCTTCCCCCTTTCACCTCCTCACTCCTCCACTCCTTCACCCCTTCACCCCTTCTCCACCCCTTCACCCTTCCCTCCCCCACTCCTTCACTTCTTCCCTCCCCATGTCCCATTCCCTCACCACACAAGTTGTTCTCATCACAGGTGCCTCAACTGGCATTGGTGCAGCACTGGCGAAAGTCCTGGCAGTGCGTTTCCGGGGCATTCGGTTAGTGTTAGCAGCAAGACAGGGAGACAAGCTGGATCTGGTAGCGGAGCACTGTCGAGAGGCAGGTGCCGATGTTTTGACTGTTATGACAGATTTGGGGCAAGTAGACCAGGCGATCGTCCTTGCCGAGAAAACGTTGAGCCACTTTGGGCAGGTAGATATTCTGATTAATAATGCTGGCTATGGGCAAATGGGACCGCTGGAGTTGGTGCCCATTAGTGCTTGTCAGCGGCAGTTTGCGGTGAATCTTTTGGGACCACTGGCGCTCACTCAGGCGCTCATTCCGCAGATGCGCGATCGCGGTGGTGGTCGGATCATCAACGTTAGTTCCCTCGGCGGTCGCCTTGCCTTTCCGATCGGCGGACTTTACAGCGCCTCCAAGTTTGCCCTCGAAGCCCTTAGCGATTCTCTACGGATGGAACTGCAACCCTTTAATATCCGGGTCAGCGTAGTGGAACCAGGTCCGGTCAGCACCGAGTTTATTAGTGTGTCTGGTGAACACGTTAAGCAGGGTATTCCAAATCCCGATGCCACACCCTATCGGGCTGCGCTGAAGAAATTGACGCAGCTAGAGCAGCAAACCAGCGCCAATGCCTGGACTTCGGAACAGGTTGCTCATGTAATCATCAAAGCGATGACTGCACGCCGACCGCGATCGCGCTATGTCGCTGCGACAGGTGGTGATTTTCTGCTGTTTATGATGCGCCGCGTGCTACCAACCTGGATGGTCGATCGCTTCTGGCAGCGGTTCTATGGCATCGATCAAGTGGCGAAGGACTGGGAAATGAGAATGAAAGGATTAGAAGAAGGCTAAGGGGAGAACAAGAGCCGCCTTGCAACAAGTGGATGCTGCCTAGGGCTTAGGCGCAGGCAGTTGTTTCGTAAACTCGAGCCACTGTGCCGCCAGCTCTGGACTAGTTTCTACATTGCGCTGTAGTAGTACAACATTGTCTTGAAACGTCTGTATCCCGTAGGTCTGGGTTTGCAGCAATTGATTAATGGCTGTCACACTGGCTTGCAGCAAATCACGATCGAGCCTGAAGGCAGGTTGATACTGCTGAAACTGCCACAAATCAGCCACGATGTAATCAACATTTTCAGTCTGTAACGTCTCATTGCGAAACTGAGCTGATTGCGGAAACCGGACGATCGCTCGCCGACCCGACAACGGCGGCACTAAAGGAGTTGTTGCAGCCACGCTGGCTTGAGCCGGAATCTGCGCTATGACGCTACGCGCCTGTGCTGCGTGCGGGATCTGCTGTGTCAGGGGTAGGTAGACCCACGGACGAATCGAATCAGGCACCAGAAACGACAACGTCCGATTGGGATTAGAAGTCACTGTAAACAACAGCGAGAGCGCCAGACACACGCTCCAGATTTTTTGCACTCTGGGTTTAAAAGCCGTTGGATGCTTCGACCACCAGAGAATCGCCCCATAAAAGAAACCTGGCACAACCAACGTTGCATAGCGAATATTAATTGCCAGAGGCGTTTCCCCTTTCATCAGCAGCAACTCCAGCAGTGGAAACGCTGCCAGAACCCAGGCATCTGCCGAAATTAAAGGCACCAGCGCCAGCGGTAGAGATTGGTCAAACAGGTAATACAGCTTTTTGGGAAAGCGCGAGAATAATTCTGTTAGAAGTTGACCGGGCTGCGTCAACATTGCACCGATCGCCTCCACTGGCGACGCTGCTTTCTCACCTGTATATTGACCAAAGCGCTCTACAATCATGCGTTGCGAAACATCGGGCGAGAAAGCAGGCATCACCAGACTGGTCAACAGCAGAATATAGGCAACTGCAAGTGCAAAGAGACCGACACCCACACGCCAATGGCGGCGGCTAATGACGAGATAGATGCCCACACTCAACAGCGGGACACCCGCATCTTCTCGTACGCTCAAAACGAGGAGCGCGATCGCCCAAAAGAGAATCCACCAGCGCTTTTCTAACGCCAGCAGCAAGCTAAACAGCAGCAGCGGCAGCGCATTGTAATCATGAAAATTGCCTAGCGTTGGACCGATCACCGCATTCGCGCCATAAAAACTGATAGCGATCGCCGCTGAAAGCGTTGGCGACAACGACTGCCGAGCCAGCACATAGAGCACCAACCCAGCCGCCGCGACCAGCAACACTTGCAACACACTCAAGGTCTCTGGAAACGGCAACAGCGCGTAAAACGGTAACCAGAGCAAAAAAATCGGATTAAAGTGCTGCCCCAGATGACGGTAAGACACAAGGGGAATCGCACCCTGAAGCGTTACCTCTGCCGATAATCCAGAAGACAAAGAGCTTTCAAAGAACCTGCCATGCAGACTGTTCCAGAAAATTTGATTAAAAATGCCCTGGTCATAAGAGCTAAAGAGGCTGTAATGACGATACAACAGCAACAGCACACAACACACAACGAACAGCAAGGCGACTCTGATGACTGGATGAGCCACCCATTGCCGTGGAGCAAACGTCGATCGATTCAGTGCTAGCTGTAAACGCATTTTGGGACTCATGCCTCTAAGTTCTAAGAGGGTACAGGGTTTTGGGTGGGGTATGACCGAGCGATCGGCGTGTAGAGAATAGCCTATAGCATCCTACCCCAACACCTTGCTGAATCTAGCCGTATCACAAGCGCAAATTGTCTTTGATGCAGGCAGGCACTGGCTCTCTAAAGGGTGATCGCTAGAATAGGGGTAATGCGTGCGTTAGAGCCTATGAAATGCCCCCATTGCGAGAGTTCACAAACCGTCAAAAATGGCACAGTGAAGTTGCAAGATCAGAGCCTTCAGCAACGCTA
>JBGTJW010000034.1:0-4491 GCA_041744955.1 Stenomitos sp. | reverse complement strand
TGACGATTGAGCAACCCTTGCAGTTGCTGGCGCTCCTCTAGCTCTAACCTCAAAACTTTTGGCGCTAGTCGGGGCACATTTCCTGCCTCCACTCACTGAACCCTGAAATGGTATCTTAACTTTCGCCCTAATGTACTAGCGTGCTAGGACAATGAAGCCACTCGCTAAGTCCAGCATCACCAGCACTATCTGGTCGAAAAAGGTTTCATCCACACTGGCACAGATCTCAATGGGAGTTGGAGAGTGAGCCAACTGAGATTGTTGTAGACGCTGATACTCTAGAATTTGCGCTTCCATCTGTGCCCGCATTTTCCGCAATGAAGCCACAGACACCCCAACCTGCTGTTCCAGGCGCAGCAGACGGAAAAACTCACTAAGACTTTCACAGCCGACTCCACGTTTGAAACAAAACACAAATATGCTGGCAATGACCAACCGTTTTAACCACCCTGCCCCCTCTGAACTTGCCCACAACCCTGACTCTGGATGCTGATGGCGACAGGCGATTGCCTGTTGATGACGATGGACGCTACTTTTGGAAAACCCCGTCGCTTTAGCGATGGCTCGAACGGTTTGATGTCCTTGGCGGGTCACAGCTTGGAAGACTTTTTGAGCGCGTTCCCCTATAGTGAATTTCATCGTTCCCTTGTTTGGTTATAAGGAAACGATACTTGCCCTCGCGCCTGTCGCAAGGGTTTTTCTACAACCAGGCAGAAGCTTGTTTGACCAACCCAGCTTTGTCCCGCTTTATAGCGGTAGCCTAATGGGACGATCGTCCGCTGGCGACTGTGGTCACAGGAGGCAGGGAACTCGCTGGTGATACGGTAACGACGGTCAGCCTTTGAGGCTTGAAGTGAGGCTTGAAGCGTGAAGCCTGTGGCAAAGAAAAAGCGATCGTCTCCTTCAAAAGCTATAGCAGTCGAAGTGAACGAGATGACAGACATCAACCTTGAAACGTCCTTGGAGCAAGGGCTTTGATTCATCCCTTATCCTGCCGCCGAGCGGAAGCAAGCTACATCCTTCATCCTTTTGCTATAGGCTGGATAAAGTGTACGGTCGTGTAACAACTCGATGGGGGGAACCGTCGCAGCTCCCAATCATTCATGAACAAGACCCAATCAGCTTTCCCTGCCATGCATGGTTTTCTTAATCTCAACAAACCTGCGGGGTTTACGTCTCACGACTGCGTTGCTAAAGTGCGGCGGCTTTTACAGATGAAGCGTGTTGGACACGCAGGCACACTCGATCCAGCGGCGATCGGGGTGTGGCCGATCGCCGCTGTCAAAGCCACCCGTCTGCTGCAATTTCTCCGGCAGGACAAGGCATACCGAGCGACCGTGCGTCTGGGAGTCAGCACCACGACCGATGATTTGGAAGGCGAGATCTTGCTGGCTCATCCTATTGCGGCGCTTGATTTGACGACGGTGGAAACAGCGCTTCAGCAGTTTCAGGGCACCATCCAGCAGGTTCCACCCAACTACAGTGCCATTCAGGTACAGGGCAAACGGCTGTATGATTTGGCGAGGGCAGGCGAACCGATCGCAGTCAAGTCTCGCGCCGTGCAAGTGTTTAGCCTGGAAGTGCTGGACTGGCGATCGGGCGATTTTCCCGAACTAGATTTGGCGATCGCCTGCGGTCCCGGTACGTATATTCGGTCGATCGCCCGTGATTTGGGCACAGTGTTGCAAACGGGTGGCACACTAGCAGCCCTCACGCGCACTAGCAGCAGTGGCTTTGATCTGACAGACAGCCTGACACTAGAAGCACTGGAAGCACAGCAAGAGCAAGGTCGCTTTCAGCCCATTGAGCCAGTGGCAGCGTTAGGGCATTTAAGTGCCATTTCACTCTCGGCAACGATCGCCCGTCGCTGGTGTCAGGGGCAACGCATTGCCATTTATCCGGCGGCTGACGATCGCTGGGAGAGTGTAGAAGATGGGGAGACGGGACAACCCAAGGATGCAGACAACACCCAGGTCTACGCGGTCGATCCCTTGCAACAACCGCTGCGCGTTCACCATGAAGATGGTCGCTTTCTCGGCATTGGTAAGCCAACCGATACGGAAGTAGGGATTATCTTGTTATCGCA
This sequence comes from Stenomitos sp., assembly GCA_041744955.1. Lineage (GTDB taxonomy): Bacteria > Cyanobacteriota > Cyanobacteriia > Leptolyngbyales > Leptolyngbyaceae > Stenomitos. The sequence goes on along the minus strand of JBGTJW010000034.1, from coordinate 2,405 downwards.
GATGGTCTTTGAGAGTGATGAGAAAGCTGTTAACTAGGTGGTGCCCTTTTGTAAAGGGTAAAGGGTAGCGAAAAACGATAGTGGTAAAGGCGCGAGTCCTTCAGCCGACTATGAAACCTGGCTTATTTAGGATTATTTGCGGCTGTTACAGCAGTCGAAGAAAACGTTAAAACAGACATAAACCTTGAAACCTCCTTTGAGCAAGGGCTTTTATTCATCTCTCATCCTTCATCCCTTATCCTTCATCCTTTCGTTATAGGAACGTGTTAGCACGATCGTAGCCGTGTTAGTAGCAGCACCATTTCATCCACCGCACCTCTCAAAGTGGCAGTTGAAGTGCCGGAATAGTTGGTCAAAACACTTAAGGCGAGATCAGGATGGTTGGGTGGCGTAAGGTAGCCAGAGAGTGCCACAACACCCCCGATCGTGCCAGTTTTGCCCTGTAGTTTGCCTTGGGCTGCCGTATTGCGAAAGCGATTTTTGAGTGTTCCGTTGACACCCGCGATCGCCAGTGAGTTGCGATACACCGCTGCATCAGGACGTTGCGCCATTGCCTGTAGGGTTTGCACCAGTGTTTCCGAGCTGGCACGGTTGCGGCTTGCCAAGCCGGAGCCATCCACCATGCTGTACCCAGCCGCATTCACACCCAGAGGAGTCAATGTTGCTTTGATAGCAGCAATGCCGCTGGTGGTTGCATCCTGGTTGGTAGCAGTCTGTGTCGTCACTCCTAGCGTTTTCAGCAGCGTTTCGGCGTAGATATTGTTGCTTTCACGATTGGTTTCAATCAGCAATTGCGCCAGAGGGGGTGACTCAACCGCTGCCAGCTCGACCAAACCAGGCGGGGCAGGTGTCACTTTTACAACGGTCGATCGCTGCACAACGATATTGGCTGCTGCCAGCGCTGTACGAAATTTGTCGATTAAATAGTTGCCTGGATTAGGCACCGAAACGGCAATTGTTTCTGCTTCTGACCCCACTCGCAGTTGTCCACTCAGCCGTATGAGCGCCTGGTTAGCGGTACGGGCGGCATCTACAAATTCACTTCTGTTAGCTGCGACTGTCACCGTCTGATTGCTGGTACGCCATGTACGTGCGTCCGTTGGATCATCCCACTGCACACGCAAGGGCTGTCCGACTCGCTGCGGAAACAAGGTGACACCGATCGCATTTTGATTCAGCATCAGGCTATTGACGGGCGCACCATAGCCCTGTGTCCTATCGTCTGCATCCCAATAGGGATTGGTAGCAGCGCCGCGAAAGTACGTATCGTCTCCAATCAACTGCTCTACCTGTTGTACGCCTTGCTGACTTAACTGCTGCACCAGGGTTTTGAGTTGCGGTGTCGTTAGCGTGGGATCACCGTGCCCCACAATCCGTAGCGTTGACTGGCTCAGAGTGGGCTGGGCGCGATCGCCAAAGACAGCGGTACGAAAGCGATAGTTGCCACCCTGAGCCGTAAGCGCCGCTGCGGTCGTCAAAATCTTGACGTTAGAGGCTGGAATGAGTGGCGTGGCTGCGTTACGGGCAAACAGCGTTTGACGACGAGTAGGATTATCCAGCGTTTGCACCAGAATGCCCCACCGCACTTTCGCTAGGGCTGGACGATCGGTAATACGAGCGATCGCGCCACCTAACTGCGCTGGGCAAACAGCACCAGATGGACTTGACTGTGCCACCACCGTCGATCGCGGCAAATTCGTTGGAGACGACTGAGCGAAACTACGGGCACTGATTGACAGCACGCCAGTGGCAAGGACGACTGCTAGCACAGGCTTCAGACTGCTAAGAGAGTAAGCAAATTTCATGCAGTAATGCGATCGTGTGAGGAGAGCTTTGAGAGTTATGCCCTTTGAGCCTGCGTCTATCCATAAAGTTCCGAGTGCAGGTAACGTAGACAGCGTGCTTAGAAAAGCTTTGCATGGGCGATCGACGTAAACTCCGTCAGCAAAGCTGCTTTGAGGCTCCACTATGCTGCTGGTGCCAGGTCTGTAAAACGAGGCGATGCACCTCCCGCCAGGGAAGCTGTTGCTGTCGCGCGATCGCAGCACAGTCTTCGTATTCAGGCTGTACGTTCGTTGGATGGGTATCGGCACGATCGCGCCATGCCACTTTGACTTGTACCGCACCATAGATGGTCTCTACAGTCTGCATTTCGCGGTGGAGGATCGTGCGCTGCTGGAGCGATCGTCGAATGCCCAGCGTCGTTGTTTCCCGAAAAATTACCGCTTCACAGGCAGACACGTCCTCTGGATGGCATACCACCGTTAGCAGCACACCGGGTCGTGCTTTCTTCATCCCGATCGCCTGCGTAAACACATCTACCGCACCCACAGCAAACAGTGCCTCATAGATATAGCCGATCGCCTGTGGGTTGAGGTCGTCGATTTGCGTTTCTAGCAGAGCGA
>JBGTJW010000033.1:0-4007 GCA_041744955.1 Stenomitos sp. | reverse complement strand
CTTTCTGTAATTTCTAGCCTTAAACTGTGAGCATCAAGGTTAGTCTCCTGCAAAATTTGTTCTATCTGCTCAATTAAATCCGGTTGTGCAAAATTTTTACCGGAAAGATTCACGTTGATAGTCAACGGGAAGATTGTAGATGATTGTTCCTGCCATTTGTTCATTTGAGCGCAAGCCTCGCCAAGCACCCACCGATCGATGGGGACGATCAGCCCAGTCTCCTCTGCCACTGGGATAAACTCTGCCGGAAAAATCAGACCTCGGTCTGGATGCTGCCAGCGTATAAGTGCCTCGAAACCATTAATTTTGCCAGTTTCTAGCGACACAATGGGCTGGTAATGAAGTTGAAACTCTTGGCGCTCTATGGCACGCCGCAGGTCCATCTCTAATTGCCAACGTGCTACAGCAAAGGTATGCATATTCTTGCCAAACACTTCATATCGAGCCTTGCCTAGAGCCTTAGCTTGATACATCGCAGTATCGGCATCACGTAGGAGTTCCTCTGGCAAATCATAGCTTGTGGCACTCAGGGCAATTCCAATACTTGCAGTGGTGAATACTTCATAGCCGCTTAAGTTGAAAGGTGACCTTAGCTCCTTGTGAATTCGGTCGGCTACGCATGTTACCTCACTCATGTCTTTAATATCGTCAAGCAGAATTGTGAATTCATCTCCTCCAAGACGGGCAACCGTATCTCCGGAACGCAGACATATTTCCAGCCTGCGAGCGATCGCGATTAGCAGTTGATCGCCAGTTACGTGACCAAGGCTGTCGTTAACAAGCTTAAAGCGGTCTAGATCGAGGAAAAGTACAGCAAACGAATAATTTGTCCACCGTTTTGTATGCCCAAGCGCACACACCAGCCGATCCATAAACAAGGCGCGGTTTGGCAGACCCGTCAGTGCATCGTGAAAGGCATCATGGATTAATTGTTCCTCCGCTTGTTTGAGAGCAGTGATGTTGCGAGCAATGTTCAAGACAAACTCTACTGAACCATCATTGGCAAATTCAGGAACGAGGCGGGATTGGTAATATCTTGTCTCACCTGATATTGGGAAACTGAACTCAAACACATTCTCTTGCCTCGTAGTGAAAACTTGCCAGAGCTTCTGCTCCCAGAGCTGGCAAAGGTCTGACGGCATTTCTAATTCTGCGTTCGTTTTACCGATAAAGGTTTGCGGTGATATTCCGGTTGTCTTTTCTACAGCTGGGTTAACGTACACATAGCGCAATTCTGTGTTAAATCGCGCAATAATGTCAGGCGCATGCTCAACGAGTGCTTTGAATTCCTGCTCGCGGCGCTTTAGTGCTTCCTCTGCCCGCTTACGTTCGGTGATTTCAGTTTGTAATTCCTGGTTGGCTTTGGTAAGTTCGCCAGTGCGTTCTTGAACCCGTATCTCTAACTCGTCGCGAACCTTTTGCAGTGACTCCTCTGCTCGCTTGCGTTCGGTAATGTCGGTAGCAATGCCACAGACCGCGTAGGGAATCTCAGTGGAGCTGTAAAGGGGAAACTTGACCTCAATATAAGTGCGTATCTCGCCATTAATAGGTGCAGTCTCCTCAAATACCAAGGAAGTTTTAGCTTTCAGTACCTCTTGGTCATTTGCTCGGTAACTATCAGTCATTTCCTGTGGAAAGATATCGTAGTCAGTCTTACCCGCAATCTGTTTTCTGGTGATATGGAGCAGATTTTCGTACTGGCGGTTGATTAAGAGATAGCGACCCTGAGTGTCCTTAAGGTAGACAACCGTTGGGGAGTTATCCAGAATAGCCTGTAGCCGTTCCTCGCTTTCTCTTAGTGCCTGCTCTGCCTGTTTGCGCTCGGTGATGTCTTCTACTGTACCAACATGACCAATGAGTTCACCTTTGTCGGAGAACATTGGCGATGAGCGGACGTGAATCAAACGCACAACTCCTTCTCGTGTTTTTATACGAAACTCGTTGGAGTATTCTCTCCCTCCCCGTGCATAGGCAGACCAATTCCTAAATACCCACTCACGGTCATCTGGGTGAACTGACTGTACCCAACCCTCTCCTAAAGCTTCTTCAAAAGTGCAGCCAGCGATCGCCTGCCAACGGGGATTATTATACGTACAGCAACCCTCGGTATCCGCCATGAAGATGCCGACTGGCGAACAAGCACTCAAGGAGCGGAACCGCTCCTTACTCTGCCGCAAGGCCTCTTCTGTTTGCTTGCGCTTAGTGATGTCGCGCGTAACAGCTAAGTGCACGAGATTTGTATCCGCTCCGTACTGAAGCTGCACTGCATAGGTTTCCACCCAGCGATGAGTACCCTTAAGACCTACAATCTCATATTCAAAGATAGATTGATTGCCCTGGCACACGCTCTGATTAAGTGTAAGGAATGCTTCTCGATAGATTGGCTCGATTAAGGAATAGACCGATTGTCCAATGACCTCATCTGCTGTATTGGCATCGATCATTGCTAGACCAGCCGCATTCATCTCTAGTAAAGTACCATCGGGTGCTACAAGCTTGATATACTCAGGTCCTGTCTCAATGATTGCCCGCAAATGAGCCTCACTCTTTCTCAACAATGCTTCTGTTCGCTGGCGCTCAACAATCTCAATCTGGAGCTGCTCGTTGGCATTTCTTAACTCGGCTGTACGTTCTGCCACTCTAATTTCTAGCTCAGCATTAACCTTTTGCAGCGCTGACTCCACACGCTTGCGCTCAGCTAAATTATGCTGTAGTTCAAGTTGCGCGACCACTTGGCGACTTAAGACTTGCAACGTCTCCTTCTGCTCCAGGCTCAGTTCGCGTGCCACGCGATCCATGACGCACAGCGTCCCGATTGTATAACCTTCAGGTGTAATTAGGGACACACCAGCGTAAAACCGGATGTTAGGCTCAAATATTACCAAAGGATTTGTAGCGAACCGTTCGTCTGCCAAGGCATCCTGAATCACAAACAGTTCGGTTTGCTGAATGGTATGGGCGCAGAAAGCAATATCGCGGGGAATCTCCAAGGCTTCCAAGCCCACCCTCGATTTGAACCATTGTCGGGTATTGTCGATCATACCGATTAGGGCAATTGGAGTACCGCAGATGTTTGCTGCCAAGCGATTAATATCGTCAAATGCCCTTTCGGGAGTGGTGTCGAGTATATTGTACTTTCCCAGAGCATTGAGCCTGCCCGCTTCACAGCTAGTCATTGGAGCTTCCATCCGAGTTCGCTAGTAAGTGCTAGTTGCAAGAACACGCCCTTAATAAGAGGGTGCTCGTTCCAGCATTTTCTCAGTCTCCATATTCTATGCAATGGGTAGCACTGTAATACTCGCATTCGCAACTGATTTACTATCCGTAAATTATTTACCATATTTAGAAAACTACTTGCTTACAGCTTTCATCTCTTAATATGAATTAAGAGACTCTACTAAATTAAGTATTCCTAGTTTCTATTCTATTAATCTCCTACAAACGGTCTGTAAATAAATAGAATAAATAGAATAATTAGAATAGGTAGGTTTTTATGCTGATGGTATGAACCAATTTATGCTTAAAGACCAGATGCAGTTGGTCATCCCATATCCTCATCAAGACCACATCGGAAAATATTTTTTAGTTAGAATTTTACGGCAGGCAAGAATCGACCAGGATGATTGGGAAAACCTCTAACGCAGCACACCTCAACATTTACGTCCAGGGAAAGGGATTTCCCATTCTCTGCTTACATGGCCATCCCGGTTCAGGCCGCAGTCTGTCCGTTTTCACCCAACACCTATCACAGCGGTTCAAAACCCTCGCCCCTGACTTACGAGGATACGGCAACAGCCGCACTCAGTTGAATTTTAATATGACTGACCACTTGATTGATTTGCAAGCCCTCCTAAACCGCTTGCAGGTTGATCGCTGTCTAGTATTGGGATGGTCATTAGGGGGCATTCTAGCTATGGAATTGGCGCTGAAGCTACCACAGCGAGTCAGTGGACTAATCTTAATTGCTACAGCTGCCAGACCCCGTGGCAGTCATCCACCGATCGCGT
>JBGTJW010000032.1:0-4418 GCA_041744955.1 Stenomitos sp. | reverse complement strand
AAAAATCGCTCTCCATCAAAGTGGTGTCCCCTATTGCTGGAATCCCAATGGAAGTACTTAAGCGCTTGTATGAAATCTATGATCGCAACCGCAAACAACTCCCTAGCAGCTAACCCCTAAGAATCCAATTAGAGAATCACCATGCAAATCACGATCGAACTTCCCGACGATATCGCTAATCAACTTCAACCGCCTAACATTTCCCGCCGAGTTTTAGAACTGATTGTGGCTGACAATTATCGTCAAGGTCGCATTGGAGCTGCTGAAGTCCGCCGAATGCTTAACTTCTCATCCCGTTGGGAAACCTACGAATTCCTCAAGCATGAAAAAGCTTACTTGCCCTACACGGAGGATGACCTGGAGCAGGATGTACAAGCAATTGGCAATGTTTTAGCAAAAGAATGATTATTGTCTCCAATACTTCTCCAATCAACTACCTCATTCTGATTGAGCACATTAATCTACTATCCAAACTGTTCAAGCAAATCATCATTCCTCAAGAAGTCTACAATGAACTGTCCGATGCGGCAGCACCTCTACCCGTCCAAACCTGGATTGCGGCTCCACCTGACTGGCTTAAAATTCAATCTGTCAGCCAACCTTCCGATGCGGTCGTCGATTTGCTAGATCCTGGAGAACGTGCAGCTATCCTTCTAGCCCAAGAAATCAATGCAGACTTACTTCTGCTAGACGATATGAAGGCGCGACGCACTGCGACAGACAGGGGCTTAACTATCACAGGGATACTTGGAATCTTAGATCAAGCAGCAACCATGAAGCTTATCGATCTATCTGCTGCTGTCCAAAGTCTTCAAACTACATCTTTCTGGGCATCTAACAGTTTGTTTCAAAGGTTATTAGACAGGCACTCCTAAAACCTCTGTAAATCACGCATAAGTTGTTTAAGCCTATTTTTCCTATATGAGAGCAGAGATAGAGCGGCGATCGCCCCTTTAAGCGACAATGAATTTTAGTATCTAGAAGTTTAGTTCCAAAGACTAAATGCCCGACCTTGACCTTAAACAGGAAGCTAATGAACTCAAACTAAGAGCGCCGCTGCCAGCGACTCGCCATCCAGCAGCAGTGTACTTGTCTTCTTTGAGTCAGGGGTCAAGGGCTACGATGCGTCACGCCCTGGATGCGATCGCTTCATTACTGACTAACGGCGAGGGCGATGCCCTAACTTTGGACTGGGCAAAGCTTCGTTATCAACATACAGCAGCAGTGCGGTCGGCGTTGATGTCTCGGTACACGCCATCGACCACCAAGAAGATGCTATGTGCTTTGCGGCGGGTGTTGCAGGAAGCTCGCAAGTTAAGGCTGATTTCTTTAGAGGATTACACGAATGCGATAGATTTGCCTCGCATTGACACGCCACCGCAGAAACTAAGAGGTCGCGCTTTAAGTGAGCCGGAACTTGCAGCTTTGGTGGATGTGTGTCAAACAGAAGGCTCTAGACCTATAGATATTAGAGACTTGGCACTCATTGCTATCCTGCGCGGCGGTGGAGTACGGCGAACTGAAGCGGTTAACCTGGAACTTGTTGACTTCAACCGTAACACTGGCGCTCTGGAGATTCGTTCTGGCAAGAGAAAGTCGTATCGCATGGTTTATCTGCCTACGGCGGCGCTCTCTTTGGTGACAGAGTGGCTGGATATCCGAGGGCTTTCACCAGGGGCGCTGCTATGTCCGGTTCGCAAAGGGGGGCAAGTAGAACTGCGACCCATGAGTGCTGATGCCGTGTTGAAGATTGTTCGGCGGCGGGGAAGGCAAGCTTGTGTTGACGAATTTTCTCCTCATGATTTTCGCCGGACTTTCTGCTCTGACCTGCTGGATGCTGGAACCGATATTGTTACAGTGCAAAAGTTAGCTGGTCATGCCAGTCCTGTAACCACTGCTAAATACGATCGCCGGGGTGAGGAGGTAAAGCGACTTGCGGTGGAGCGGTTGTCTATTCCTAGTAGCAAAAATCGAACTACTAAATAGCTCAAAGCGAACGCTCAATCCCTTAGACGACTTATCCTCCTTTGACCACGCCCGTGATAGTGGCATCTAATATATCTACATCTGCTGCTGGGTAAGCAAAAGCTTGAATGCCTCTATATAGGCGCATTTCTGGTGGCTTGCCATGCCGCTGTTGATAAGCATCATTTACCCAAATTTCTATTTTGATTCGTTGATTAGCATTGATTTTTAACCCTAAATGTTTGGCTCTGTCCTGAATGAACCAAAAATCACGCTCTTGAGGCGGATTCGCTTTCTTTGGATAAGTGCGGGTATTTGTTGTGGATAGACGTGCCTCTAAAGAGCCAATCTTCTCAGACAAGGCAACGACTGTGGAATACAACTGTTTATCTTGCCCAGTCGCTAGGTATTTATCCAATTGTGACGCTAGGTGCTGTCCCAGGTACTCATCAACGCTTGCCCTGATTCGTTGCTCGAAGTGAGCGCCCATCATATCTGCATCCAGGTTATCCAGCTTGCCATCCACGTAGAGTTGGATAAATTGGGTAATTGTTGCAGTCGCGGTCGTCCCCTGCTCCTGGCATCGTTGTATGAAAGCAGACCACAGTTCTTCGTCACAGTTAAAGGAGGCTAGCTTCTTGTTGCGCCCTGTATTACTCATGCCAAGATTTTATCTAGGTAGCGTATAGGTAAGAGGACTGTTTACTGCTTTTGTCATTTATCAAGGTAACACCTAGACATTATCATGGTTAGTCTCCGGTCAGCTTTTCAGTCACCCACAACCTAAACCATATCGATGTACATTGTGAGAGAAGATGATTGCTGCACACCGACGGCAGGAGAGCATATGAATACTGAACAATTGCTGCTGGAAAAATGGCGCTCCCTCCCACAAGACTTGCAACAAGAAGTCATTGATTTTGTAGAGTTTCTGGAATTAAAAAAAACCTCTGCTACTAAGCAGAAAGCCGAACCAAAGTCTAAGTCTCCACTAGGCGAACGTTTGCGGAAGCTCCGTAGGGAAATTGTTGCCTCCAGTGTGCCTTTGCTTGATTGGGAAGGAGTAGAGCGTGAAAAAGTTGAGCGTAGAGGAGAATATCAGGAAGACGCTGAATGACTCGCACATTTATCGACTCAGGCGTACTGATTGCTGCCGCACGGGGCGAGGGAGCCATTGCTGAAAGGGCGCTCTTCATTCTCGAAGCTCTAACCCTTGAATTTGCGTCTAGTATCTTCCTGAAACTAGAGGTGCTGCCTAAAGCGATTTACAACAATCAAACCAGTGAAGTCAGGTTTTATGAGGAATATTTTGATGCCGTCTCGTACTGGGCAACGGATATTGACCAAATCATCCAGAGCGCATACCGAGAGGTTAGTGAATCAGGATTGGGAGCAATGGATGCGCTTCACGTGGCAGCAGCCGTGTCAGTCGGTGCAGTGGAATTTATTACTAACGAGAAGCCCGAAAAGTCCATTCACCGTACAAAGAGTATACAAGTAATCTCGATTTGGTCTAACACGATTTTCTAGCGCCTTCTAAATATTCAGCTATTCAACTACTTGCTTCTCCAGACTCGCCAATAGTTGAATATTGAAATAGTTGAATATTCAACTATTTATTTTCAAGATTTCTAAACTGCTTCAGAGCAACGTCCGCTCCTACCTGCTCAGAGAGCCTGAAAAAGCTCTGCAACAGTTCCTCAGCAAATTCTGATCTATCTAAGTCAACACCTGCTTCACCCAAATCTAACAACTCTCGATCCAGCCGCTTGCTAGTTTTGACGGGCAAGTGGAATATTGCCTGCATATAGTCCGGGTTGTTGCGCTTCGATACTTTGCCGCGTCTACCTGCCTTAGCCTTTGTCTCTAGTTCTACTGGTTCTGGCAGCGCTGCTGGTTCTGGAGATGGGGGTGGCTCTACTATTACATCCGGTGGCAGCAATTGTTCGGTATTCTCAACTTCTGGCGAATCCTCTTGTGCCTTCTTGAGTTTCAGGATTTCGCTGAATCTAGAAGCTCGGCTAGTGGGTTGAGTCTTGCCAGTTCCGTCCAGTCCCGCCATACCTTTTTTCCTCCCTTAATTTTATAAACAGGCTGTCCGAGTGCAGCAGCATCTTTGTAAACCTTGAAGCGCCTAATTCCCCGCTCAAAGACAGGGAATCCGTTTTCTTTTAATGCCTGAAACGCATCTGCTCCATCTTTTTCAGGCGGTGGAGGAATCATAGTCAACAGAACCCGATAATTAACATTTTCAGGAAGGCTTTGGGTCATCAGCGCTAGGGCATCCATCGAGAGGGAATCTGGCGTAGTTGGTAAGAGCAATAAATCGCATCCTTCCGCCAGTTCCTGAAGCTCGGATTCAACGGGTCGAGCCGGGGTGTCAATTACAATGAAGTCAAATTTGTGCTGCCCCATTAACTTAGTAGCAGTATTGTCGCTGCACACCTTAAAGG
>JBGTJW010000031.1:0-15026 GCA_041744955.1 Stenomitos sp. | reverse complement strand
TTTGTGTGCCAACCCGCAGATTGACGATCGCATCCCGGCTGAATCGATCGGCATCAAGCGCGAGCTGGTACTTAACGGTGGCTTGTTTGAAGAAATCGAAGTCTCTAACTACACCACCAACACTGTCAGCTTTGAAATCAGCCTGAGCTTTGATGCCGACTTCAAAGACTTGTTCGATATTCGAGGCTACGGACGCGAAAAACACGGTCAACTGTTACGGCTTCTCCCTCCTGATTTCGCCGCAAGTGACCAATCAGAGGCGGCTGTAATCGATAGCCTACTGAAACCAGCCACAAAGCCTTCAGAACTAACGCTTGCCTATAAAGGGTTAGACAGTTCACTGATGGAGTCACGCATCTATTTTGTGCATCAACAGCCCGATGTGGTGAAAGGCTTTACGGCAATCTGGCAGTTAACGATCGGCTCTCACGAAACGTTGAAGTTGGGCTATCGCCTCCAAATGTTCAACAACAACAACGCGATTTCGGTCGTCAGTGCCCCTGTGACGCTCTCGCAGGCGAAGGCGGCTGAACTGATGGAAGAGCAGACCTGGCAGCAACAGGTCACGCGCATTCGCTCAGACAAAACTACCTTCAACCAAATTATCGAACGGGCAGAACAAGACATTTATCTGCTGCGGCAATCCTTCGGTAAAGGGAAGGCGCTCTCGGCTGGCGTGCCCTGGTTCTCGACCCTCTTTGGGCGGGACTCCATCATTGCCGCGTCTCAGGTGCTGATGCTCGATCCGCAGATTGCGCGAGAAACGCTCATCATTCTGGCGCAATATCAAGGCAAGCGGGAGGATGAATGGCGCGATGAGCAGCCAGGGAAAATTCTGCACGAAATCCGCTTTGGTGAAATGGCTCGCTGCCAGGAGATTCCGCACACGCCTTATTACGGTACTGTGGATGCCACGCCACTCTGGCTGATGCTCTACGCCGAATACTTTGCCTGGACTGCCGATCGCGAAACCCGCGACCAACTGTGGTCAAATGCGCTGGCAGCGATGGATTGGATCGATCGCAACTGCAAAGAAACGGGCTATCTCAGCTATTTCCGCACTTTCAAACGTGGCTTGTCAAACCAGGGCTGGAAAGATTCTGGCGATTGCATCATCAACCGACGCGGACAACTGGCTGAAGGTCCGATCGCCCTGTGCGAAGTGCAGGCATACGTCTACGCTGCCAAAATCCGTCTAGCGCAAATCGCCCGCATGAAGAAGCGCATTGACCTTGCCGATCGCTGGGAAGAGGAAGCAAGAGACCTCAAAAACCGCTTCAACGATGATTTCTGGATGGAAGACCAGGACTTTTGCGCGTTGGCATTGGATGGGGAGGGCAAGCCGGTCGATAGCATCACCTCCAATCCGGGGCACTGTCTTAACTTGGGTATCTTCACACCCGAAAAAGCCTACAGCGTTGCCGAACGTCTGCGCGCACCCGATATGTTTAACGGCTGGGGTATTCGCACCCTCAGCAGCCTTTCACCTGCATACAACCCAATGGGCTACCACATCGGCTCTGTGTGGCCCCATGACAATGCGATGACCGCGATCGGGCTGCGATCGCTAGGTCTAATCGATCAGGCGCTTGAAGTGGCGAAGGGCATTCTAGACATGACCAAACGCCAGCCGTATCAGCGTCCACCAGAACTGTTCTGTGGCTACGATCGCATTGAGGATAATGCTCCTGTACAGTATCCAGTCGCTTGTTCACCTCAGGCATGGGCAACGGGCAGTGTTTTTCAGCTCATTCAGATGATCGTGAACCTTGTCCCCGATGCGCCAGGTAACTACCTCCGCATCATCGATCCTGCTCTGCCAGAATCGATCAACTACCTCTCCCTCCAAAACCTTCGGGTTGGGCCCACATTGCTGGATCTGGAGTTCGAGCGATCGGGTTCCAGCACCGCCTGCCGTGTCTCTAAAAAACGTGGCAACCTGCGTGTGGTGATTGAAGCCTAAAGGCGTAACCGCGATCGGCTTCCAGTTGAGTTGGTAGAATTTACCTGCCGACTCAGCTTGCAAGCCGACGCTTTAAGCTCTGTGAAGTCAAGCCTGAACGACGGGCGCGAAAAAACAATCTTTTTTGGCTAAAAAAGTACTGGACAGGTCGCGAATTTGGTGGTACAAGTGTTCTAAGTACTGCGATCGATTAATTATGGCTATGGAAACCCTTACCGATCCCCAACAAGAGCTTTACGACTGGTTGGTGGGCTACATCCGTGAATATCAGCATTCGCCTTCGATTCGGCAGATGATGAAGGCAATGGGCTTAAAGTCTCCGGCTCCCGTCCAGAGCCGCTTAGAACATTTAAGAACAAAGGGCTATATCGACTGGAACGAAGGCAAAGCCCGCACCATTCGCCTCACGCAGGCATCTTCTCCAGGTGTACCCATCTTGGGTGCAATTGCGGCAGGTGGCTTGGTAGAGGCGTTTGTCGAGACCGACGTTGAGCATCTCGATTTTTCTAATCTGCTGTTTAATCCCCGCTTTTTTGCCCTGCGAGTACGTGGGCAGAGCATGATTGAAGCGCTCATCGATGATGGAGACGTGGTGATCATGCAGCCGGTTTCTGACCCCAAGGCACTGAAGAATGGCACGATCGTCGCTGCCAGAGTAGAAGGACAGACCACCCTGAAATACTTCCATCGCAAGGGTAGCAGAGTGGTATTGCAACCTGGCAATCCCGATGCCGAGACCTATCCGCCGATCGAAGTACCTGCTAAGGATATAGATGTTCAGGGTAGTCTGGTCGGCGTGTGGCGCGAAAAAATGTAGCTATCTGCGGGACACAGTTGCCTGCTTACAGAACTGCTTGAGAGAGCGCTGTGATGTGATGCGGCTATGGCATGATGGCTGAATGCTAGAGGTACACTCAATTGCCTAAGTTGTCAGATGCCGCCGCAAAACCTGGTCAATCCTTCCTACACGTCTTCCAAAGCCGTAAGATGGCAGCAATTTTGCTGTTGGGCTTCGCGTCTGGGTTGCCGTTTGCGCTGACAGACGATGCCTTTCGTGCCTGGATGACCAAAGCAGGGTTAGATCTCCGCACGATCGGCTGGTTTAGTTTAGTTAGCTTGCCCTACTCGCTGAAATTTATCTGGTCGCCCCTGCTCGATCGCTTCGTGCCACCTTTTTTGGGGCGCAGGCGTGGCTGGATGGTGCTTGCGCAGGTAGGGCTAATTATCGGAATTGTGGCGATCGCCCTGCAAATGGGCATCATCGCAACGCTGAATCCAGACCAGCGATCGTTCAGTCTGCAACTGCTGGCGCTAACAGCCTTGGGCATAGCGTTGCTGAGTGCTACGCAGGACATTGCGATCGATGCGTACCGTGCTGATGTACTAACAGAGCGAGAGGTTGGGGCTGGTGCCTCCATGGCGATTTTGGGCTACCGAATTGCCCTGCTGCTGACAGGATGGATTGCCTTTAACCTGGCAGATCGCCTTACCTGGCCCTGGGTGTATGGGTTGATGGCGTTGCTAATGGGTACAGGACTCCTCACCTCCTTTGGGGCACCCGAACCAGTCGAGCGCGATCGTCCCCCTGAATCGCTTCGGCAGGCAGTTGTGCTGCCATTTGTGGAGTTTCTCCGTCGTTTGGGCTGGCAGCAAGCGCTCTTTACGTTGATTTTTATCATTGTCTTCAAGCTGGGCGATGCAATGGTTGCCAAAATGGCAGTCCCGTTCCTGGGTGGTAAGGGACTGGGCTTTGCTGATGCTGAGATTGGTAATATTCGGCAGGGCATGGGACTGATTGCGACGATCGTCGGCACCCTGGCAGGTGGAGCTGTGCTGAGTAAAATTGGCATCAACCGATCGCTCTGGGTATTTGGGGCACTGCAAGCTATCAGCAATCTGGGCTATTACGTGCTGGCAGTCGTGGGCAAAGACTACCCGACGATGGTAGTAGCAATTAACGTTGAGAATTTCTGTGGCGGGTTAGGTACGGCTGGTTTTCTGGGTTTTTTGATGAGCCTTTGCAATCCTCGTTTCTCAGCCACTCAGTTTGCGTTGTTGTCCAGCCTGATGGCAGTCGGCAGAGATTTGTTGGCGGGTCCAGCAAGTGGTGAGCTAGCGCAATGGCTCCAGCCGTTCATCCAGTCAAAGCCAGCACTCCTGGGTAGCTCCTACCTGGCAGGCGTAACGCAGCAGGGCTGGCCGCTGTTCTTTTTGCTCACGCTGGCGGCTTCGCTCCCTGGTCTTTTGCTGCTACCCCTGTTTGCGCCCTGGAACGGTACGCGATCGCCTTTTGTAAATTTGCCTGATGATAATTAACATTGTCGCGTTACGATAAATGAGAGGAACTTCATAAATCTTGAGTGAAGTCTCAGAATTTTCAAACCGAATTAAATACTATTCATACGGCTACTGTCATGGCGTTTTTCAGGCAATACATTGCTCCACTCTTTATTTTTCTGATCTTTTTTGTGGCGCTGGCAGCCGTTAGTGCCCGCATTTTTCTGCCTTCTGACATGGCAGCACCCGCTCCCGTCAGTGAAGTCAGTCAACCAAAGGCAAGCATCCCCAGTGCTGAGTCGCTGGCTGGGTTGCCACCGGCTCTGTCGGCTTTGGTCAAAGGTTTGCCGGATGATCCGGCTTTATTTCAATAAGGACAAGTCGGTTGTTTAAGTGTTGACTCAAACAACGTGAAGCCTCCTAGGGCAGGGTGAGCGCGTTGGTTGTCACTTTCGGATGGCAATGCTTGTGTCCAATCTCATGCCAGTTGGTTATCACCTGCGTTTGGGTTCCAATCTCGATCGTGCGCGGCTGGTACAGTTTATGCAGCGCACTTATCAGGAGATGGAAGCATCAGACAGCTATGCTCATCTAGCACAGACGGTTGATCAGTACTTGTCGCGTGAGACACCCCTTTGGTGGGTGGTGCTGACATCTGAGCTTGACGCAGATACCCAGTCAAATCCCGGCTTAAAGCGATCGCAGCAGCCGATTGCCTGCTTATGGCTAGGAACGGCGATCGACCAGCTACAGGGCGATCGTCATGCTCACATTTTTTTACTCTATGTCCTCCCAGAGCATCGGCGCAAAGGGCTTGGTAGAGCCTTAATGCTGGAGGCAGAAGCGTGGGCGGCTGCAAGGGGCGATCGTCAAATTGGGCTGCAAGTATTTCAATCGAATCACGCTGCCATGAGTCTTTACAACACGCTCGGCTTTCAAGTGCAGTCTGTCTGGATGGTGAAGCCGTTGCGCTAGAAAGTGCTTCATGTTTGCGCCTATGCTTCCATCGCCTTACGCTCATAAATTGTAAAAGCAGAGGAACGATCGCTCCTCTGCTTTTACAATGCCACCATGACTACACGATTGACAGCGAACTAGGCGCTTTCGCCTGTTGTCGCTGCTTCTGGTGTTTCCGCTGCTACAACATCTTCAGCAATGACTTCCTCAGTTGCTTCAGGCAGCACTTCTTCGACTTCTGGCTCTGGTGGCTTGGGCTTCGTTGGCTTGGGTCCACGCAGTAGCGCTGGGCTAACCATTTGCCTCGGCTCTTCGTCGCGCCCTTTGCCTCTGCCTTTGCCCTTGCCGCGATCGTTCTCTCTACCGCCACGATCGTTCTCTCTACTGCCGCTGTCTTTATCTTTGTCTTTGTCTTTGTTAAGCGTTGGGCGCTCGACATTCCGTGTTGGCAACGCAGCAGGCAACACAGTGGGCAATGCTTGGGCAACGCTCTCGCTGCTTTCGCCTTCAGGTTTTGCCTGACGCTCGGACTTTTTAATTGGACGCTCAACCATCACTAGAATTCCTTTCTACCTACCGTTATCCTAGCCTGCATCGGTCACAGCACACGCATTTATCGACAAATGGGGACATACTCACGCAACGCTGAGAGACATCAGCTCATCCGTCATCTCAAAATTAGCGGTGACGCTCTGCACATCATCCAGATCTTCTAGAGCATCCATCAGTTTCAAGAGCGATCGTGCCTGGTCAGGATCAGTGACCTCCAGCGTGTTATTCGGAATCCAACGCAGTTCGATGCGGCTCACAGCGTACTGCTTCTCCTTAAGGGTTTGGCTCAAGGTTTCTAAATTACTGACTTCGGTTAAGGCTTCGGCAGCAGCACCCTGTTCCGCTTCAATGAGTTCATAGGTTTCTGCACCACCTTCTAGAAAAGCTTCCAGCAATTCATCTTCCTGGATGGCTACGGTATCCGATCGCCGCTTGCGTCCCGTTTCTACGGGAGCCAGGGAAACTTCCACAACTCCTTTTTGCTCAAACATCCAGCCAACACAGCCTGTTTCACCTAGATTGCCCCCGTTTTTGCTAAAGGCAACCCGCAGGTCTGCGGCTGTTCGATTGCGGTTGTCGGTCAGTGCTTCGATGAGGATGGCAACGCCACCGGGACCATAGCCTTCGTAGCGAATTGCTTCTAGCGCAGCATTATCTGCACCCAGTTTGCCAGCACCTTTGGCGATCGCCCGATCGATGTTGTCGTTGGGAATTCCCGCTGCTTTGGCTTTGTCGATCGCCGTTCGCAGTTGAAAGTTGCCCTCTGGATCGGGCACGCCACTCCGCGCTGCCACAATGATTTCCCGCGAAATTTTCGTAAACACCTTGCCCTTTACTGCATCAACTCTGGCTTTCTGCCGCTTGATGTTTGCCCATTTACTGTGACCTGCCATAGCGCACTGCGACGTTTCAACGCGATCGAACTAACTCCACTCAATAGGATAGACAAAAGATTGCACAATCGGGGAAACAGAAGGGCAAAGGCAGCAAACAGGAAGCAGAATTAGCTTCATCCTTCATCCCTCATCCCTCATCCTTCATCCCTCATCCCTCATCCTTCATCCCTCATCCTTCACCCCTCAGCCTTTCCCACCCGTAAATGCCACGCCTTGAATAAAGTAGCGGTTAAAAAAGGCATAAACAGCTAAAGCAGGTAGCGTAAAAATCATCGAAGCAGCCATGATGTAGTTCCAGTAGCTAATGTATTGCCCTTTAAAAGCATTTAAACCAAGCGGCAATGTGAACATTTCGGGATCAGAAAGAATGACTAGCGGCATCAAAAATTCGTTCCAGGAACCCATAAAAACGAAAATTGTTTGTGCGGCTAGGGCAGGTTTTGCTAGCGGTAAAACAATCTGAAAGAAAGTGCCAAAGCGCCCCAGTCCATCTAATGCCGCTGCTTCTTCTAACTCTTTAGGGAAGTTAAGAAAAAACTGGCGCATCATAAAAATAAACGTCGCATTGACGGCTGATGGCACAATCAAGCCCTGGTAGGTATTGAGCCAACCAAACGATTTTAGAATTAAAAACTTGGGCAAAAGCGTCACTTGTCCCGGCACCATAAGAATGGCAAGGATGAGAAAAAACCAAACTTGATTGCCTGGAAATTGAATCCTAGCCAGGGCATAACCTGCCATTGAATTAAACAGTAGGTTGAGCAAGGTAATGCAAACAGCGACGATCGCGCTATTCATGAGCCATCGACCAAAAAGGGGTTCTTGTACAAAAATGGTTTGGTAATTCGCCAGCGTAAAATTCTTTGGCATCAAACTCAAGCCGCCCGCTGAAATCTCTGCTAGTGACTTAAATGAGGTAGAGAATGCCCAGGCAAATGGCAGTAATGTGATTAATGTATAAGTGATAAGGACAAGATATAAAAGGCTAGTTAACCAACGGCTGCTTTTCATTCCTTCTCCTAGTCCAGTCGTTCTTCTTTAAACAAAGCTCGCTGAATGATCGTTGAAAACATTAAGACTGCTGCCAGCACTAAGGTCAGCGCTAAAGCATAACCCATATCGAGATTTTTGAAAGCGTATTGGTAAATAAGCAAGACGATCGTCAAGGTTGAATTATTCGGACCACCAGACCCGGCTGAAAAAATGTAGGACTGATCAAAAAGCTGAAAGGTGCCAATAATGCCCATCACAATCACGAAGAACGTAACAGGCTGTAAAAAGGGCAATGTGATGTGCAGAAATTTCTCCCAGCGGTTTGCTCCATCTAACATAGCGGCTTCATAGAGCGTCTCTGGAATATCCTGTAGTGCTGCTAAATAAATCACCATAAATAACGGTGCCGTTGACCAAATGTTCATGATCATAATGCTTTTTAAGGCAACGGCTGGATCGCCTAGCCAGTTATAGGTTGGCAACTGCAAAAAGCTCAGAATACCGTTGAGCAAGCCGTTCCGATTGTAGATCCACATAAAGATGAGCGTTAGAACAGCCGAGGATGTCACTGTTGGTAGAAAGAACGCAACTCGAAACCACGATCGCCCTTTAATTTGGCTATTGAGAATCAGGGCAAGCGCGAGGGCAAGCACAGTTTGCAAAGGCACCACGATCGCCACATATTCAGCCGTGTTTTTGAGCGCAATCCAAACGCGCTCGTCTTGTGCCATACGGGTAAAGTTTTTCAGCCCGATAAACCGATAACTTACCTCACCCAAAAGCTGCACTTTCTGAAAGGCTAAGGCAATGGCGTAGCCGATCGGTAGGAGCAAAAAAATGCCTGCAATCAGAATCGTTGGAGCCATAAACAGATAGCCTGTGATGTGTTCACTAAACTTCTGCTTTTTCCAGCGATCTTTGATTACTGTACTCATAACGATCAATTTTTTCTTGGATTTCAGCTTTCTCTCAGTGGTCGAAATCTGGGTGGTTCTCTTTAAGAAGAGACATAGAAAAGAAGGACCGGACTTGTAGACAGACGTTAGCTGACCATGTACTAAAAGCTTACTGAAAAACTTTAGTTGCTAGAATTGGCAGATAGTAGGCAATCGCAGTGGACAGATTTTGTTGGCGATCGGGTTTCCTTGGAGAGCTATAAAGTCTAAGTCAGGAAGCGATCGCAGTGGGCGAAGATCACTTACCTGGTTTTGCACAAGATTAAGCATCCCTAACTTTGGTAGTGATTGTAAAGGAAGGAGATCGCTAATTTGATTGTAGCCAAGATTAAGTATTCCTAACTCAAGTAACGATTTGAGTGGAGTGAGATCACTCACTTTGTTCTGCTGAAGAGCAAGCAGCCCCAAGTTTACTAATGGTTGTAAAGGTCGAAGATCACTAATTTGATTTTGGCTAAGATCCAGCATGCTTAAGTTAGTCAAGAATTTTAGCGGGCTAATATCGCTCACTCGATTTTGCTGAAGGCTAAGAGTTTTTAGAAGAATTAACGTTTGCAAGGGCTTAATGTCATTAATGAGATTGCTTCTAAGGGTGAGAAATTCTAATTTGGTTAATATTTTCAAAGGACTAACATTAATAATTTGATTGTTGTCAAGAGTCAGATCACTTAGTTTGATTAACGACTGCAATGGCTTAAGATCGTTAATCTCATTGTTGTCAAGATAGAGTACTTCTAGATTAATCAATGATTCCAACGGTCTAAGATCACTAAGTTTTTTGCCGCTGAGGTTAATTCCTATTTGTTTGACAAGTCGATTATCTGCTTGTTTGCAATCAGTTTCGCGAACTCGCTCTAACAAAACTTCGACGGTATGTTTTGCAGCAGGTGATATCTTTTCTCGGTTGAGGCACCAATTGGTAAACGTCTTGAAATCAGGAGCGGGTGAAGTCGCTGCAATGGCTGGTCTATAAGCGACCAGAGACAGACTCAAAGCAATTCCTGCAATGCCAAACTTCAAAACCATCTTGCTTAACCCCTAACAAGCATCAACTTCTATAGATTTCCCACCGATACCTGA
Source organism: Stenomitos sp. (assembly GCA_041744955.1). GTDB lineage: Bacteria > Cyanobacteriota > Cyanobacteriia > Leptolyngbyales > Leptolyngbyaceae > Stenomitos. The sequence goes on along the minus strand of JBGTJW010000031.1, from coordinate 5,352 downwards.
TTTTGATCAGGAGCATAATCAGAAAAAATCAGTTGTATGCAAAGCGTGATTATTACCGCTGCGAACCAATTAGTGTGCTATTGAGCTTAATACTTACATAAGCGGTTTGAATAACTGCCAAATTTGCTTCAGTAAGTTTATCGTCTTGTTCAATCGCTAAGTTGGCATCATCAATCTTTAAGATGAATTGATGATGACTCAGAGCTAAATATAGCGGGTAAGTACGGCACGTCTCGCATATTTTTGCGTTAGCGCTTTCTAACGCTTTGATGGAGTTGACGGGTTTCTTCAAGCAGAGTTTCAACATCAACTTCTGCCGATCGCTTCACATAGTTCAATTTCAATTCTTCAAGAAAGTCATTGACCAGACTTTTTAATTCATCGGTGACGTGTTGTTGCTGCACTTCATCGCCCAATGTTTGCCCAAAGTTTTGTACCAGGCGGTTGGTTAGCTCGGCTCCGATCGGGTCTTCAAGTGCGGTTGTGAGAGTGCTGTAAGTTGCTTGTACCACTTCGGTAATAAGGCGATCGATGAGTTGAGTCGGCACTTCACTCAAACCGGGCACTGTTTTAAGCGTTTGATAAGCAGGTGCCTGGTTCAGTACGCCTTCAATGTTATGTCGCAATAGTGCCTCGACATCGGGCTGCACTTTGGGCAACACCTCATAGACCGTCAGCTTGACAAAAAGGGAAACGAGTTCAGCAATTTCATCAACATTATTGACGGTAATTTGATTGGCTTTGGGCTGTAGCAACCAGCGTACAATTTCGCCCTGACTAATTGCTTGTTGCACTTGGCTGAGTACCTGCACGACGACAACCTCGGTTAGCTCTTCGGCAATACCGCCCACAAAACCCTGAGTTGCTTGCTCCTTGAGCCGATTTAAATCAACGAGGTGTGCTTGATGGAGACGAATGGCAACGGGAATGATGCGTAACCATGCCCAAGAGTAGAACAAGATACCAAACGGAAAGAACAGCAGGACATCGTACCAGCGCCAGAAGATGGCATCACGCCAACTGACGCTTTTGAACTGACGGCTGATATACCAAGTGCGAGCAAGAAATTCGATTGCAAACAGAATAACGAACGGTGCATCTAGCAGCCAGAATTGGTTTGTAAACTCACCGTTTTCTTCAATCGAACGGTAGTAGTTGGTTTGGATTAAATGACGGACGCGAGTATTAAACCAGTTGAGTTCTTGCTGCACCCCTGCTTGAGCTAAATACTCTGGACTCCAAAAGAGCCTGAAGGCGGTTTGTGCCGATCGCTTCGCCTTGCGCTGTAGACCTTCCTGAAACGCGGTTTGAGCAGACGTATTGGTCACCACACGAGCAGCAACGGCGGCATTTTCCACGTAGATGCGATCGCGCAGACGGTCTTTCACCTTCTCCAGAGTGCCGCTTTTTTCGGCAACGGTGAACCAGTTTTCGGAAACCATGCGCTGGCTTTGCTCTTGCAGGCTTGTCAGGGTTTGGGCAACCGCAGCAGACCGCAACCCATTTTGCTGAAGCTGCTGTTCCAGTTGGTTAACAGTATCGAGATATGCCTGTGTGTCACGATATGCCTCAATGCCTTTGGTGCGATCGTAGCAAGCGGTAATGAACGTTGCCTGATCAGGCTTTTCGCCCAACGGTTTGCAAATTTCTGGCGCAGGTGGCAAGGGTAATGTAATTGTTGGCACCAGCGGCAGATTAATTTTCCCCAACAACCAAAAGTTGCGGAGTGGAATGTACGTCAGGTCAAAGACTACCAACCCCAGGTTGGTCAGTGCAACGATCGCCATAACGCGCTCAAACCACAGATTGCGGTGGCGACTACCTGGTCTTTTGGCGCGGGATGGTGACAACAACATAGCTAAAAGCCTGAATGCTTGTTTCCAAAGCGTACCAGAGCTTTGCTGCTAAAGAAGAAAACAAAGGTGAATGAAGTTTCTTTTAATCGTCAAAAAATGATGGTGTCCGGCGGCGTTCTTTCTTCTAGAGTCGGGAAGAGTTTTTAGAGCTGCCAACCCACCGCTAGAGCCAGTTAGAGAAGGTCTAAAATGGGTCAAAATTGCCCTTATCAATGGTATTGATGGTTATGTCAGTGATGGACGTGTAAACGATCCGGTGAAGAACCTTCAGCCTGTTTCTTGTGCTGGAGTCAAATAGCTAAAAACCTGTGAGGTGTTGAGTGGATCGCCCAACACCTCACAGCCAATGCCGACACATTTAACAACAGTGTGTGGCTTTTCGGTTTTCATCCAGTGGCACTGGTAGCTACTTCTGGCACTGTTGCAGCAAGGGTTGATCGGCGATCGTCTGTAGCTGCACTGATTGCAACAACGCTGCCCAACTCTTGGTTAGTGCCGCATCTTTGGGGTTAGTGCAGCGCTGGTCTGCCAACGTTGTCACCGTATCAAACCAGATGCCGTTGCTGGCATAAAGACGGACGCGATCGCTGGGTTTTGCGGTTGACAGTTGCTTCACCAAATCCGCTTTGACTGCAACTCGCTGTACCCACCCGTCCACGGTGATATCTTTGGAGCGATCGGACGCACTACAAACCAGGCTCACAGACCAACGATAGTCTTTGCCAACTACTAGTGGGGGCAGCGTGGCATTACTGGGTAGTGACAGACTGGCAACTCCGGCTGTTCCATCAATACTGAAAGTAGTCTTGTAAAGCGACGTGCGATCTTCACCCTGTTCATCCACCTCAAACAGGGTAAATTCGGCAAGTTTTGCCTTGCTTTTGGGCATAAACCAGAAAAAACGCGGGTATGCAGCGGTCGTTAACCCCAGGTTGGTGCTTGGCAGCAAGGCAATTAGTTGTGACGGGTTACCCTGAATGCAGACAACCGGGTTACGGGTGCCGCCACCTTCTCGTCGCCCTGGTAAGCCGCGTTGCGGTGGTTGAAATGCTGCTGCCATTGCCACTAGCGGCTGGCTGCAAAGCATTAGCCCTAGCAGTACGCCTAACCAGGGAGCCGCGATCGTAGAACGATTGACCGAACGCATACTTTCCTTTCCTTTCCTATACAGTCACATTAAGCTTGTCGTACCAATTTAGCCTGTCTTGTGCGCCCAGCTTCATAAAATAGGGCAACAGAAAGCAAAAGGATGACTATATTTTTTCAGTCAGATTGCATCATTGCTGGCTGAATCAGTTAAGTTCGTGCGGTTAAGGGTTTTTCTCTAGAGATTAAAATTCTGATTTTTTAAAGACGAGTGACTTAGGCAACGATGGCTTTTCGGTTCTGAATGTGGAGTGGCGATCGCCTGCGGCACTCCTGCTTCGCGGTATTGATTGACCCTGGCAGTAAAGCAGCGATCGGATAGACGCAAGGGTAAAGGTTCTACAGAATTAAGCCACTCATCTACTAACGACGCTAAACAATCTGCTCACTCGTAGCAGTTTTAGCTTCAGTGTGCTCTGTGCGTCTTTACAAGCAGTCTCAAAAGATACAGAATCAACCCTTGTCTACTCCGGCTACTGCCCCGTCATCTACTGTAAGGACTATTTTGAATGTTGAACTATCTGAAACGAGCAAAGTTGGTGAGCTTGATTGCTATAGGAAGTCTTGCTGTACTTCCTTTGGTTTGGTTTTCTAAGGCTGCTCAGTCTCAGTCGTCAGTCAGTGTGCATCTCACAATGGGTAATCCTAGCAGTGCTGTCACCAGCACAAGTTACCCCAGTAATTATTTGTTAGTGAAACCTCAATATGCTCTCTCCTATAACAACAGCCGGAGAATCCCTAACTGGGTAAGCTGGCAGTTAAATTCAAGCTGGTTGGGTAGCACACCTCGACAAGACGATTTTCGAGCCGATACAACGTTGCCCAGCGGTTTTTATCGGGTGAATGGCAGTGACTATAGCGGCAGCGGCTTCGATCGGGGACACATGACTCCTTCTGCCGATCGTACCAACTCGGTAAGCAGCAATTCTGCAACGTTCTTGATGACCAACATGATTCCTCAAGCGCCTGACAACAATCAAGGCATTTGGGCAAATCTGGAAACCTACGAACGTACTCTTGTCGGTCAGGGTAAAGAACTGTATATCATTGCAGGCGCTTACGGAAGCTGCGGTACTGGGAGCGCTGGCAGTAAGTGTTCTTTCCCAGCGGCTACGAATGGTGCTTACTCTATTACCGTGCCTGCCCGTACCTGGAAAATCATTGTTGTGCTCAATGGTTCCGGTGGTGCTGGTAATGTCACAACTAGCACTCGCGTGATTGCTGTCGATATTCCCAACACTCAAGGCGTACGGTATGCTGACTGGCGCAACTACCGCGTCAGCGTAGACAGTTTGGAGCAGAAAACTGGTTACAATTTCCTGTCTCAAGTGTCTTCTACGACTCAAGGTGTTATTGAAGCCAAAGTAGACAATCTGTAAATGCCCTCGATCGGTGTTTGAAGTTAAATTAGCGGTTCAAACACCGATCGAAGCAACTTGCTTTAACAAAATCAGGTTTTTGGCGATCGCCGCTGTATCAGAAATTTGTGCTGCACTTAAGTTTCAATTAATTTAGTTTTTAAGCCAGCTAAGTCGTCGTCATTTTTGCCTACGATGTAGACTTCGATTTCTATACTGCCAACTCGGTATACTTGTAAGTCGCTGAGGTTCGCTTTTAACGTCTGCATCAATGTCTGAAACTTCACGACATTTGCCTGCTGCATCGTGTCATGCCACTCTTTCGGTTGCGCTAAATTGCGAAATAAATACTCTAAGTCAACGCTTTCAACCGGGGTTTCGGGAGGATGTCCAGTCAGTTGCAACAACTGCTTTGGTGTCAGTGGGTCAACCGCCTGCCCAGACCAAACAAAAGTCTCAAACGGATAATCTGACTCACTGGGCATCATCAATCCCTGACTTGCCTGCTCTAACGTGTCGCTAAGCATCATTATTTCTCCATACTGAAATTACCCTATGAACTATATCTATAAAGTGCAGGCAATGGTTCTAACTGTTGGCTTGATCGCTACAGTTGCCATCAATGCCCAGGCGCAGACGGTTGAAGAAGAAACGGTTTGTTATCTGCGACAAGCCAATGGTTCTGTGGTCGATCTAACGCGGCTGTGTGGAGTCCGTGTGCCCAACAGCCGGAAGGAGACAGCCCCTTCCCTAGCGGAGAAGCAAGCTCAATTTATCCGGGCTTTCTACCAGAAATTGCAGGGCTTGCCTCAAGAGCAGGATGTTTTGGCACAGGTTGATCCCGATGCGTTGATTGGCAAAGCAAACCAACTGTGTGCTGCTCTCAGCGATGGAACGTATGAAAAGCCGCCCGTTCAGCAACCCGATGAACCCGATGACCGGAAGCTTGCTAACCTTGAAGACACGATCGTCGATCAAGTTGCGCGTCGTTA
>JBGTJW010000030.1:0-9484 GCA_041744955.1 Stenomitos sp. | reverse complement strand
GAGACATAACCTTTGTCCGCAAACACTTTGCCAAACCACTGTTGCAGCAACTTGGGCACTGGCGTTCGGTCATCGGTATTGCCGGGAGTCAGCATGATGTTGAGTAACTCGCCTCGGTCATTGACCACCAGATGCAACTTGAAGCCAAAGAACCAAGCGACTGAGGTTTTGCCGCGCGCTGCTAAGTCTTCAAACACTTTGTGTTGAGCAATGCGGCGGTTGTGACAAACTCGTAGCGAGGTGGAGTCCATAAAACTGATACCGCTACACGTGCCAAAACACGAGCGTCGATAGGCACACATCGGCACTAACGTTCCTGGCACCCATTCAAGGAATCGCTGATAGCTGACGAGTCCTGGCAACGCCTCTGCCCACACGCTCTGCACCTTCTCTTGATAGTAGGTTTTGAACTTGCGGTAACACGACTGATGCAACCCAATCAGAAGCGTCATGATTTCGCTCAAACTCAGGCTTCGAGCGCGATTGCGAAGCTGCAACCCAAAGCCCAAAAGCGGCTGTTTCCATAGCGGTTCAAAGCCTTCACAGAAATCATCGACGGAGCAGAACAGTTCTTCTAAACTAAGCATGAGGGCAAACTGGGCGTGGAATTTTAGCATTTTCAGCCTATCGGGTTTGCCCCTTTTTTGTCCTGTCTCTTATCCCGAACTCAGGTTAACCTATGGCGTGTTGGTGCCCGTTCAAAGCGCTATGTAATTGCTAGCCCAAAGCCCTTACAGATACGGAAAAAACTTACGGTGAGCAGCCTTCGCTTTCGATCTTTGTCCTCTCATAGCAAGCAGGAACCTTTGGAATGCTATGCGTCATACAATTAATATCGCTTCACTTCACAACGCCAGTTCTCACGTATTAGCAAACGCTTTGACCCAAAACCATCCTTTTGCTGTCTAAGGTTTATCTGCTGCTTGGCGCAACTCTTTTCTCTAGCACTACTTGGCTCATATATCGTTCGTACACGTATATACACGTAGCAGCAGTGAAGCAAAATGAGCGCTTTAGCATAGTCTTGATGCGATCGCTACATCCACTTGGGTGACCCATGCGATCGCTTGGATTCTTGTTAGCAGGATGCTCGTTTCTGTTCTCCAAACTATCTGTGACAGTTGCACAACAGACCCTTTCAAGCATTGCTTAATCAAAGTGAAACGTTATACCTGAAAGAGAAGAGCAAGCTCAGTTTAATATTTTAGATTGCGGAAATTACTCTTTTGGCTGTGTATCTTCTATCGGTATTCGTTTGGTAGAAAAACTGCACAACGATCGTCTATTCTGCAACTCCGTAAAGCCGTTTAATGCTTGCTATCTCTGGAACTTTTCCAACTCGTTTTTCGACTTTAGATATAACTGAGTCAAATGAACCTTAACCCTGTGAGGAACTCTACTATGCAACGCGCTCAAACCTTCTCCACCATTCTTCGCAACGCTCTGCCTGTTCGCATCATTGCACTCGCTGCTCTGGCGAGCGTACCCGCTATTCTTTCGGCTGGTGCTGCCTCTGCTCGACCCATTACATTCAACGACAGCTACATTGGTGCAGGTGTTTCTGCTGGCGTAACCAACGGTGGGCAAAACGGTGATGCTGCTACCTTGGGCGGTAATATTCAAGGTCGCTTTGCCGTTCCCAATGCACCTGTTTCTGTACGAGGTGCCGTTTTATTTAGTGGTGAAAGTGCAGCTATTATGCCCCTTCTCACTTACGATCTGCCTGTCTCCGACAACGCTAATATCTATGCTGGAGCCGGTTATTCCTTTGCCGACAAAGAAGGTAAGCCCTCTCCATTAGGTAACAAGAACGCTCCCGTTCTTACTGCTGGTGCTGAAGCAGGTATTGGTAGAAACGTCGTTGTTTATGGCGATGCTAAGTGGGGCATTGATGCCTACAAGAACAGTTCTGCTGATGCTCTAAGCTTCCAGGCTGGTGTCGGCTATCGCTTTTAGGTTGTAGGTGGCTAGTCGTCACAGCTAGTCGCATTAATCGCATTTAACTGATACGCAGAGTTGAGAACGCGGAGAAAGGGAGGCAATGCCAACCCTGCTCCGCGTTTTTGTTGGTTGCCTTGCTAAACCGTGGTTGGGCGTAGCTAAACTAAAGTTGGTTGAGATGATGGCTCTACCCTTTTGGATGAAGCTCTTTTCTGCCAATAGTAAGGGAACTAATGAGGAAAGCTGCTCTGGAGCACAACTGCTTTCGGTTTTTACGACTGATTGTGGGTGGTTTTCCTACCTCAGGAGGGACGCTATTGACGATCGCGTTTGTCAAGATGAAGAAGAACAGTCAGATGATGGTTAATCATAAATTGTTTTTAGACGCAGCTTTTTGGCAAGGTTGATAAAACGTTTGAAGCTGAATCACATTTAATTCTGACTGATCAATCTGTCTCAACCTAGGAGCTTGTAACAATGTCTACTCCAGTTAAAGAAAAGCTTTCAACTGATCTAAAGCAAGTCAAAGAAGTTGGCAAACTACGCACCGATCGCGTGCGTGAAATTCTTCGTGCGGCTGTTTCGCAAGTCACTCATGAAGTCCAAGAAGGCTCCCGTGATTTTCGCTCGGTTATAAAGGACGTTTTTTCCTCTGCGATCGCAGGTCTGCAAGAAAACGGTAAGGAAACCAAAGACGAAATTGAAGCGTCGATCGAAGGCATTGTCGATGGTATTAGCAGTGCCCGTCAGCAAAAAATTGCTGAAACGGAAGCTGAAGTGAAGCGGCTGCAAACAAAACTTTCGGCACAACAAGATGAGTTAGAGCAAGAGATTGCGACTGGCTTAGAAGGTATTCAAGATGCTGCCAGTACCGCGCCTACGAAAGTCAAGGCACTGGTTGAAGATGCCATTGGAACCTTTCAGAACAGCGAAGAAGCAGCGTTACTGAAAAAGCGTTACGCCCAGTTGCAAGCGCAGGCTGCCCTCTTACGTGCGACATTGGTTGCCCGGTCTGAGTCTTACTACGATCAGGCGCAAGGTCATTTAGATGATGCCAAGCATTGGTATAGTCAAGCGCGCCCCAAAGCTGAAGCTGCTAAAAGTCAGGCAGATCACAAGTTTGCACAGCTTGAACAGCAAATTAGTGAAGCCGGAGGCGCTCTTGCTCGTCGTGAGCGCGAAGTCCGTAAGCTGCTGAGTGCTCTACTACACCGCGCTTCGGAAGCTGTGAAAGATGATGATGCGACAATCACGGATCGCCCAGCGCACCAGCTACCTCCAACCCCCAGCGATCGCTCGATTGAGCCATAGTCTCGTTTAAGCGGCTCTTCTACAAATTGGCATAAAGTGTCTCTAGCTTCAAACAGCAGTCAGTGAACAACGGGCTGCTGTTTGCTATGTGATTGGGAGGGATTGCAGCAGTCAAGTGAACCCTACCCCATTTCTATGGTTTGTCCAGTAGAAGCCCGCATACAAGAGCATTGTTTAAGGATCGACCTGAAGATATTTTAGAGAAGAGGCGCTAGACGCGATCGCGTCCTCTAATCAGGATCTTGCTTGTCACGTCTTGGGCGTGTGCGATCGCCTCCCGTTTGATCGAGATACCAGCGTCGCCATTCTTTAGAGCTACGAATTGCCAGCCACAGCAGTAGTAGAGCAATCAACCCGCCTTGCCGTGGTGCGTCCAGCGCAAACAGCACCAGCACAAAACAGAGGGCATCTTGCGCGAAGACGACCCAAAGGGGAATTTTCTGCAAGCGGTAAAACCAACCGACTTGTACCAGTTGCAGTACCAACGCAACCAGTCCGCCAATGCCACCAAGCAACCATACCAGCCAGGTCGGAATGCCCGCTGCCTGAGCGACTGCCATACCCATAATGGCACCCACTAAGGGGCTGAACAAGAGTTGTACAAGGTGGAGCGATCGTTGCCCCAGGCGATCTTTTGACGCAAAAATTTCTACCAAAGACCAACTCACCAGTACTCCTAGCACGACTGGCGGTGAAAGGCGAGACAACAATGGCACTTGCGACCATAGGTTTCCCCCGTATAGCAAGCCAATTAAGAGCAGCGGGAGCGCAATTCTCATACCTCCTGCGGCAGATGCAGAAAGCACAGCCAGGATTTCAATCATAGGAATTAGTCGAACTAGATTTCGTATCCTTTGCTGCTAGAGCAGATAGATCTAATGTACGTCAGCAACGGAATGCCACATTTCTAGTTTGACGCAATTTTATGGTGCTGGTATGTGCAAGGGGCAGGTAGTTGAGGTTTCGCCTGACCACGTTGTAAGAGTCGTTTCATCTCGGTAGTGCCGTGGCGTTGTCAAGAGAAAGCGCCATGCCTCTCTTGCGTCCAATATGTAATGCATACGATCGGGGTAATGAGTTTGCAGCAACTCTCTTACTGTTGGGTAGTAATCGGTGTTTATGCCTGGGAAAATATGGTGTTCGCCGTGATAAGAGAAGTTTAAATGCAACTGATCAACAATCTTTGGAAGCTGGATCGAAACACTATTAACAAGTGGGTCATTAATAGATGTCATGGGGCAAATCAAGTGCTGCGTATAGATATAGAAAATCATGATGCTATAGCCAGTCCAAAGCGGTAGCAAATAGCTCAAGACTATCTTTAAAGGGCTAAATTGAAGATAGAAAAGGATGCTTAGATGTAATGCTAAGATGAGCAGAAACTCACAAGCTATCGCCAAGCGTTCTTTTGACCTCACCTTGAAAGCAGCCGGAAGATAGTCAACTGTTTCGCGATTAAACAAGAGTATCGAAGTTAAATTGCGAAACGCATAAAAGCCCCAAGCTGCTGTCATACCAACCACTAAGCCAATGGGATGAACTTCAGAGGAGGGAAAGCATAAGTTCTGTAGCCATTTCCCCCAGGTTTTTGGTTGCGTGTATAAATAATTACGATCAGGATCACTTAAAGAGTTTGTTGTATTGTGATGCACACGGTTATGCAGTAATTTCCACAATGTTGGTGGCATCCACAATATTGTTTGTCCCAGCAAGCTAATAAAACTGATGAAACGATGGTTTCGACTGACAGTGCCATGCATCAGATCATGACAGCTAAATGCCAGTACAGCGATACTATTGCCCATAATGAAAGCGAATGGCAAATAAAGCCACAAAAGATGGTTGTCCCAGCGATCGAGCTTGTCAGCAATCGCCCAACCCAAGACCAATATTGCTAAGTTGATGCATAGAATCACTGCCTTACTTGCATCGGGGTCAAAGGCTTCTGGCGGCAACAGAGGACGCAGCTTTTTAGCATAAACCGATTGATGTACTAGCGTTTGGTTGTTACGTTCAGTCATGTGATTCTCTAAGGGAAGATAAATGTTAACTTTGTTGTAAATTCTAAAGAACGTGAGATTTTTTTTCGTTTTCATAGTAACGTAATGGTCTGCTAAAAGCTAACCGGAGATTCAATATGAAGACCGCTCCTAAGCTACAAAATATCGCTAAAAATATCCCTCTCACGATAGAGGACAAACCACAAAGTCGGCTTGGATACAAATTGACTCGTGGGATGGCTAGAGTTTTCGATGCTTCTCAGATGGTACTTGCTGAAGCATACATGAACGGGTTAGAAATACCTGATTCGGCGTTGCAAGGATTAATTCATACAGCAATGCCCAGTCTATTTAAGTATGCTCCTGGTATTCTCGCCCCTTATGAGTGGGTCTTAACAGAAAGCGACCATATTGCAGAAGGTTCGCGAGAGCTGATGAAAGTGCAGTATGACTTACCGCAAGCAATGCTGAACCAAATGTTGGGAGATTGGAAGCTTATCTATCCAAAATACAGCATGGGCTTATGGGAAAACGGTGCTTCCGATCTGGAAACATCTCAAATGCACATGATCGATCAGGTCATTGAGCGCTTAGGCATTGAGGACGGCGACCACATTTTGGACTTTGGCTGTGGTTGGGGCTGTGTTCCTAACTACATCCTTTCTAAGTTTCCCAATGTGCGTTTTACAGGGCTGAATTTGAGCCGTGAACAATGCAACTACATGCGAAACAAGATGCAAGACCCTGAGAGCTACTTAAGTTCAGGTCGCTTCACGTTACATGAGGGCGATTTAAACGATGCTCAGTTCCCAGAGAAGTTTGACAAGATTCTCTCGATCGGTGTTTTTTGCCACGTTGGCAACCTGACCAATGCCTTCCAGAAATTGGCATCGCTTGTCAAAAGCGGCGGTAAGGTTTTTATTCATATCATTACCGTTCGTATTCCAAATAACTTTTCGACTGGCTTCACGCACAAGTACATTTTTCCGCACGGTCGGTATTGGAACTACGATGCTGTCCCAAGTCACGATCGCGATCTTAAAACCGTTCAGCGTTGGTATATCAACGGTATGAACTACCACAAAACAGCGATGGATTGGTTGCGGCGTTTTGATGCTAGTCAAGAGACCGTCAAGCATTTAGATTACGGTATGGACTACGCTAAATTCCGTCGCATGTGGCGCTTCTACTGTCTGTTGTTAGGTACGCTTTTTGCTACGAGCGATGGCGAATATAATGGAAACGGTCAGTACCTTATGGTTCACAAGTAATTGCTCGAAAAGCAGCTTCTTAATCTGCGATCGGATCTGATACCCGGTCAGGCTTCTCACACAGCCGCCTACCTGGAGCAAGGCAACGGTATACCGCTTCTGATGCTCCACGGCTTTTTGGGCGATGCAACCAACTGGCTGCCGCTGATGGAGCGATTAAACCCACCCGTTCGCTGCATTGGTCTTGATTTGTTAGGGTTTGGCGACTCTGCCAAACCACCCATTCGTTACGACATTGCCCAAGAAGTGGCGTTTGTACATCAGGTCTTAGCAGACTTAAACGTTGAGTCTTGCTACATCCTGGGTCATTCGTTTGGCGGCTGGGTGGGTGCTGCCTACGCACTGGCACATCCAGCCGCAGTCAAAGGGCTTTTGCTAGCGGCTCCTGCGGGCATTCGCGACGATAGCTTTTGTGGACGGTATGATCATTTGCGTCCGTTGCTCTGGCGCACTCCAGTGGTTGATTGGGCGTTACGTGTGGCAACACCGATCGCCGCTCTCATGGGGCAACGTCCAGCCGTAGAGCAGCTTGCCTGGTTTCGGCGAGAACTGATGGCACAACCGGCGGCTTGCTCCTTTTTGCTCGATCGCCTGCGACCTGAAGACGCGATCGACACGGTAGAGAAAGAGATTTATCGCCTGCAAGTGCCGACGCTGGTAATCACGGGCGATCGTGACGAAACGATTCCTCTCTGGCACTCACAGACGTATGCCAACGAGATACCAGATGCCAAACTGGCAATCATTCCTGGTGCTGATCACGCCTTGCCACAAAAGTATGCGGCTGAATTAGCATCTTTCATCCTGCCATTCTTGAGTGAGGCGTGATAATTGCTAGCGCTCAAGCCACTACTTTTTGCTGCAACTCTTGCATTAACTGTTGTTCTAGCATCGCTACAACGGCTAGTTCTTCAGGTTTAAGCGCATGACTCTGCTCGACGATCGTTGCCGCGTGTTCCTGCATAATCTGATGCAAGGATTCATCCATGTATGCGTCTAATATGGCTGGATGAATGTAGTATTTTCGGCAGGTTGCAGGGCGATTTCTCAAGTAGGAGGCAACCGTTTTAATTGCCTGAACAATATTTTTTTTAGCACCCGTTTCGGATGTGAACGTGCCAATATCTGCCAGTTCGGCTGCGGCTAGTACAGTGCCAGCCCACGTGCGGAAATCCTTTGCCGTAAAGTCTTGTTCAGTAATGGCTTTCAAATAAGCGTTGACATCGCCAGAGTCGATCGACTGATACTCTCCAGCCGCATCACGGTACTGAAAAAGCTCCTGACCAGGAATATCTTGACAGCGCTTGACGATTTTAGCGAGGCGTTTATCAGCAAGCTCAATCTCATGTTCAACGCCGCTCTTGCCCCGAAAGTGAAATTGAATTTTGGAGCCTTTAATATCAACGTGCTCATCGCGCAATGTGGTCAAACCATAGGATTGATTAGAGCGAGCATATTCTTCATTGCCGACGCGAACGCGGGTCAGTTCCATTAAGCGAAGGATCGCCGCCAGCACTTTCTCTTTTGGTAATCCAGGTAGGGATAAATCATGCTCCAGGCGTTGCCGGATTTGCGGTAGCGATTGGCTAAACACCAGCATACGGGTGAATTTGCTTTGGTCGCGGATCGATCGCCACAATGGATGATAACGGTATTGCTTGCGACCTTTGGCATCGCGTCCGGTTGCTTGCAAATGCCCATTGGCAAAGGGACAAATCCACACATTTTTGTAAGCGGGTGGAATCGCCAGTGCGTCAATACGACGGATCTCCTCTGGATCACGAAGACGATCGCCGTTGGTATCAAAGTAAGCAAATCCCTTTTTGCCAGAGCGCTTCCGCTGTATCCCTGGTATGTCATCGGTGACGTAACGCAAGCCGATCGCCTGGGCGGAAGCGATCGGGTCGGCAGTAACAACCGCTTTGATATGTTTTTGAATTGATCGTCTTCGAGCCTTAAGCTGCATCTACTGCTTAGAAATAAGGGGTAACATACCCTTCGTTCTAACGAATTCAGCCAGCTATAAAATCTGCACAACAGTATAGTTTCAAAGCGCTGACGACCCAGTAAGCAGCTAGGCGTGTTGCCGCTCGCTAGAATAGACTTTTCGCTATCGAAGCTACTATGTTGCCCAGGGAAGAATTATTAAAAGGCATTGAGAACCGAGAGGTCGTAGCGCGGGCGATCGATCAGGCAGACCAGGCAATTAAAACCTGGGATGTGGTGCAGACTGATTTTCTGTCGCCGCCTGAGATTGCCGATATCCAGCAGATCTTTAGCCGTTTGTCAGAGGTGCAGTTTGTGGCATGGGGTGGTTACCCGCAGGCAGAACGGCAGCGGCTCGCGATCGCACGCACGGAAATGCCCTTAGATACTACTCATGTTGCCATTGCTGCGCTGGAAATTGCCGGAAACTTTCTGTTTGACCAGGCAAGCCATCGTGATTTTTTAGGGGCGCTTCTGGGCACTGGCTTAGTCCGAGAAAAGGTTGGCGATATTATTGTGCTGGGCGAACGTGGCGCGCAGACGATCGCTGTACCCGAACTGGTAGAATTTCTGGAGCTGCACTTAAATCAGGTGCGATCGGTGCCTGTAAAAACCCGTCGCCTTGATTTGGCAGAACTCAAAGTACGCGAACCCAAAAAGAAAGAGCTGACGACCGTAGAAGCCTCACTGCGACTAGACGCGATCGCCTCGGCTGGCTTTGGTATGTCGCGCAACAAAATGGCAGATCTGATTAATGGTGGTGATGTGCGCGTTAACTGGAAGGAAATTACCAGCGCGAGCCATGCCGTGAAAGCCAATGACCTGATTGCCATTCGGGGTAAAGGTCGTGTCGAAGTCGGCGAGATCGCTGTAACCAAAAAGGATCGCTACCGCGTGCAACTGACCCGTTTCGTTTAACCGCACGCTCCATCTATAGATTGATTGCTACTGGTACACCATTCAAGGCAGACTACA
>JBGTJW010000029.1:0-40266 GCA_041744955.1 Stenomitos sp. | reverse complement strand
CCAGGCACCGTCTTACCTTCAAGCTGCCGCACGGCATGAGTTGGGTCACGCATTGGGTCTTTGGGGGCACAGCCAAGCCCAAACCGATGTCATGTACTTCTCCCAGGTTCGTGAGCCGCCGCCCCTTTCTCCCAGGGATTTGAACACGCTTAAACGAGTGTACGAACAACCAACGCGGCTAGGCTGGGCGTTAGTTGAATCAGTTAGGATGAGCAAAAGCGCCTTGCAGCCATCGCTCGAAGGGCATACCGATGAGTAACGTCTCCACTCAACTACCAACGGACATCTGGGTTGTTGCCTCCTGGGATGACTATATCCAACAGCTCGAAGACCCTGCGTCTGCAAAAGCGAAGGGCTACTACTACAACGGACAGATGAGGCTTGAGATGCTACCCGTTGGCTCTGATCATTCCTGCGACCATGCCATGCTGATTTCAGCCATCAACCTCTTTGGTATTGTCAAAGGTATCCCACTCATCGCCAGGGACAACTGCACGTATCGCAAAGCTGGCAGTCGAGAATGCCAACCGGATATTTCATACTATGTGGGCGATCGCGCCCGCCTGATTCCCCGTGGCACGTCGATTGTTGATCTCGATTGCTATCCAGCCCCCGACTTGACGATCGAGATTGCCGACAGTTCACTTTTAACCGATCAAGGTGCAAAACGGCTGCTGTATGAGGATTTACAAGTCTCTGAATACTGGGTGGTCGATGTGCAAAAAACGCAAATTCTTGCTTATAGCGTTGCCGACCGCGGCAGCAAACGGATTGATACATCCCAGGTTTTACCCGGACTGGCGATCGCGCTTCTAGAGGAAACATTACGCCGCAGTCAGGAAACGGATCAAGCGCAGGCAGGAGCCTGGTTATTGAGTCAGCTTCAGTAAACCCAGGTGTACGTCACAGCAGAACCAAACTACTGCATTGGAGCGCGACCAAAGAGCTTAGTGAGATTTTTGAGGCGATCGTGCAACTCGCCATGCAGCGCATCGCTATGATAGCGCCACTGCCAGTTACCTTCAGCCGTGCTCGGAAAATTCATCCGCGCTTCTGTACCGAGACCGAGAATATCCTGCAACGGGATAATGGCAAGACTAGCGACCGTACTAAGCGCCAGCCGAATCAGATCCCATTGAATGCCATCGGGGCTGAAGTTGCCAAGATAGTGCCAGAGATTGCCCTTCTCGTAATCAGACAGTTGGTTAAACCAGCCAACCGTCGTGTCGTTATCGTGAGTCCCTGTATACACAACGCAACGGTGGGGATAGTTGAACGGTAAGAATGGGTTCCCAGGATCAGAACCAAAGGCAAATTGCAGCACCTTCATTCCTGGAAACTCAAACTGGTCGCGCAGTGCTTCCACTTCCGGCGTAATGACACCTAGATCTTCAGCCAAAATTGGTAGCCTGCCTAGTTGTTCGCGCAAGACCTCAAAAAACTCTCTGCCGGGAGCCTGCACCCATTCTCCATGCAGGGCAGTTTCTTCACCTTGTTTGACTGCCCAGTAGGCTTCAAAGCCCCTGAAGTGGTCAATGCGGATCAAGTCTACATAGTCCAGCATGGCGCGGAACCGTCCGACCCACCACTGAAAGTTCGATTGTTGCAAATGATCCCAGTTATAAACAGGGTTGCCCCAAAGCTGCCCAGTAGCACTGAAGTAATCGGGCGGCACACCTGCCATGAGTGCAGGCTCACCTGTTTCCGTATCCAAACAAAAGTTTTCGGGGTTTGCCCACACGTCAGCACTGTCATGAGCAACGTAGATGGGAATGTCGCCAATTATTTCAATCCCTCTAGCGTTGGCATACTGCTTGAGGTCAGACCACTGACGGAAAAACTCGTATTGCAGATATTTCTGATGAAAAATTTCAGCCGTGAGACGCTGGCGGCAGTCTTCAAGGGCATCGGGTTTGCGCCACGCGATCGCTGCTTCCCACTTGTGCCAGCTTGCCCCACCTGACGTTTGCTTCAACGCCATGAACAGCGCGTAATCGTCCAGCCAGTAAGCTTTGCTCTCGCAAAAGGCGGCAAACTGCTGCCTTTGTTCGTCATTGGCGTAGTTTTTAAAGTTTTCGCACGCCTTCTCCAGCAACCCCATTTTGAAGGGTGCCACCTGATCGAAGTGAACACGATCGATCGCAAAAGCTGGTATCCCATCGAAATCAGCTTCATTCAGCAAGCCACGATCGCGCAGCCGCTCTGGGCTAATCAGCAAGGGGTTGCCTGCCAACGCCGAATAACACATATAGGGCGAATTGCCAAAGCCTGTCGGTCCCAAAGGCAGCACTTGCCAGAGCCGTTGCCCGGTTTCAGCCAGAAAATCAACAAAGTCACGGGCTTGTGGTCCCAAGTCGCCAATGCCAAACCGGCTGGGAAAAGACGTTGGATGCAGTAAAATACCGCTCATTCGGGCTGGCGAAGCTGTATGCGAGTCGGAACGGGTCATGAGATTGGGAAGAGAAGGTTGACGTGCCATCGGCGTTGGTTTGACTCTATCATGGTGTTCCAGGGTTAAAACCTACCAGATGAAAGACCTGAACGTGGCTTATCGCAACCCAACTCCAACAGTCGATATCATTATTGAGCTAACCGATCGCCTTCACCGACCGATCGTGCTCATCGAACGCCTCAACGAGCCACATGGTTGGGCGCTTCCAGGCGGTTTTGTGGATTATGGCGAAGCAGTGGAAACAGCGGCTAAACGGGAAGCCAAGGAAGAAGTTGGCTTGGCGGTCGAGTTGATCGAGCAATTCCACGTTTACTCCGATCCAGCCCGCGACCCGCGTCAGCATACCCTGAGCATTGTGTTTCTAGCGATCGCGCAAGGCGAACCAACGGCAGGCGATGATACCAAGCATCTAGAGGTGTTTGAGCCGTGGCGAGTGCCAACAAACCTCTGCTTTGATCACGATCGTATCCTGCGGGATTACTGGCGTTATCGGCATTATGGCATTCGACCAGGAGTGATTTAGGAAAGGCTAAAGGATAAGGGATCAAGACTTTAAAGAAGTCTAAAAACTCCAGCTTGCCCTCTATCTTTTCCTTTGCATTGATTGTTCTCCTTTGCTATTTTTGCCTTTTGCCACTTTTATCTTTTAGCCTTTATCCTTTAGCCTTCTCCTAAATATGTCTCACAAAATTATTCGTACCGATCGCGCGCCTGCACCTGTAGGTTCCTATAATCAGGCGATCGTTGCCAGTGGTCAGCTTGTCTTTGTTGCTGGTCAAATTCCACTCAGCCCGACTACAGGTGACATTGTTGGAATAGACGATATCACGGCGCAGACAGAACAGGTCATTGCAAACCTTCAAGCTATTCTAGAAGCGGCTGGCGCGACGTTTGCTGATGTAGTGAAAACCACCGTTTTTCTACAGGCAATGGATGATTTCGCGGCAATGAATGCAGTCTATGCGAAATACTTTGAAGCTGCGATCGCGCCTGCTCGTGCCTGTGTTGAAGTGTCTCGCCTACCCAAAAATGTTCTAGTTGAAATTGAGTGCATTGCGGTGATCTAAGCTCATATCTTTCCACCCTTTCACCCAGGGTTATTTAGCTATCAGCTATCAGCCTTTAGCTTTTGCCTTAAATTCGCGCCGATCGCTGACTGTTCAGGAACGGGTCATGTCGCGCATTGCTCCTCGTGCCATGGCCGCGATCGCCTGATCGTTCGCTTTCGGCAGATGGTAATATTTGCCGCCTGCCTGCTGTGCTAGCTCCTTTGCAAAGCCAGTGGAAATGAATTTATTCTCGGTATCAATAACCAGTAGCTGGATACCGAGGGCGCGAATTTTGGCAGCAATGTCGAGCAGTTCAGCTTTAATGTCGGGCTTTTCGTCAGGGGGGATGGTTTCGCCCAGCGATCGCGCCAGCGGTACGTTGCCGCGACCATCTGTAATGGCAACGACGACGACTTGTCCAATATCACCGGACTGTCTAGCGTTCATGCCCACTCGTACTGCCTGCGTCAATCCGTGTGCCAGGGGAGAACCGCCACCACAGGGCATACGATCGAGTCGTCGTTTCGCAGCTTCAATCGATCGGGTTGGCGGCAGCAAGATTTCTGCTTGTTCTCCCCGAAAGGGAATCAGAGAAACCTGATCACGATTCTGGTACGCCTCAGTCAGCAGTCGCAGCACTGCACCTTTTGCCGACTGCATCCGATTCAACGCCATGGAGCCAGACGCATCAACGACGAACACAACCAGCGCTCCTGCTTTACGTGCCAGCCGTTTGGCGCGAATGTCTGCTTGCTCGACGAAGACGCGTTTGCGGGGAGGTGAGGGGTGAGGAGTAAGGGGTGAGGGGTTGGGGAGAGAGTTTTGAGTTTTGAGTTTTGAGTTTTGAGTAGCGCTTCGCGCCGCTTCGCTAGAAAGTTCTGAGTTAATCCTGACTCCTGACTCCTGACTCCTGACTCCTGACTCCTGACTCCTCTCCCCTCTCCCCTCACTCCCCTCTTCCCTCCTCGCCCGTCGCCCTTTCTGATAGGGTGCAGCGGCTCGCAGAGTGGCATCGACTGCAATACGACGGGCTTTCCCTTTCGGCAGCATGGGTTTGACGTAGCGACCTCGATCGTCCGAAAAAATAATTGCACGGCTACCAGATTTGCCCTGACGGGTTGCCGACTGAGCAAAGTAGAGAACGGATGGATCAAGAATTACGCCTTCCGGATCAAAAATGAACTCTTCGGGAATGGCAGGTGGTTCTTGCTCTTGTTCCTCCTGATCATCACTTTCGTCATCGCGATCGTCCTGCTCTTGCTCGTTTTCCTCTTCTGGCTCTTGCTGGTTTTGAGGGGGTGGTGGCGGCGGTGGCGGTGGCTCGTCGGGTGGGGTTTGTACGATGGTCGATCGCGGTACGATGACCAGTTCAACGGCACGACGCAGATCGTCAGCAGTTACGTCTGTGCGACCATCCAACGCGGCATGGGCTTTGGCAACGCGCACGGCAAACAGTTCGGCTCGATGCCCCATGACACCACCTCGAATAGCTTCATTCACCAGATAGCCCACCTGCTCAGAGGTGATCTGCACGTCTTTGAGCCATTCTCGCGCCAGCACAATCTGGGTTTTGAGCGAGTCGATGTCGTCGGTGTACTGGGTCAGAAAGGTTTGGGGTGAGTCAGCGTAGCGGGTGGCTTGCTCGACTGCCAGTACGCGATCGTCCAACCCTAGCACCATGTCGGCGGAAAGGGCGATCGCAATGCGGTCTAGCAAATGCTCGCGCAAGTCTCCTTCTTCTGGGTTGTAGGTAGCGACTAGCAGCGGTTTGCAGGGATGCTGAAAGCTAATGCCCTCGCGCTCAATCTGGTTGCGTCCATCCGTCAAAACGGAGAGTAGGAGGTTAGCGGCTTGATCATCCAGTAGATTGATCTCATCAATGTAAAGCACACCCCGATGCGCTTCTGCCAGCAATCCTGGCTGAAAAACCGTTTCACCCCGTCGAATCGACTGACTCACATCCACTGAACCCAATAGCCGATCTTCGGTAATGCCCAGCGGAATTTGAACGAACGGCGCAGGGATGACGGTGGTGGGAAAATCTAAAGGCTCAGGGCTAAGGTCTGAAAGATTTGCCTTTAGCCTTTCCGTCGTCTCGTCGTCCCAATCTTCGGGATGGAGTGGATCGCTGTTGAGGGAGCCTTCGACAATTTCGATCGGTGGCAAAAGGGCATGGAGCGCTCGTGCCATCACTGATTTTGCGGTGCCACGTCGTCCCGCAATGACCACACCTCCTAAGCCGGGATCGACGGCTGCTAATAAGAGCGCGAGTTTGATGGCTTCTTGCCCTACAACCGCAGCGAGGGGAAAGGCGAGAGGGACGATCGGGGTGCTAAGTGCAGGCATGAATTTGGTTGACAACGGCAGTCTGGAGTCTAGATTCCAGCATACCAACATACTTCACGCGATGTGTGGCTAGGCTCAGATCCCTTACGCTGAATCGATCAGCAGCCATACCGCAGCGATCGCAACCAGACAAGGCTTTTCGCTTTTAAGTAGCAGCGATTTTTAAGTGGCAGCGATCGTGCTCAAGGTCGATCGCTTGACCTGCGATTCTAGAATGACCGCGTAGAGTTGGCTTGTTTGCAGCAGTTCCTTATGGGTGCCCTGAGCTACCAGACGACCTTTATCCATGAGAAAAATGCGATCAGCATTTTGAACCGTGCTGATGCGCTGGGCGACGACAAACGACGTGCAGGTGCGTTGACGCATGAGGTCATCCAGCGCCGCTTGAATTTGAGCGGCGGTTTGGGCATCGACTGCCGAGGTGCTGTCATCCAAAATCAAGATGCTGTAGTTGGTTAAAAGGGTACGAGCGATCGCCAACCGCTGTTTTTGCCCGCCGGATAAGCCCACGCCACGTTCGCCCACGATGGTTTCATACCCTTCGGGTAAGCCCAGGATGAAGTCATGCATTTGAGCCGCTTTGGCAACCTCGATCACCTGCTCTAGCGAGGCATCTGGCATAGCATAGGCGATATTCTCGCGGAGAGTGCCAGAGAACAGGGTTGTTTCCTGAAAAACGATGCCAATGTGCGATCGCAGACTCTTGAGGGTGAAATCACGCACATCGCGTCCATCAATGCGGATTGCACCAGCCGTTGCATCGTAAAAACGTGGAATCAGGTTCATGATCGTACTTTTGCCAGAAGCCGTCATGCCTAGTACAGCAATCAGCTCATTCGGTCTGGTTTCAAAGGAAACGCCTTTGAGCGCTTCGGTGGTAGCGCCAGGATAGCGGAAGGACACGTTCTCAAAAGTGATTCTGCCACCGCAGGTTTCAAACGGCACCGCGTTGGGTCGATCGCGAATCTCCACTTTTGCATCGACTACTTCATACACGCGCTCGGCAGAGGCGGCTGCCTGGGCGATCGCGGGTGCTGCAAAGCCAATCAGCAAAATCGGCTGCAAAATTAACAGCAGGTAAGAGTTAAACGCGACCAGTTGCCCGACCGAAAATCTGCCACCGATCACCTCTGCACCGCCATAGCCAAAGACCGCCAACGTCACCAGATTGCTTAACAGGAAGATGAACGGAAACGTATTGCGGATGGCGCGAATGGTTTTCATATTTGCCCGTACCAGCGCATCATTCATTGCCGTGTAGCGGGTTGTTTCGGTAGACTCGCGCACAAAAGCTTTAACCACGCGAATACCCAGCAGATTTTCTTGCAGGATGGCGTTGAGGTCGCCCAACTGCTCTTGCACCTGACCAAAGAGTGCGCTATTGCGGGTGAAAAAATTTGCCAGCAGTCCGCCCGCTAGCGGTACAACGGTCAGCGTAATCAGCGCCAGTCTCCAGTTCATGACCAGCAAAATCACGGCGATCGCCACCAGCGTGACGACTGAGCTGATCACCTGCATCAAACTGGTGCTGAGAAAGGCGCGAATTTGCTCAATGTCGCTAGTGACGCGGGTTAGCAGTTGCGACGTTTGCGCTTGATCGTGATAGCTAAAGCTGAGATTTTGGATTTTACTAAAAATCTTGTTGCGTAAATCGTAGACAACGCCCTGAGATGCCGCTTCTGCCCAATAGCTTTGCCCAAAGTTAAACACCCCCCGGGCGATCGCTGCAACCACCATCCACCCAGCACTGGAGAGCACGATCGACAAATTCTGTTTCGCAATGCCCTGATCGATGCCCCACCGAAACAGTTGGGGGGTCGCGGCACTCGCTACCGTCAGCAGTACGAGACTAACCAACGCACCCACTGCCGTCCAACGATAAACGCGCAAATTACCCAGCACGCGCCAAATGGGTTGTATGGATGATGTGTCCTGACGTTCTGCTTGCTGCACCAAAGGTGTTACCGCCTCGTCGCTATCGTTGGCTCAATTTCAGCAACTTTAATTCAGTGTTCACTGTGAAAAAAGCCGACCCATGCCTCGAGCTGCTTGTATAAATGTATGGGTCAAAGCTGTCAATCTCTTTCCAACATAAAAGCCGCACAACCTTAATGTTGAACGGCTTTTATGCTATCGGAGCGGCGAGATTCGAACTCACGACCCCTACTACCCCAAAGTAGTGCGCTACCAAGCTGCGCTACGCCCCGATGTGCTTGCTCATTATAGCATAACCCGTTAGCTAGTCTCTACCGCACTAGACGACTTCTTTCACGGCTGCTTGTGCCTCTCGACGCAGCCCAGCCGCAATGCGAAAGAGTTCTTGCCCAGTATGCAGGTAAGAGTCATCATAGTTGAGTGTAAAGAACTCAAGCTGCTCGATGCCGTCGTCTACCTGGTTAAGGCAGTAGTAGAGATGGGCTGCTACACCTGCCAACGTTTTGGGATTGGGGAGAGATTGAAAGATGGTTTCAGCACGACTGAGGCGATCGCGGCAGTCCTCTAGATACGCCTGAAACTCTGCCATCAGCGCATCGTCAAACGGATCGGCAGCCAGATCGTCAATCTGCTCTTTCAACGGTTTAAGAATTTCCAGCACCAGACGATTCACAGGCGTATAGACCTGTTTGAGCCACTGTTGCAGGTGGTCGTCTGCCGTTTGGGCTGTCTGCTGCCGTTTGCGATGACGTGCCTGTGCCGCAGCCGTTCGTTGCTGCCGATTGCCCCGTCCGGCTGAAAAACCAGCGTCTTCTAACTGTGTCAGGTAGTGTAGCTGCTGGTCGTAGGATTTGCGATTGTCAGGATCACCCAGCACTTCGTAGGCAGCATTCACCCGTGCAATCTTTTCGTGGTTTGCAGTTTCGCGATTGCTGTCGGGGTGAAACTGTTTGGCTAAGCGACGGTACGCTTGTTTGATCTCTGCCTGCGTTGCGGCTGGGGTCACGTTTAAAGTGCGATAGTGGTCAGACCTCATGCGCTTGCGTCAGCTTTACCCTCCTAGCATAGCTGGCAGGTTTGCATCAGAGTCCTGGAAGAGGGGGGTGCTGAGATAACGTTCGCCAAAACTGGGCTGAATCATGACAATGAGTTTGCCTGCATACTCAGGGCGACGACCAACCTGGATGGCTGCATAGAGCGCAGCACCGCTCGAAATACCAGAAAGTAAGCCTTCTTCACGCGCTAACCGTCGTCCGTAGGCGATCGCATCATCATCCGCCACCGTGATCACTTCATCAATCAGGTTCACATTCAGCACGGGTGGCACAAAGCCAGCGCCAATCCCTTGAATTTTGTGGGCACCGGGACGACCGCCCGAGAGAACAGGGCTATTGGCTGGTTCTACCGCGATCGCCTTAAACTCAGGCTTGCGCGACTTGAGCACTTCCGCCACACCCGTAATGGTGCCACCCGTCCCCACGCCCGCAATCAGCGCATCAATCTGACCGTCGGTATCTTCCCAGAGTTCTTCGGCCGTTGTTTCTCGATGAATCTGAGGGTTCGCCGGATTGCGAAACTGTTGCAGCATATAGGCATTGGGCAGGGTATCGACAATCTGCTGTGCCCGCTGAATGCAGCCACTCATGCCTTCAATTCCTGGCGTTAGCTCTAGCTGAGCGCCATAAGCACGGAGCATCGATCGCCGCTCTGAACTCATTGTTTCGGGCATGGTTAAGATGAGGCGATAACCTTTTGCCGCCGCTGCCATCGCTAAAGCAATGCCTGTATTGCCGGAAGTTGGCTCCACCAGCACAGTTTTGCCAGGGGTAATCAAACCGTCTTTTTCTGCTGCATTGATCATGCTGATGCCAATGCGGTCTTTCACCGAAGCAGAGGGGTTCATCCCTTCAAGCTTCACTAAAATTTGTGCCACGCAGCCGTCTGCCTGAGGAATGCGGTTTAACTGCACGAGCGGCGTGCGACCAATGAGTTCGGTAATGTTCTGAGCTATACGCATGGGCTTAAATGTAGTACATGATGTCGAGCTGTCGTCTGGCGCTGCATTTTTCGCAGAGGTCTTGCAAGGTACACTGCTGCAACACAGCATTTGCAGCCTGGTGCGCCTCTTGCCAAACATCCAAAATGACGGCGCTTTCTACGGTTTTGGGAACCACATGAGAGTCAGCCGATTGGGCATCGTTACCCTCCAGGCAGTGCATCACTTCGAGAAGATTAATTTTCCAGGGTTCGCGCGCCAGAATGTAGCCGCCCTTTGCGCCACGCTGCGATCGCACTAAACCACACCGTCTGAGTGTAGCTAATAATTGTTCCAGGTAGCGATCGGGAATTTGCTGCTGGGCAGAAATCTGACGGATTTGTAGTGGTTCACTACTGGCGTAATGTGCTGCCAGTTCAATGAGCGCCAGGATTGCATACTCATTCTTACTAGAAATTTCCACGGGCAAAATTAAATGAAGAGTCGATTGGTCTGTTTAAGTTATTACCATCATACTACGGTTCTTTGCTGGGGTTTGTGTAAATTTAAAAAGTGCATGAAAAAGCCCCGCGATCGCAGGGCTTTTTCATAGACTCATTTTCCGTCACCACTTCTTACCAGAGGCGTGACTAGGCGACTGACCCCGTACAGACCGTTAATGATCGGGTACAGAGGTTGGACGCATAGTTTATTGCTGCTAGCTAGAAGGTAAAGGTTGTGCGTAAAACCCCAATAAAGACATCGGCGTTGGAGTTAACTCCGGGAATGCCCGCGTTTTGGTTCACACTGGGGAGATAAATTACGCCGGGAGTGATCGAAATGTTGTCCGTAAGCTGGTACTTATAGAAGACTTCGATGTGGTAGGCAAAATCCTGACTTCTGCTGGCGAAGGCTGGACTCAAGTTGACAGGGTCAAAACCAGTGCCCCTCAATGTTGGTTCTGCTCCAGCAACAATACCCAGGAAGTTGCCTCTCTTACCCAGGTTCGGGAAGCCAACCGCAACCGCAAAGTTCCAGA
Source organism: Stenomitos sp. (assembly GCA_041744955.1). Classification (GTDB taxonomy): domain Bacteria; phylum Cyanobacteriota; class Cyanobacteriia; order Leptolyngbyales; family Leptolyngbyaceae; genus Stenomitos. Next base: position 29,470 of record JBGTJW010000029.1, on the reverse strand, counting down.
TGTCTGCGTCACCCAGACCAATGATATTCGCGTCACTGTAGCCCAACCAACCGTTAACAACGATGCTAGAAGTCGGTTGAAAAGACGCTTGCACACCAAACGAGTTGCTTTCAACTGGAAACGATCGCCCTCTTAACAAAGAATTATTGTTCAAGTTGGCAAACGTTGTACCCGTACCACCCAGGTTAAAGTTGTTACCAGCCGTCAACCCAGGATTGTTGCGCTCATAGCCCCGCACGTAGGTCAAGCCGAGCTTGAAGCCGCCTGTGTTAAAGACTAACTGCGCCAACGCGGAGTAATTGCCAGCAAAGACCCCACCATCCGTGCCAGGATTGCTGGCAGTGTTGGAAAGATAGCCAAGGTCAAGCTTGAGGTTATTGCTGAACTTGATATTAAGCCCAAGCCCTGCGCCCAAAGGTCCAATACGGTAGATCGGGTTCCGCTCGGCGAAGCGAGAGAGCGCATTTTGACCGCCGCCATTACCCTCAAAGAAGGGGTTAACCGTATCGGCATAATAGTGATGTAACCCACCATTGGCAAAAACATTCGCAAAGATATTGTTGCCAATGGGGAAGCGGTAATCGAGTACGTCTAGAAAGACCGCATTGCCGCCATTGTTTGAATCAGTAATGGTGCCATCAGGAGCAGGGTTCCCACCGTCATAAGGCAAGTTTCCTTCGTTGGTGCGCTGGTAGTTGGCTTGGGCGTTGGGGATGGTGGGATTGCTGAGCAGTCGTGTCGCGTTACCAGCTTGAAGGCGCACTCTCAAGCGATCTTTGCCTGTAAAGCTCGTCAGGAGGTTTAAGCGAATGCGATCGTTGAAGACAGTGTTAGTGTCTCCTTGCTGTGGGAAATCACCAAACGCATCGGCGATCGTGAAGATGACTTCACCTGTCAGCTTGGTCGTGGTCGAAAACTGTTGCTTCTCCAGAGTCGCTGTCCGCGCGTCTAGAGCATCGACCCGTCCGCGCAGAGTTGCCAATTCAGCCGCAAACTCTTCTTGCAGCTTTTGCACTGCTAGCAAATCTTCTTTCTTGACCAGATCAGCGGTGCCAGCAGCAATCAACTCGTTAATCCGATCCATGCAAGCATTCAAGCCAGCGGCAAATTCATAGCGGCTCAGCGCCCGATTGCCGCGATAGGTTTGATCTGGATAACCAACGATACAGCCATAGCGCTCCACCAGCGATTGCAGTGCTTGAAACGCCCAGTCAGTCGGCTGCACGTCTGACAACTGAGAGACAGAAGTCACCTGACTCGCACCGTTGGGTTCAACTTTACCTTCAGTGCTGTAAACCGACAGTTGCTTTAGAGGAGCCGTTGATGCAACGGGCTGAGCTGTTACGGCTGAAGCGTCCGCTATAACAATCGGGCTTTCAGAGCGCACCGATGTTGCTTCTAGATTGCCAGTCGTTAGAGCTTGAGCCTCACCAGCAGTCGTTTCAGTCGCTTTTACAGCCGACGTTGTACCTGCGATCGTAGAAATAACAACAGCCGCGCTCAAAAGCGCTGGAGCCGTCAGCAAACACTTCCAAAACTGTTTTGACATCACTACTTTCATACTCACACACCTCACACTCAAGACATAAATCTTACTCAAAAGCTGCTGAAAGAACCCATTAGATGAGGTTTTTTCAACTCGTCAAATCTTACACTGACTTAAGCAAAAAAGCTCGAAGCTTGTGTGCCTTTGATGACCATATTTCTGTGTCTTGCACCTCTATGAGCAACGTCTGCATAAAAAAAGCCCCGTCGAGACGGGGCTTAGTCTATTGGTTCACTTGAGTTTTTAGCTTACTAGAACGAGAAGGTTGTCCGAATCACGCCAACATATTGGGTTGCGTTGTCGTTGTTTCCTTCTGGGTTGAAGATAACGATGACACCAGGTGTAATCGCGATGTTATTAGAAACACGGTAGCGGTACAGCGCTTCCACATGGTATGTGGTGTCGTTGTCAATACGACGACCGGTAGCGGCAATAAAGTCATTGCCAGTCACTTTGGGTGGGATACCGACGATGATACCGCCCAAGTTGCCTTTTTTGCCCAGGTCAGGGAAGGCTAAGAAGGCAGAACCATAAAGAATGGTCGCTTCATTGCTGTTGCCTGCTTGATATGCCTCAGTGTAACCAGCCCAGCCACCGACGATAAATTTGGGGCTGAGGCGGAACTGTGCCTGAACACCAAAGGCATTGGATGAGGTGGCTCGACGAAGTGCTGGACTTGAAGCAAAGGGGTTAGACGCATACCCACTACCAATGCTGGAGGTAACGTTGACCTCATTACCAGGGTAGTAAGAGCGCGCATAGGTCAGCGCGACTTCAAGGGCTTTGCTGGGTCTGAGAACAACCTGCCCTAAAGCAGTGTAGGCTCCATTAAAAAGACCATTCGTTGAACCTGGGTCATTGCTATCGGTGTCAGCAATGTAGCCACCTTGAAGAGCGAGAAAATTGCTGAACTTGTACTCAAAGGTAAAACCAGCGCCAGATGCACTACTCCGGAGGACGTTGCTAAACCGTCCAAAACGGGAGAGTGCGCCGCTGCCGCTGCTGGCGAAAGGGCTAATAGTGCTAACGAGACCGTTATAAAACTCGTTTCCAGTTGCGTCAATCTGAAGTCTGAAGTTGTCGCTGAGAGCAAAACGGTAGTAGACTTTGCTGGCTTCAACAGAGTTTGAGTTGTTGCCATCAAAACCCAGTCTGGTTTCGTTCGTTCCAGTGAAGGCACCCGAAAAAGGTGTAATGTTCCGTGCCTGCAAGCGAATTCTCAACTGATCTCTACCAGTAAAGCTGCTGTCTAAGTTCAGACGAACGCGATTGGCAAAAATGGTTTCGGTCTGGTCATCCCTTAAAGCACCTTCGTTAAGAGCATTGACGCCACCGAGAAAACTACCGTTACCGGTACGGGTTGCACGATCGCCAAAGGTATCTGCGATCGTAAAGACCACTTCACCCACCAGCTTGGTTGTGGTGGAGAATTGTTGCTTCTCAAGGGTTGCTGTCCGTGCTTCCAGCGCATCGACCCGACCGCGCAGGGTGGCTAGTTCAGCCGCAAACTCTTCTTGCAGCTTTTGGACTGCCAGGAGGTCTTCTTTTTTGACCAGATCAGCGGTGCCAGCAGCGATCAATTCGTTAATTCGATCCATGCAAGCATTCAAGCCAGCCGCAAACTCATAGCGGCTCAGCGCCCGGTTGCCGCGATAGGTTTGATCCGGATAACCAACGATACAGCCATAACGCTCAACCAACGATTGCAGTGCTTGAAACGCCCAGTCGGTCGGCTGTACGTCTGACAACTGAGAGACAGAAGTCACCTGACCCACAATACCTGTCACTGCTAAATCGTCAACAGCAGGTACATTCACCTGGGATGCCGTTGCTGCCGCTGGTTTAGCGATCGTTGCATCGGCAATCTTGGTCGCTTCCACAGGAAGTGTTGCCGCTTCCACTACAGGCTCTGTAGCTTCTACTGGAGACACGGACACGGTTGCTGTTTCAGCAGCATTAGCGACAACGCTTGTGGCTGCGATCGACGAGACTACGATCGTTGCGCCCAACAGGGAGGGGACTGCCAACAAAGGCTTCCAGAATTTTCTTGACATCATTGCTTTTACACTCACACCTTAAAGAGAACGAATCCGTTTACAGACCATCCACATCACTCGTCAACGAGCGGTTCCTTCATAACTTCTCTGATTCAACGAGAAGCTTGAAACCTCAACCAAAGTAATGCTTCAGAAGGGTCACTCAAGAGGCGATTTCGCAATTTGCAACAACAGCCTACTTGATAGTGCTACCAACCTTCTTTACTAATTATTAGGGACGATGGTTAACAGGACTTTAAATATATACACTATTTCTCTGGTTATTTTCTAGTGTTTATTTTAGAACAGTAGATTCTTAAGGTTTTTCAGTAAAAATCATCACATAAAGCTGGTAAAAATTATTACAAACAAGAAACCCATAAAAAAAGCTCTCCGCGTAAAGGGAGAGCTTTCAAAGTTAACGGTACGAAAGCCTCTGCAACTCACGCAAGAGGCTTTCTGTATAGAGTTAGAACGTAAAGGTCGTTCTGAGAGTACCGATGAAAATGTCTGAGCTGTTATTGACTTGAGCAGGGTTGATCACGTAGATGACACCAGGCGTAATGGAGATGTTATCAGTCAACTGATATCTGTAGAACGCTTCAAAGTGAATCGGCTCAGAGTTTCTACCAGCCCCTTGACCCAGTTGTTGAGCATTGCCCAAGTAAGGCTGAACGCCCGCCATCAAGCCCAGCAAGTTACCTTTCTTGCCAAAGTCGGCAAACGCAAGTCCGATACCATAAGTCCAGATATCGCCAGCATCGAAACCATCGCCCACTTTATCAGCTTCGATGTATGAACCAAAGGCATTCACCGAGATGGTTCTGCCCAGGTTGATTGAGCCTGACAGACCGTAGGCGTTTACCCTGGAGGCATTTTGCCCATTGAGAGTCGTTAAATTGAGGTTGGCTAGGGACGTGCCGACAACGGAGCTGCTACCACCGCCCACATCAAAGATGTTACCGCGGCGATACGCATTGACGTAAGTAGCACCGATCGAGAAGAAGTCAGTCTTAAAAGCAACCTGAGCAAGAGCTGAGTAGCTGCCGTTGAACAAGCCTGCTTTATCGGCAGGGTTATTTGCACCAGCCGCTGCCGATGTAAAGGTCGAGTTATCTGCCAGGTAGCCAAGGCTAACCTTGAAGTTGTTAGTGAGATCGAAGTTTAAGCCAATACCTGAGCCACCACCAATGTTGTAAATGGGGTTGCGTTGCGAGAAGACACTCAGCGGACCAGAACCACCGTCAAAGCCTTCCATAAGACCTGCCTGGGTTGGCGCATAGTCATACTGCAAACCGGCAAAGGCGGGAATGTAGACGTTGAGCTTCTCGCCCAGAGGGAAGTAGTAAGCGATCCAATCAGCAAAAACCTGGTTGCCGCCTGTGCTGCCAAATTGGAAAGTCTGTAGAGGAACACCACCAACACCATCTTGAGTCGCGAACGAAACCGCGTTGCCAGCAGCAAGACGAGTAATCAGCAAGTCTTTACCCGTAAAGCTAGTGTTAAGAGCGAGACGAACCCGATCCTGGAATACAGTGTTGTTGTTGAAGGGCTGACCAAACTCATCGGTGACAGCGAAGATTACTTCACCCGAAAGCTTGGTGGTGGTTGAGAACTGCTGCTTTTCAAGTGTTGCTGTCCGTGCTTCCAGAGAATCAACACGACCACGAAGGGTTGCCAATTCAGCGGCGAACTCTTCCTGTAGCTTTTGCAGCACTGCCAGGTCTTCTTTCTTCACCAAATCGGCGGTGCCAGCAGCAATGAGTTCATTAACGCGATCGAGACAGGCGTTTAAACCAGCCGCAAACTCGTAACGGGTGGTAGCGCGGTTGCCACGGTAGGTACGGTCAGGATAACCCGCAATACAACCGTAGCGCTCAACCAATGATTGCAACGCTTGGAATGCCCAATCGGTTGGCTGAACGTCAGACAACTGAGAAACAGACGTTACTTGAGCCTTGGAGGTACGACCTTCACGGGTGTACTGATTGATTTGATTAAGCGAGTTCGGGGACGACTCAGAAATAGCAGGCTCAGAATCTACGGGAGCTGCTTGTGCAACTTCCACAGGTGTAGCGGCGACTGGCGCAGGTAGAGAGTTTGGCTCCAGGTTGGTGACTGCACGGTCAGATGCGATCGGTGCGACATCTAAAGCAGACACTTCCGGTGCAGCCACTTGTGGCGCAGCAGCGAGTGAAAGAGGCTGAAGGGCTGAAGCCTGAGACTGTACAACATCGTTTGTTGCTTTAGCGTCGGCTGCGATCGCGGATGTAGACACTGCCAGAGCAGCAGCCAGAACTGCGGGGCTAACTAGCAGAGATTTCAAGAAAAGGTTCGACATGACGGTAATTTATCCTCCACACACCAATACAAAGCAACTGTCAAGGTTGCTTACAACTACAGACTGTTTAGCAAGCTGACGTACTCAAGCGTAATCAACATTAGACCCTAGGGCAAGAGCGTTATGTCTTGCTAGCTACACTCTTGACGGTATCATATCGAATATTTCGCTTTGTGTCTCTAGCTTTGGCACAAAAAGTTGTGCTGATTTTGCTAACGAGTTTTGGCTGGCAGAGGAAAATCTGGCGCGGAGGGTTGATGAGGGAGTAAAGGGTAGATGAATGAAGGGGAACGATCAGTGCTTAGGTTTCGGCTCTTGCCCTGACAGACAGTTCAGCCCGGAGAGGCTTCGTCTTGATTGGCAAAGGCTGGGCGATGGTGAATCCAGGGCTTTGCTGCTTCGATTTGGGCGGCCAGGGCGATCACAGTTGCATCGGCGGCGGGACGACCAATCAATTGGATGCCGATCGGCACACCGTTCTGGTCAAAACCAGTGGGAACCGTGACTACAGGCTGCCCGGTTGCATTAAATGGGGGACAGGGCGCAACCCAGCCGATGATTTTTTCTAGCGTTTGGCTGGGTCGAAGTGCTGCCCACTCGCCAATGCGGATAGTGGAGTGCAGATAAGTTGGTAACACTAACACATCGACGGCATCAAAGAAGGCGACTATGCGACGGGCAATTATCTGCATTTTGCCAACGGCTCGCAGGTATTTGCCGCTGGAGTGAAAGCGCGATCGATTGAGTAGCCACCGATTCATCTTGCCTAGAAAAATAAACGGGATGCCCGCTTCACTGAGGACAGCCTGCCAGACCACGCTAAACGGCTCAATCAGATCATTAAAATCAGGGCAACCTGGATCTACCGTATGCCCCATTGCCTGTAGTAAAGCCACCGTATCTAAAACCGCTTGCTTACAGCCTGGGTCTGCGGCTCCGACGGGTTCAATGGCAGTTGCAAAGGCGATACGTAGATGACCCGGCGATCGCTGAGCTGCTGCTAGAAAGGAGGGTTCTGGATCGGGTAGCCAGTAAGGGTCACCAACGACATAGCCGGACATCGCATCGAGCAATGCTGCTGCATCCGCAACGGTACGACCGAGTGGTCCACTGGTGGCAATACCGCTGAGTCGATCGCCATAGGGTGCATGGGTGACACGTCCCCGTGAAGGCTTGATGCCAACCAGCCCACAGCACGATGCCGGTCCTCGAATGGAGCCACCCCCATCTGAACCCTGGGCGATCGCGCAGAGTCCTGCTGCCAGAGCCGCCGCTGACCCACCACTGGAACCACCGGGCGTATAGTCTAAATGCCACGGGTTACGGGCGGGCGGAAAGCCATCGGGTTCGGTATAAGGCAGCATCCCCACTTCGGATGTAGCAGTCTTGCCCAGGATGATGAAACCAGCCTGCTTGATACGGGAGACAACCCCATCGTCTTCAGTAGAAATGCGCTTTTTAAGGAGTTTGACACCATAGGCACAGGGCAACCCTGCCACTGCATTCAGGTCTTTAATGGCGATCGGCACACCAAAGAAGGGAGGAAGAGTTTCGCGGTTATGGGCGATCGCCTCCGTTTTGGCTGTAGCGTCAGCAATAGCAGATTCTGCTGCCACCGTGACATAGCTGCCCAACTGCCCATTCAGTTGCTCAATGCGTTGCAGATAAAGCTCAACCAATTCTAGCGGCGAGATGTCTCGCTGGCGGATCAAGCGTGCCTGCTCCAGGGCAGGAGTAAAAGCCAGGTCGGTCAAATTCATTTATGAAACTCGCCTTAGTGGTGCAGGCTGATGTCGTAAAACCTCATCATAAAGACTTTCCAGGTGCGTGATGTTGTCGGTGAGCGTGTAGCGCTCTTTAACTCGCTGCCGAGCATTTTGCCCCAGCAACGTTGTCCAGCCTGGGTGTTCGCACAGTTGGGGGAGCAAGGTTTTGAGCTGGGTCGCGACGTTTTGGGTCTTTAAGATCACACCTGCTTCGTGCTCCAAGACCTCGCCATCAGCGCCAGCGTCGGTGGCAACGCAAGCTAATCCACACGCCATTGCTTCCAGGAGTGATAGTGACAGCCCTTCGACCAGGGATGGCAGCACAAAAACATCAGAACCGCGCAGGATATTAATCCGCTGCTGCTCGTCAGCGATAAAGCCTGACCAGATGATGCCATGCTCTGGACCGTAGAACGGAATCAGGGAGGCTGCCAGTGAGCCGTGGTTGCCCACAATCACGAGCTTGGTACGATCGTCCATCCGACATTGTTTCCAGGCTTTAAGCAAGGATTCAATGTTTTTCTCCGGTGCGATCCGTCCCTGATAGACAAAGATGCGATCGGCATCCAACTCGGCTTTAAGACTCGATGACCCTGGAGAATACTTCTGGACATCTACCCCGTTGGGAATCACTGCCAGCTTTGAGGCAGGTACACCCAGACGAATCAGCAGTTCTTCTTGAATGTGAGAAAAGATAATGACGCGATCGTACTTCGCTAGAAACGGCGCATAAAGCTGATACATCAGATGCTGTGTGCCCGATGTTAGATTACGCGGTTTGCGATCGAACGGAGGATGAAACGTCGCAACAAGTGGAATACCCAACTCAAGACAGATTTCTGGCAGCAAAAAGTCAAGCGGCGATAGGGTCAGTGAAGCGTGAACCACATCAGGCTTGAGCCGATACAGCGCCTGCGCCAGAATCTTGCTCGATTTAAACGTCGGAATAGTATAAATTTGCGATTTGTAAAGGAACGGTATCGAAATCTCTTGACAGTCAGGCCAGTTGTCCGGCGGTGGTTCCGGTTGGGCAAAGTGAAAAAAACTGACCTGGTGACCTCGATCTAAGAGCGCGTTTGTCACCTCTCGACCGTAGGTGACATTGCCGCAGAACGGCGACTTTTTTCCGAGCCAGGCGATATGCATTCAGAGTATGGAAACGAAAGGGATAGGTGCAGTGATTAACGGTCAGTCATTAGCGAGCCATTAGCATGGGTACACCTAACCAAAACCGCACAGCCCATCACCCACTAACGCTGGTTTAACCCTGTACGGGAAATATACCAGGTTAAGACCCCTCCTGCGACGACCAAAACCGCTAGACCTAGAAAGACGGCACGTAACCCAAAAAACGTTTCAGCCACACCAGCAAGCGCCAACGGCAGGCTAAGGGCGATGTTGATGGCATTGTTCTGCAAACCAAAAACCTTGCCCCGCATGGCTTCGGGTGTCTCTTCTTGAATCGCCGTTTGCATCGGTACACCGACAACAGCCGCAAAGCCTCCTAACGCTGCAATCAGCAGTAGCGTGGGTATCAGCCGCGTCACAGAGAGGGAAATACCAAACAACGACGCTGCCATGCCCAATGAACCAACCAAACTCAGTTGGGCATGGGGAAACCGCTGACCAAACTGCCCGATAAACGTTGCCCCGATCGCCATACCAACGCCACCCATTGCCAGCAAAAAGCCGAACTGAGACGACTTGATTTCGGGTGTCACCTCTGCCAGCCGTACCGAAAGGACTGCCAGCGCTGCAAAAACCGAGAATAGAATGACGAGTTGAATCAATGCACTCCGCACACGACCTTGCTCTGCCAGAAAGCGCAAGCCGTCACGGATGTCTTGCCAAACATGGGGTGCTTCAGCCTCGATCGCCTCATCCGTCGCGTTGGTTGCCAAACGGCTTTTCTCGCCTGTTCTCAGCCACAGCAGGATCACACCCGCGATCGTGTAACCACTCGCAACAACCAGTTCCTTACCTAACCCGATCGCCGTCCAGCCAAGCTTGCTGATGAGCGTATCTGCCAGCGCTAACAGCGGTTCACCAACGGCAAAACCAATAATGACCGATGCCATCATTGTGGTGGTATAGAGCGAGTTAGCAGACAGTAGATGCCGTCGCTCCACGACTAGCGGCAACGTTGATTGCTCGGCTGGCGCGAAGAATTGAGTCAACGTTGAAACTAAAAACGTGATGCCAAGCAGCACACAGAAGCCGACGGGTAAACCTGCCAGTGGCGACCAACCTTTCGACAGCCAGAGCAGCGGCGGTAACGCAAAAACCAAACCGCCACGCAGGAGGTTGGTCAGCACCAACACCGTCTTCTTTGACCAGCGATCGACAAACACACCCGCGATCGAGCCGAATAGCACGGCTGGGATCGTAAACGCAATCATAATCGACGAGACCCAGCCGCTAATCGATTGGTCGTCGCTCTGGAACCGACTGGCTATCAGGGCGATCATCAGTACCAGATAAACCTTGTCTGCCAGTTGCGAAAAAACCTGACCACTCCACAAGGTTAGAAAATTGCGGTTCTTCAAAACAGGGAAAAAGCCTTGCTCTGGCTCCGGTGCTTGATAGTTCGTTGGGGTACTGTCTAATGATTCAAGGTCACTCGCCGACCCGTGACCATTCCCATTGTTCTGTGGCTCCAATGCTGGCAACGGCATTGTTTGAGCGTCTGCTGGCTGCCACGGCTCTTGCGCCAGTCGGTGCTGCGGCGATCGATCGTCTGCCACTCTGTCCTCTGCCGCTTTAAAGCTATCCTCTGCCAATCTGGGTTTGCCAGCGTCTTGGCTGGTTAGGGGTGACATGGAATCATCGGACGAATCATTTGACGAAGCCAACGCTCGATCGTCGAGCAAGGCATCAAGATCTACCTTACGTGACTCGTGGTTGATTATGTCACCTGAATTCGTTGGATTCAAAGACAACATCAGCGTTGCTTGGAGGTCAGAGCTGGACAATCGCATCATAACTTGAAGAGGTGTTTGAAGGAATCAGGCAGGATTGGCAGTGGCAAAGCAGGCATCAATGAGGCTGGCAGAGCGGATCGGGCGATCGAGATAATACTGAGCATAGGAGCGCAAGGCGTGCTCAACGGACTGCCATAGTGGGTCGAGCGTTCCGTAAGACTCTCCTGCCATCTGCATTTGAGCCAGCAATGCTTCTGGTTCAGGCAACGTTGCTTCAGCAAGATGCTGCATCAGGATCAGTTCAGGGGCACTTAAACGGCGATGTAAGCTGGCGATCGCCTGTGACGGCTGGTAAACCTTCACGGGACGACTTGTAACGGTAGTCGTGTCAGACATGGCGTGTGGCTCCCCCACTTGCGGCACCCGTATGGCTGTGGCTTCGGCAACCTGATGACGACGGGGTGATGGCTTCGCCAGCAATTGCTCCAGTACTGCCAGCGTCACGGTGCCGCCAGCCGGAATGCTGAAACCAATGCGCCAGTTGCCATCGGTCAAGTCAGGCGGTAGCGCGGCACGAGTCATGCAGCAGAGATGCACCTGAGGCGCAACACCTGCTAAGACCAGCAGTTGAAAGACGGCATGAGTCAAATGAGCTAACACCTGTGAGGTCGGCGATCGCTCCAACCGTGCTAGATGTTCGTTAAACAGGTAAAACAATTCTTCTTGCGGCTGCTCACTCAATGCCTGATGCAGACACAGTTCGGCAAGATACTGGCTGGCAATCAGCTTCCTTAAATCCTGTCCTAAGCGGGGATAAGACTCTAGCGTCTCTGCTTGAGTGATCTTGTCGAGCGATCGTCCCTTCGCAAACATCAGCTCATTGACCACAAACAGTTCACTCCGTCCGCCCATGCGCGAGTTGTGTTTGCGCGACCCCATAGCGATCGCCCGCACCAAGCCAAACTCGCGCGTCAAAATCGTCAGTAACCGATCGGACTCACCCATCGGCATACTTTTAAGATTGATTCCAGTGGCTTTATAAGTACGGCTCATGCAGGCGGTGATGCGATGGAGTTGTGGGGCGCAAGAGCGAAGGTGCAGGGGACAAGAGAGGGAATATTGTCTTGAGAACAGTCCTGGGCTGGATCTCGACTTGCCCCTCCTGAATCTAACAGTTAACAGCTTTATGGCGCTTCTGCCCTCTATCTTTTAAGCTAAAGTGCATCCGCCTTTCCTAGCGTATCGCTTTACCTTCGCGCTGTCTGATCAATTCGGGACCCTGTGATGTGCCGAGTCGAGTGGCTCCAGCCATGATTAACTCTAACGCCTGTTCTGCCGTGCGAATGCCCCCAGACGCTTTAATCCCTACTCGGTCTTTCGTCAGTTCTTGCAGTAAGCGGACATCGGCAACCGTTGCCCCACCGTATAAGCCTGTGCTGGTTTTTAAGTAAGCAACACCCGCCTCCATGCAAACTTCAGCCGCCGATCGTTTTTCGGCATCAGTCAGTAACGCGGTTTCCAAAATTGCTTTAATTGTTTGCCCAGTTGCTTCATGAATTTCGGCAATTTCGCGATGCACAGCATCCATATCACCTGCCTTCAGCCAACCGATATTGATCACTACATCCAACTCGGTTGCCCCGTTTTCGACCGCTTCTTGCGCTTCATAGAGCTTCACGGCTGAGGTGGTGGCACCGTAAGGAAACCCAATCACGGTACACACGTTGGGTCGCTTGCCATGTAGTAAAGCGGCGGCTTGCCTCACATAGGCAGGATGAACGCAAACAGCCGCAAAGTTAAATTGGTCTGCTTGCTCACACCACTGCTCGACTTGCTCTAGGGTTGCGGTCGGATGTAGCAACGTGTGATCAATAAAAGGAGCAAGGTCAATCGACCCACTGGAGCGCTCGGTCATGGGTATCTCCTCAAAGGTAGGGCTGCTATCGCTGCATGATCTCACGAACTGACTGTAAGCAAGCTCAAGCCAATGAGTGTTGTAATGCTCAGGGAGCCAGTTAGAAACATGAGCGATCGTCCGATCGGCACATTCAAAATATAGAAAGTGGGATAGAGCAGACGCGCAACCACGTAGGCGATCGCTGCCCAACCGGCTAGAGCGGACTGCTGCCCCGTGACGTATGCCATCAACGCCGCCGCTGCAAACAGCACAAAGGACTCAAACGCATTTTCGTGCGCCCACGTCGCTCGCTGGGCATAGGCTGGCAGCTTGTCAAAAAGAGCACGAGGCTGTGCCATATCGTAACCCGCTTGAAGCCGACCGTAAGCGACAACCAGAAAGGGCAAGTATACCAATACAGCCGCTATAGCAATGGCATACAGCAACATTGCTGGAGTGGAAAGCGGCAAGGGTGGCAATGACATAGTGGTGCGTTTTGAGATTGGCTGCTGTTTTAGTTTAGTCGTGTTGGTAGGCGGATGGACGATTCTAGCGGCGATCGCGATCGCATCAGGCTTACTTTTTTAAGGCTTCTAATGTTTCCCGCTTGCCCAGACTTGGCTTATTTCTTGAGATTAATGTTGCTTATTGGGTGCATTGAGTAAAATCTAACTAGAGAAGAGTTCATGCACCTGGGAGTGGTATGAAAAGGCAGCAGCACCGATCAAAACCACTGCAATCACCAATATCTGCACGATCGAGCCAACCGAACCGTCACAAGTCAGCCATAACAGTTGCTCTGAGTCGGTTTCTGTGGACGCGTCCCTTCGCTGTTTTGGGGGGTGTCTGGGTCGTGATGGTGGTGATTTCTCTGGTTGCAGTCAGCGGCTTGCTGAGTCCTGAATCATCCAATGGGAAAAGAATTACAGAAACTGCGATCGTGAGAACGATGGCTAAAACGCCTCAGAGAGAGCAGCGTCAAAGTCGTTTGCCACTGTGGTTGTTTGGAGCGATCGCCGTGAGCTGTGCGGCGGGTTCCATGCTCGTCGCCAAACAGGCAATGCGCCCACCGCGTCCACAGGTTCGCGCTTCTAAACTGAAGCCAAAGCACCTCACGCCTTATCCTGCTCCAAGTGTTTTAGAAGAGACTCCAGGTGCGCCAGAGTTGATAGGATCCCCTCCACTAACCCCAGCATCCCCACCTTCCCCTGTACCAACGCCGTCTTTTGTACTGGAGCCACGTCGTCACCAGACGGCTGGGGCTACTCCTTCTGTAACCTTGATGCAGCTTGCTCAAATGCAGTTGCAGCAAACTCAGCAAACGAAGGCAGCGCCTGCTGCTCAACAGCCAACGGTTCCGCCAGTTAAGGTTCCGCCAGTCAAAGTTGCGTCAGTTAAGGTTGCCCCGGTCACGGTTGTACCGCCCGGAGAAAAGTCTCCTCTCGACTGGGGGGAAGCCAGCCTTGCCGATCAGTTGAATTTACGTAAGCAGCGATCGGTTTCCTTTTCTTTACGCACCTGAAGCCATCAAGTCTTTAAGCGCGACAAAAATCAACTACAGCGATCGCTAGATGCCCCAAGCGGCTGGGAAACTTAAGCGCCTTCGGTGAGTGATATTGCCCTATTTACTGCTGCACCCCACTGCTAACGCAAAGTAGCAATGGGGTACAGCTAATCACTTGAGTCTTGCTTAAAACGGAGAGGGGGGGATTCGAACCCCCGATCGCTTTCGCGATGCTCGATTTCAAGTCGAGTGCATTCGACCACTCTGCCACCTCTCCGCGAGGTCGGTTCAGTACGTCGTCTATCTTAACCTGTTATGGCTGCTTAATGGACAGTGTGCCTTCATACAGGTGCCTCAAGAACGTGTAGGGTGAACTCAAACTGAACTCAAACCTGAGCACTGAACCTGAGTCTTCAAACTCCCTACTCCCGCCACAGGGCAATGCCGCCCAGCAAGCCAGAAATATTCGGTACAATCTTGACGTTTTTGGGCAGGGTAACGGTGATGAATTTTGCGTTGCCGCCACCGATATAGAGTGTGTCGTAGTTAAACAGATGCTCCAAGGACGCGATCGCTTTTTCTATGCGATCGTTCCATTTTTTCTTACCCGCTTCTTCGAGTGCGGCGTTGCCTAACTGTTGTTCGTAGGTATCGCCCTTCCGAAACTCGTGGTGTCCTGGTTCCAGATTCGGCACCAACTTGCCATCCAGAAAGAGCGCGCCACCCAGTCCCGTGCCAAACGTCAGCACCAGTTCTACGCCCTTCCCAGCGATCGCTCCCAGCCCTTGCATATCCGCATCGTTAATGACGCGCACAGGCTTTTCTAGCTGCTGAGAGAGTGCGCTTTCCAAATCAAAACCAATCCATTCAGCGTCAACGTTAGCAGCCGTTTTGGTTACACCTGCTTTGACAACACCAGGAAAACCCACGGAGACGCGATCGTATGCCTTACCCTTTGCCAACCCAATGATGGCAGCAAGCACTGCGTCTGGTTTGGCAGGTTGGGGCGTTTCAACGCGATCGCGTTCGGTGACGGGGTTGCCCTCCTCGTCTAACACCATTACTTTGATACCGCTGCCACCAATGTCAACGGCAAGCGTTTGAATCAGTTTGTTTGCCATGCCAGAGATGAAGTGGGTTTGCAACGAACGAATGCGTTGGTAACTGTGTTGACAACGGACGTAGCGAGTATCTGTAGCGTGACAAGCATCTGTACAGCGGTTAGTCAAACCAGCCGACATCACGGTTAAAGGAGTTAAGCGGATGTGCAGAGGCTTCAACAGTTTCAGAGGCTTCAACAGGCGCAGGTGCCAACTTCAACTCCTGCGGAGCCAATTTTGTCGGTACTGGAAGAGCGCTATTGTCTGCGGCTGTTTTTTTTGCTTTTAGGGTCTTCAATTCTTCGGTGAGTTTGGCGTTGGCATCTGTAAGCTGGCGCGCGTCTTTACGGGCTTGCTCCAAATCGGTCTGCAATTGCGCGATCGTCTCTTTTTGAGCTTCTAGTGCAGTGGTCAGGTCTGTAATCTGCTGTAGCACGGTATCGTCCTGTTGTGGTTCGGAATCTGCTTCCGGCTCTGTAGCCTCCGTCCGTTTGGTTGCCCGACCCTTTGCCGTTGTAGTAGCTTTGGTGGGAACGGAGTCTGATGCGATCGTGGTCGTTTCTTCGGCTGCATCCCCAGCGTCTGCCTCTGGCTCATCAGTTGACGGCTCAACCTCTGCCGCAGCCGTTGTGTCCTCTGAGGGTTTGTTGGCTTCCTCGCGCAACAAATCTGATAATCGTCTCCTAGCCATGCGTCCTCCGTTGCCCATGCATCACTAATACTTTAAACCGATACCCTCTCAGGTAACGCGGTGCCGAGTTCTGTTTAAGCACCTCTACAAACCATACTGCCATTTGCCAACGAAACTGCACTGTGAACTTTCTGCCTTTGATCGTTCACGGCTGTTTTACGGTTGCCAATCGCGCTGTATTTCTTCGGCAACACGGTGATAGTCAGCCTCAGCTTCACGCGCATTTTTGCCGTGCCACAGCGCGATCGGTAGCCCTTCTAAAGCCGCCCGTTCGTGGGCTTTGTAGGCACGAATGAACGTAGTACAGGCTGGAATACCAAGTTCTTTGAGCGTGCGTTGGGCTTCTACGGCTTCGTTGATGCTGCGAGGATCGACTCGTGTGAGCAGCACCCGATGGGCAATGCCTCTTGGCGTAACGGTCTGCCGTACTGTCTCAATTAAAGCCGTTAAGTCCATTGGTGCGGGTGGGGTCGGCAGAATCATGTAGTCTGCGACAGGAATAATCGCTGCCAACCCTTCTGAAGCCAGAGCCGGGGGTGTATCAACGACCAGCAGATCGTAGTCTCCTCCGTCGCGCAGGTCGCCAAGTGCGGCTGGCTGGGTTTCCTGCCTGAGATCAAAACCCATGGGATGATTGCCATGCTTAAACCACCAGGTCGCTGACCCTTGTGGATCAGCATCGACCAGCAAAACACGCTGGTTTGCCGCCAGTGCTGCTGCCAGGTTGATTGCAGTGGTTGTCTTACCAACGCCTCCTTTGCCATTGAGGACAACGAGGATTTTTTTTGGTGATGACAACGGCATGGGCTAATGGCTCTTATAAGGATGATGAGAGGAAGCGCTATGAACGGCGATCTCGGCGTAGCAATGACTTCAGTGCGAAACTGCTTGTTTTTTCACCAGTATTGAGCATTAACAACTCAACACCAAAGACGATTGTCTCAGGTGATTGCCCCAGTGCTGCGACCCTAGCAGGATAATGTTCCTACCAAGTGTGCCGGAGATTTGAGATTTATCTTGAGTAAAGACCTAGTGATCCAGCTAATTCTGTAACTTCAGAAAGCCATCAAAATTTCAACCCAGTTTGTACCTTCGATATTAAAATCCCACTTTTATTAAATACGGCTTTTACCTCGGCTCCGCCTGAATCTTTCCACACCACAGCTTTATTTGACATATTACGGCTTAACTCCACAGATGGACCTAAAATCGCTTCGGCAGCAACCAATGTAGTTACTCCTGGTATTAGCCGTTCGTAAGATGCAAGAGTGGGTCGGGAGGCTTCAGGTGGTGAGTGTTGCACCTTAAGTACATGAAAAACTAAAACCATGACCATTAAACGTCTGAGGACACTAATTTTCAGCATTACACCACCTAAGAGAAAGACATAACTAAGGCACCAGTCTGATCGCCCCCTTCGAGCTATCGGAAATACCAGTATTACCGCACAAATGTACCATAAGGCTGACTCTTTTAGCAAGATGTTGTTAAGAAGTTTTGAAGAATTTAAGCTAGGAAAACACTTTTCCTACTTTTTCAATCCTCGATCGCAAATTTCGATCAGTTCATCTATGGAGTATTGATTCCCTGTAGGCTTAGAAAGCATTTTAGATAGTTTTTTCAAGAAGAAATAGGAGTCAGTGAATTGTTCCCAACTAACACCTCGCCGTGCTATCTGCTCAGGAATAAGACCAAGCAACATGGACTCTTCCTCATGATCAATTTCAGTACCTTCAAATTTTGTAAGTTGAGGTTCTGTTTTTTTTACTGCATCTGTCTCTGTGGTCTTAATTTTGGAACTCTGACTCGTTTCATGCATTCTCGTTCCAAGGCAGTACAGTGCTTGCCACTCGGTTTCATAAGTCCTGCTTGTATCTAAAACGGGGCTTTCACCGTCAAATGCTAATAGCTGATAAACATAGGGAGCAATCGCTTTTATCACCCTGTAATTATCTTTGCTTGGATCTTTTATAGTCCCCTGACAGTAGTGCCCCAACGTAACATGGCTTATCCCAGACTTTTCTGCCATTTTTCGCTGTGACCAGTTCCCTCTTCCAATTGATTCTTGTCGTGCATGAATACTCTCTTTAATTACCTGTCCAACAAGCTCTTTTCCAGGTCTTGTCCATGGCTCCATTTCCATTTACAGCACTCTATACAATAAGCAGTCAGGCTGGTAGGAGTGGTATTAGCTTGTAAAGCTTATTTGAGTATCGTTAATTCCGCTCCTACCAGATATCTTAGGTCGAGCTTCTGGTAGCTGTCAAGCTTGGGGAGATTTTTAACCTTAATAATCGGTAAGCTTGTTCTCTTCTCATGACCGCGTTGCATAGAGTAGCCCAAAACGGACTAGCCCACTTTGGTACCCACGCTGCATCAGACCGAGGGAGAGCGCGGCTTGAATCGTTGTCCAACCAGAGGTGAGTAGACCGACGATCGCTTCAAAATTGAAGGTGGAATCAATCACTACGTCCCAGAACGGTGCGACGGCTGTAGACCAGTCGGCGGTGCGAATTTGCTGAAAGTTGAGGGTATGGGCGATCGCCTCGTACTCTGGTAGCGATAGCACATAGGGCAAGCAATAGACTCGATAGATATCTGCCAGATGCGTCTGCTCATCGGCTGTCAACGGTTGGCGATCGATGGGGCGATGGCACCACGTCACCATCAAAAAGGTGCCGCCCGGTTTCAGCACTCGGTAGCACTCTTGCATAAACTGAGCTTTATCGGGCATATGTTCACCGCTTTCGAGTGACCAGATGAAGTCAAACGATTGATCGGCAAAGGGCAGATTGAGCGCATCGGCAACCTGGAACTGGGCGATCGCGCCTGTTTCATTCCCTGCCATACCGGCACTTTTAGCCCGTTCTGCCGCCCGACCTGCCTGCACTGGGCTGAGGGTAATGCCCGTCACATTCGCGTTAAATTTCTCCGCCAAGTAAAGCGAACTGCCGCCAATGCCACAGCCCACATCCAAAATTCTCTCTGGTCGCTCAACCTGTGTCCACTGAAGCAGCTCTTCGATCAGGTCAATCTGGGCTTGCCGCCGCTCTTTTGGCTGACGACCATCCGCACCGTAATAGCCATGATGCATATGCTCACCCCAAATCTGCTCCCACAGACCGGAGGAAGCATCGTAAAACTGCTGAATTTGCTGGTTAAGCGTAGAAGTCATGGTAAAGGCGAGAGTAGAGAGTAGTCACGGAATTAGTAAAGCACAGATGAGAGGCAGGAGGCAGAGGGATGAAGGCAGAGGGATGAAGGCAGAGGGATGAAAGCGAAAGGCTAAAGCTGAGGGCTAAAAGCTGACCGCTGATGGCTATTCCCTTCACGTTCTCATCGCCACATACTGTCCCGTATGAGTGGCAACAATGGTTTCCCCACAGCGAGTTTCGGCGTTAAGCGTGATTCTGGCTTTGCCATGCCGTTGCAGCGTGGTGTAGAACTTGAGCCAACGGGCACGATCGCACTGGCAGCAAGCCACGATCGCGTCGGTCGCCGGTTTTATAAAGTTCGTACTGCTCGATTGAATCACCAGGCGATTGGGTGTTTCTTCCCTCTGGAGTTTTGCCCATAGGAGCGCCCAGCCAGCCAAAATGCCCAGGCTGGCAATACTCCCGCCAAAAATGGTCTCTCGATGGTTAATGTTGGGTGCGTAGGGCGCTAACAGCGAAATTTGCACATCATCGACTGCCAGGACAGTCATCCCCATGTGCCTGGTAATCGGAATATGCTCGTGTGCATACTGAGTGATCAACGCTGGTTCCACAAGGTTTGCCTCATACGGCGGTTGAAAGCTTAATGAAGCAGACAGCTAAATCTAGAAGCCCTATCTCTAAACCTTCTGCCTCCTGCCTTCTGCCTCCTGCCTCCTGCCAAGCGATCATCTGTCAACTTTTTAGCCTTCATCCTTTAGCCTTCATCCCTTATCCCTCTTAATAGTCGTAGGGATTTTTGGGTTCTGGAATGGGTTTCAGTGTATTAGCTGCGATCGTCAACTGACGTTGACCAGCCAGTTCGGCTGTGATCATCTGCCCCTCAACTTCGAGCCAGGTATCGGGTTTGTAAGCTTCGCGCCCCTGAACACTAGAACCTTGAGGCAGCTTCACAAGCAAGCTAATGGGGTAAGCGTCGGCGGCACAGCAGGTGAGCACAAACCGCGTCAGGAAGAAATAGTCACCAGGCAGATCTTTGGGATGAACCACAAATCCCTGCACTTTTGCCTTCTGCCCTGTATAAGCATCGGGTTCGGGATAGACTGCCAGCGTTCGTACCCAATCCACCAGGGTTTTGTCGGCAGTGTCAGTGCTCACACGAAACGCCTGCGGTTTCACACGAGTGAGGGTGGTGGTGTCATTCACGCCACGATCGATCGCCGTTTGGCTGGCAAAGGCACGCGGCGATATCAACAAGCCCAAAATGGCAGTGCCCAGCAGCAGTGCTGTACTCCAACCCGGTGGAAACAGCGACAGGTGTTGTCCTGTTGCGCTACCCCGTATCGGTCGCCGCGCTTGCTTCACCAAAAGAACCGCTTTGATGCCGCTCACCAACAGCAAAACAACCCCAGCCACGACTGTCAGCCCCATATAGTTGGGATGAATCAGTAGATAAAGCTTGCCACTGAACCAGTATTTGAGAAATAAAACACCCCAGGCGGCGATCGCTACCACATCAAGCCAGGGCAGCAGGGTTTGAAAGGATAGGGAAGAGCGAGTGGAGCGGGGAGACATAGGCAGTTTTGAGTTTTGAGTTTTGAGTTTTGAGTTAACTTAGCCTTTAGCCTTTAGCCTTCAGCCTTCACCTGCGGTCTCTCTTAACTCACATACAGGTTCACGAACAGCGTAAACAGAAAGGTTAGCAGGGCTGCCAGGGCGAAGAGGTAGAAAACAGCCCTTGCTTTGAAAATCGACAGCATCAAGCCCACAGCCTTCAAGTCGATCATCGGTCCGAAGACGAGGAAGGCTAGAAGCGCACCACCCGTAAACGTGGAGGCAAACGAGAGGGCGAAAAACGAATCGACGGTTGAGCAAATGGAGACAATGGCTGCCAAAAGCATCATGGCAAGAATCGAGGTGACAGGGCTTTGACCCAGGTTGAGGATGACATCACGCGGCACAAAGACCTGAACGATCGCCGCGATCGCGCTACCCAGCACCAAAATACCCCCTAGCTCTCGTAGCTCCTGCACTGTATTTTCCAACAGCAGCAACAGCTTGTGAGGCAGGGGCTTGTCGGCTGTATTGGCTCCCAACATTCTCGCCTGTAACTCTGCCGTATCAATCTGTAACGGCTGTGCGGACTGCCCCAAAAAATATGTGCCCGACTGCAACAGGGGTGACGTTAAGACTTGCGGCTCCTGCCACGTTGCGCCTCTCCGTCTTGCTGCTTCCCCTTTCTCGTCTTCCTTCACTCTATTTCCAGGCATTGCCCGTGCCACCCCAGGCTGCAACATGGGGCGCAAATCTGCCTGCGCACTAAAGACCCAACCGATAATGGTCGCGATCGTCAGCGAAAAGCCAATACGCAGAAAGACAATCTCTGGCTGATCACGAAAGGCGGTCCACGTTGCCCAGAAGACGATCGGGTTAATCGTCGGTGCTGCCAAAAGAAAGCCGATCGCCACAGGAGACGGCGCACCTTGCATCAGTAACCGCCGTGCAACCGGCACATTGCCACATTCGCATACGGGGAACAAAAAACCAACGCAGCTCCCCGCTAAGGCTCCTAAGAAGGGATTTTTGGGCATCCAGCTCACCAGTTTGCGCTCATCAATAAAGAAAAGCAGCAAGCCTGAAAACAAGACCCCCAGGAGCAAAAAGGGAACGGCTTCTACCAGCAGGCTCAGAAAGAGCGTAAACGCGTTGTTTAGTTTAGTTACATTCATTCGTTTCGCGTTTGCAGTGCGATCGCACACTTCAGGTCATTCTACAGGAAGGTCTATCTTACTGGAACGACCAAAAACTTGCAGGCTGCAATCTACAAAGTTGGGCGGTAAGAATGCTCCATCTCAGACTGCATGAGAGCAATCTCAGGCTGCTTCAGAGAAAGTTGCAAATCGAGACGATTGACCGTTCGATCGAGGTTCGTACCGACCAGACACGCATCAGCAACGTTTACTCCATCCAGATTGGCATTCTCTAACTCAGCACACAGCAGGTTTGCCCCACACAGGCTGGCTCCAGCCAGATTCGCACCCTTGAGATCAGCTTCCTCAAGGTTAGCCTCGTTCAACAAGGCTCCTTGTAAATCGACCTGACTGAGGTTGGCACCATGCAGATTTGCACCGCTCAGATTCGCACCGCGCAAATCGGCTCCCCGCAAATCGACACCTTGCAAGTTAACACCCATCAAGTTGGCACCGCTGAGAAAGGCTCCAGCAAAGGAGGCTCGGCTCACGCTTGCCCGCATCAGGTTGGCACCGCGCAGGTTGCTGCCGCGTAGATCGGCTTCAGTTAAATTTGCCTGCATCAGGTTTGCACCGACAAGGCTCGCTCGCACATTGGCTGCAACGAGCTGGCAACCCACCATATTTGCACCATCCAACGATGCCCCAGCCAAATTGGCTCGACTGAGATCGGTGCCAATGAGCCGTGCCCCTGCCAGGTTTACACCTTGAAGGTTTTGCCCGGACAAATCTTCGTCTTCCAGGTCAGCACCCGAAAGCTGTTTTACCTTACCAGAGCGAATTGCGTCAATGTTCATTGAGGGAGGGGAGAGAGAGAGGAGGACAGAGAGACGAGGGAACGGGGAAAGGAGTAGCAGAAGCGAGGGGGCAGAGCGTTTCGAGTTGATTGAACGGTTAGGGGTTGAGTTTGCGTCTCAAAGCCACCAAACAATCACTCCTTCAGCCTTTTTGCCTTTCATCTTCGACCTTCTGCTTCGTGCGCAGTCTTAAACAGATCGTCTGCATAGTGAGAGTCGATCAGCCAAAGCCCAGCAGAAATTTTTGGTACGCTGATCGATAAGTCCAACCCCTGCTGAAAACCGTTGACCAGTAATGCTAGAGTCTCGACGAGTTTAGGGTCCCAGCGATCGCCCTGCTGCTGTTGGCATTCAGCCAGCGCTTTTGTCATACATTCATCCTGGCTCAAGGGTGTATGAGTCTCGGTGATGGCAGTGCGGAGGTTGACCAGCCGTTGCTGAAACGCTGCTGCCAGTCCGAGGATTCTCGACTCTAGCGGAATCTCATCTCCAGCCAGCCCAGCGGGTTGTCCAGACCCGTCCCAGCATTCAGTCAGGTGTGTGATGATGGTGGCGATCGCCCGTAGTTGAGGCATCGTCCGCAGCACCTGCGCTCCAGGCACTAAGGGACAGCTTGGCGCAGGGTTGATGGCACTGTCATCCCCATAGCGCCCAAAACTGCTGGGACTCAAAACTGTTTCTGTCGCTTGCAAGGGTGCAAGGCGGTGCAGTAAGCCTGCTAGCTTGAGGCGATGCAGTTGCCAAACGGGTAAATCCAACAGTTGCCCGATCGCCTCTGCCAGTGATGCCACTTCAGCCGCCGCCGTAGAATTTGTGGCATCGGCTTGATCGGTCAACTGCGCCATCCGGAGAAATGCCTGCACCTCGTTGGAAACCAGATTGTTGTCCAGAGGGCCGCGCTGGAGCCGTTCAGCATCGTAAGCGTTAATCTGTGCGCTGAGGGCGGTTTGCCCTTCTTGCAGGTAGTCTACTATCCGCACAACGATGGCACCCAGATCATCGCGTTTCTCGGTCTGTGCGGCTGCAATGGCTTCCATTTGCGCGGTTAGCTTGGCAGCGAGAGCCGCATCGTAGCGCTGGATGTGGGCGATCGACAGCTCGATCGTCTCCTGCACCAGATTGCTCTCAAACGTCCAAAAGCCGTAAAATTTGCGTTCTAAATCCTGTTTGGGTTGTCCTTGTGCGCCATAGTCAGCGTCTGACAACTCCTGACACAACACCATGGCGGCATAGGTCGGAGCAAAAATAATCAAATGCCATTCCTGTGCCACTGGATCGCCTGGATCAAGACTGACCAGCTCCACATTTGCCTTTTGGCTGGTGGGATGCTCGGCAAAGCCTGCTTCCGACGCTGCCATGATCACAATTTGCTGCGATCGCTCTGCCAAATCGGCGTAGCGATCGGCTTCCTGTAAATACCACTTACCACGCTGAAACGCAGTCACAACCAATGGCTGACTGCTGCTGGTCAGAATGTAGTCTTCGAGGGCGTGACAGAGTGCTACTAGCGTGTTTTTGTAGTAAACGCCGAAGTTGAGTGGCTGTTTGCCAGGTTGACCAGCCTGATGGTTAGTGCCTAACTCTTGGAGAATTGAACCTTCTAGCATTGCAAGTGAGACGGTTGGGATAGGAACAGGGTGGATGTAGACTCAGCGGTGAAAGGGTGGTATGCCCTGAAGCAACGAAACTTAACGCAATACTCAGGCGGACGTAGACAGCGCCAGAGGCTTGGCAGGGGAGATCGGAGCCGTCAATGCTGTTTCTAGCTCGGCTCGTCCTAACCGCTGTTCTAAAATTGCCATGACCTCACGCCCAAAGTCATTGGGATTCTGCTGCCATGCCTGGAGACAAACTTCTCCAAACAAAGAGCCAAGGGGTTCTGGGTTCCAAAGCAGCTTTCTGACTGTCCAGGGGGTAATGTTCATCGGATCATAACCCGGCTTCAAAATATTCTGGGCAAAGGCATAGGTTTCTAGATGGGTATGAGGCTGCAAACCGATAAAGAAGATGGCTGGCTCAACTTTGTCCGCACCGAAGATGCGCTCTAACTCACGGTGGTAGGCGATCGTCTGCCGAATGGTCTCTGGGCGCTCGTCAATCACGTTAAAGGAGTAGTTGACCGACACCACATCGTTAAATCCAGCCGCTTTCAAATCGCGGCAGTTTTCCAGCACTGTTCTCAGGTTATAGCCCATCCGCATTTTGCGAACAAGCTCCTGCGACCCGCTAGTAATGCCAATTTCAAAGTAGTTCATGCCCGTCTTCACCATTAAATCGCACAAAGCGGGCGTAAGATTGTCTGCCCGAATGTATGCCGCCCAGTGAATGTCTGCCATGCCGGCATCCAGCACCTTTTGCAACAGTGCCGCCACGTCATCAATATACTTGCGGGCTGGAATTAACTGAGCATCAGTAAACCAGAAGTTACGCATCCCGCGATCGTACAGTTGGCGCATTTCCGCGACGACTTCTTCTGCCGGATTAATGCGTACCTGCTTGCCCTCGATAACGGTGTAAATGCAGTAGCAGCAGTTGTGTGGGCACCCGCGCTTGGTTTGCACGCCCACGTAGAAGTCTTGCGCCTGCAAGTAATAGTCAAACTCTGACCAGATTGTTTCGATATAGCTATAGTCGCAGGCGGTTTTCTCAATGGGTGTGGGCACTTCATGGATCATGCGATCGCGGGCTGTGGTTTCACCAACGACGTAGCAGCGTTCGTCCAGAAAGTTTTTGCCGCGCAGCAGTTTCTCTAACAGTGCTTCGCCTTCACCTACCGACACGATCGTGCCTTTGGGCAAGCTGCGTCCAAGCTGCTCATAAAACACGCTGACTGCACCACCACCCACGACCGATCGCACCGCCGGATTGTATTTTCTTGCCCGTTTCATGCCGCGCTTGATCAAGCCCAGGTTCCGCCAGAGTTCGCCATAGTAACCCTGTGCGACCCGGAGTAGCCCGATCGCACCGCGCAGCTTTACCAAGAGATTGCGCGCATAGTAAAACTCAAACGTGTGTTGAAGTGGGTTGCCGCCCCGTCCACCGACCGGAGCATAAATCTGGATGTCGCGCCAGGAGAAAACCAGCAGGCTCGGTTTAAATTCATCAATGCAGGTGTCTAGCGCCGACGCGTAATCCAGCGGTGGCACTGTGCCCAGGTCAAAAAGACGCTGCTCAACGGCTGGAAATTGCTTATGAACATGATCGGCAAGGTAGATCACGCCGATCGGAAAAATCGGGTTGCAGGGGAGACGAACGTAGAGAATCCGGTTATCCATGAGCAAGCAAGTTCTTAACGTAAAAGCGATTGGTCTCACTGGGTGAAAGCACCTTGAAGAACCATTGTGCAAACATCTGTACTGGCAAAGGAGAGCATTCGCTGCGAAGCCTAACTCAGACAACCGTTTGCAGATCTTCAGCGGCTTGCTAAAGGCTCAGGAGCCTGTGTGAGATGGATTATGAAAAAGATTTTCATATAACTTTACGATACCACTGACTTTCTTTTGCTGCATGGACATTTTCCAGGCAAAACACAGAAAGATCAGCCGCTTTTGTCTATGTACTGCGATCGCTGTATCCTGGCTTCACCACTGGCAAATCTTCTTGCAAGTGCGACTGGATGGCTGTTTGAGTCCATCATGCTTGCTTCAATCTGCCTCTTGCGATCGGCGATCTGTACCTTTTGGTAGATATCTTCACCAGCCAGCTTATTGGTAATCGTCTTTACAACTAAGGGGATCGCAGAGTGGTACGTTCAACAGAGTCCTTCTAGTTTCGGTATGGGTCTTTTTTATGGCTCAAATCTTCGATCCATTACCATCACATAGCGATCGCCCGATCCTCTGCTGCTATGTGAATGCCACGAGCCATATTCAAATCGCTCGCATCAGCAATGTCACTAACTGGTATTTTGAACGGGTCGTGTTTCCAGGTCAGCGGTTGGTGTTTGAGGCACTTCCAGCCGCTCATCTGGAAATTCATAGCGGCATGATGGCAAGCGCGATCCTGTCTGATACCATTCCGTGCGATCGCCTTTGCATTCAAGAAGAGGTGAGTACGCCGTATCTAACGGAACAGGAGCTAGAACGGTTGAATGAAGGTGACGAGATCGAAGTTAGCAAGACAGAACCAGCCGCTGCGACACTTTAATCTGCGAGCCTAAGGCATACGCTGTTGGCTAGATAACTCTTTTAGAATCGCTGCTGCATTGCGACTCCATTCTTTGTGCGTAAATATTGCTTCGCCATCTTTTTCTAACGCTGCAAACGACTCTCAAAGCCCTAGTTTCTGGCAGGAACCGCCAGTGTACTGAAGCAATGGCAGGATGGACATTTTGGCGGCTGATTACGAGTAGTCCTTGATCGATTGCAGAACCTATTACACGGAACCGAGAAGCCCCATCTGCTTGAGTGTGTCCCGCAGGTGCGCGGCTTCTGGCGCTTGCTGTTGTTCGTAAAGCGCGATCGCCTGTTGAAATGCTTCCAGGCTGGCTACCACATTGCCTGCTTTGAGTAGCGCCACGCCCAGGTTTTGATGGGCTGCGGCGTAGCTAGGCTGGAGTTGAATAGCACGCTGATATTGCCCGATCGCGTCCTGTAGCTGCCCCATTGCTTTGAGCGTTAAGCCCAGATTGTAATAACCAACGGCACTGGTTGGGTCGATCGCGATCGTGGTTTCATAGAGCGCTTTTGCTTTCACCAGATCGCCCTGATCTTTCAGGACGTTGCCCCAGTTGTTATAAGCGCCTAACTGCACGCGTGAGTGTAATGGTTGAGCGATCGCCGCTTCGTAGTGCCGTGCTGCCAAGTCTAACTGCTGCTGCTGACCGTAGAAGCTTCCCAGGTGATAGTGCAATTCGTACAGCACCGCCGCTTCAGTTGCAGTCTCTAAACCCTGTTGCAGTAGGGCTAACCCGCGTACCCGATCGCCCAAATCGACGTAGAGCGCCCCTAGCTTGCTGCAAATATACGCATCGTCAGGATGGGCAGTATGGTAGCGCTCCATGATGGTGCGGGCACGATCGACTTTGTGACGCTGATTGATCGACGCTGCCTGATAACCTGTATGCCGAATGGCAATATCTGGTAAGGCGACGACTCGCCAGTGCGGTTCTTGTTGCAGCAACCGAGTTACGCTGTCGTCAATCAATTCGTGATACGGACGGGTAAAGGCGATCGCCGGATGCCTGCGAAACACGCGAGAAAGCTGTGAGTCGGGATGATGGGTGCCAACTTCTTCTCGCAGCAGAGCAATGGCGATCGCATCGTCCAACTGCATAGCCTGTTGTAGTGCTGGCACGCTCTCCGGCACCAGCACCTCATCGGCATCCAGCACCAAAATCCAGTCGCCCTGGGCATACTTCAGCGACTCATTACGGGCAGCCGCAAAGTCCTCACACCAGGTAAAGGGATAAACGCTTGCCTTGCAGTCTTGGGCGATCGCAATAGTGCGATCGCGGGAGCCAGTATCCACGACGATGATCTCATCGACTACGCCCTGCACACTGTCTAGACAACGGCGTAGCGTTGCTTCTTCATCGCGCACAATCATGCAAAGGCTCAAACGCATCGCCTAGACACCTTGCTTACTGCGCTTTCATTTTCCGCTTAAACAGCCCCACTTTTCAGATCTGTGCTGCAAAGACAGGCGATCGCTCAAAAAGTCGTTTCTTTGACGGTGCCATCTTCGAGCTTAACGACACGATCAGCAAAGTCAACGATCCGTGGATCATGCGTCACCATCAGCACCGTGCGGTTTTGCTCTTTTGCCAGCCGATGCAGCAGTTCGATCACCGCATAGCCGTTATGAGAATCCAGGGCAGCGGTTGGCTCGTCTGCCATGATCAACTTTGGTTCGCCGCCTAGCGCCCGCGCGATCGCCACCCGTTGTTTTTGCCCACCCGATAAGTCACGGGGTAATTGGTTGGCTTTTTCTGCCAGTCCCACTTGCTCTAGTAATACGCGTGCCTGCTTCGTAGCGGCGTGTTTACGAATGCCTTTGATGTGTAATGCAACTTCGACATTTTCGAGCGCAGTGAGGGCTGGAAACAGGTTAAAGCCTTGAAAAATAAAGCCAATGTTTTCTAAACGAAACCGCGCTAATTTCGATCGCGATAAACCTGTAATCTCCTCTCCCAACAGATGAACGCTGCCTTCAGTCGGAGTCATTATGCCTGCCAAAATAGACAGCAATGTAGTTTTCCCTGACCCAGAGGGACCCATCAAAAGCTGTATTTCTCCACGCTTTAGCTCCAGATCAACCTGCTTAAGGGCTTGATAGCGTTCGGCACCAGATTGAAAGGTCATGCCAATGTTTTTAGCAGCGATCGCTAACGCAGTACGGGGCAAAAAGGTAGGCGCAGCAGAGGCGATCGGGGATGAATATGCCGCTACAGGTGACTGATATGCAATCATTTAGCTGATGAACTTCATGTACATAGTGTTAGACGCGGGTCAGCGCTAAAAAGTTCAACGTGGCGTAAGAACAATCTTTTTGATCTCCTATATGTGGTATTCACGCAACCAGCTAAAGGATTGTTTTGATCGATCGCGGTGCTGCTAACCGTGTTACTTGCCTTCGGTTAACAAACTGGCTTTGGCTCTTATCTCACTTCAACTTCAATCTGGCTTTTCACAGAAGCCACATCCACAACAAGCCGTGCAGGCGCTACCTGGGTTGAGTCGGCAGGAGCAGTTTGTGCGATCGTGCCTGTTGCTGCAAATGAGTGAGTAAGACCAAGCCCTTTTGACACGCACCAAATTCAGCTCCCTCTGCCTGCGGCTTCCCCTTGGTCAGTCGGATGGAGGGAATCAAACGGGGAAAGCTGTAGCCAGCTTTTTTTGAATTGGTCTAAGAGGATGCTTTAAAAGTCCAGATGCTTGTAGCCTTGGCGACTGAAGTCGCGGCTACACGGACAAAACCTGCCGTCGCAGGTTCTAAAGCCCTTGACTTGCCGTAGTCCGCGTCGGC
>JBGTJW010000028.1:0-14523 GCA_041744955.1 Stenomitos sp. | reverse complement strand
ACGGGGATGGTCTGTGTGCAAAGCATTATAACGACAAGAAACGAGCAACCAGAATAGGGTGTAGGGTGTGAAATGTTGGCAAAAAGGAGGCACACCTTTGACATCTATTATTTGGCTTATTTTAGTCTACGCACTGCTGGTAGCGATCGGTGGCATCATCGGCTACGTCAAAGCAAAGAGCAACCAATCGCTGCTTTCAGGACTGGGTAGCGGCATTGCCTTGGCGATCGCCTGGTACATTAGTCTCCAAAATCCTACGGCTGGCTTGGCGATGGCAGCCGTTATTGCACTCGCGTTGCTGGTTGTCTTTGCTCTCCGCTTTCGCGCTACCAGTAAATTTATGCCCGCAGGTTTACTGGCAATTTTAAGTCTGGTGACGACGGTTTTGTTTGTCACTGCCCTTTTCGTACCACAAGCCTGAACCTCTACTACAGCCCTTCCAGCACGACACCCGTTGTGAAGACGACTGATCAAGTGGTCGATCGTGTTGCGAAATGAGTTACGAAAACGTTGTAGAGAGGAAAAAGCGCTCTTAGAAAGCCGTTCTATGATGAAGCAGTTGATTCCAGCCCGTTGGCGAGTGCGGTACAAGGTCATCCAGCGATCGACGGCTGATGTTTGGACGGGGCAGCGTTCAAGATTGGTGCCCTTCAGCCCAATGGATGACAGCCAGGTACAGCAATTCACGCCACAGGTGACGATCGCCCAACCCATTCCTGCCACAACCCTTTCCGAAAACAAAAAGCATAATTTGGCGATCGCAATACAGCGTCTCCAGAATATCGTCGTGCAGCCTGGAGACATCTTTTCCTTCTGGCATCTGGTCGGTCAGCCCAGCCGCGCCAAAGGCTATCTCGAAGGACGGACGATTATGCAAAATCAGCTTAAAGCAGACGTGGGTGGTGGGCTTTGCCAGCTTTCGGGTCTGCTGTACGTTTTAAGCTTAAAAGCGGGACTCAGTGTGCTGGAGCGCCATCCCCACTCGCAGGATATCTATACCGATGCTACCCGGTTCGCGCCGCTAGGCTCCGATGCCACTGTGGTCTATGGCTACAAAGATTTTCGGTTTGAGCAGACGCTTGCCATGCCCATCTGCCTTCGCTTTGAATTGAGCGATCGAGCAATCAGAGCCGTGCTCTGTGCGCCTCTGCCAGTGCCAGAGTATGCGATCGACTTTCAGCGAGAGAACGTGGATGGTGGCATTAGAGTAAACACCGTACGCTTACGCAACAGCGAGACAAACGTTGAAGTGCTGCATTCCACGGTGTATCAAACGAAGCAAGCCGAACTTGCAGAAGCCTGAACGCTGCCATCCTCAGGTCAGCCTCATGCAGGTACAACGAATGGTTACAGATCCTCTGGATTGATGCCCAATGCTTTCAGTTTGGCAGCCAGCTTATCCGATCGCAGCCGTTCCTGTTCCAACTGCTGTTGAGCGTGCTGGTTTTGCTCTACTAATTCCAGGTTCTGTTCTACTAATTCAAGGTAGGTCGCAAACTTTGCGCCGTCGGGTTGGTAAATTTCTAGTTCACCCTCGACTAACTCAAAGCGGACTTTTAAACGGGGACTGATCCAGCCGATCGGGTTTTCGATTACTTCGAGAAAATCGCCAGCACGCAGCCAACCGCTAAAATCACCTTTATCGGGATCGTAGAGGTAATATTCCTCAACGCCATAGCGTTCGTAGAAGCGGAACTTCTTTGCCATTTCTACGAGCGTATTGCCAGGGGAAAGGATTTCAAACACGACTTGAGGCGGGATGTTTCCTTCCTTCCATTGTTGGTAAGAACCACGTTCGCAAAGCGTCGCCTCTGGCGATTCGCCTTTCGGACGACCAAAAATCACCATCGTGTCGGGAGCCGCTTTGATCGTGTTGCTTCCCTCTACGGGATACCAGAGCAAATCGCCCGCGACAAAAACAGTGGGATCGTCTTTGAACAGTGCTTCACAGCCCAGTTTGATATAAACAATCCAGTTAAACTGCTTCGTATTGTCAGCCATTGGTTGTCCATCGCTGTCGGGATAGCGGATGTCTTGGTTCAGTGCAGGCGATCGTGTCATGGCAGCTTATCCGTGCGTGTTGGCAACAGCAAATGGCAGCACCTGATTTAACTTACCACTCCGAAATCCTTCCAGGTCAAGGGTGACGTAGAGAAAGCCAAAGGATTGGAAGGTCGCAACCAGTGTCGGTAAATCTGTAGTCAGGACAAACTCTTTAAGCTGCTCGGCAGGAAGCTCAATCCGAGCGGTATCGCCTTCAGAGCGGACTCGAAAGATGCTTAAGCCCATCCGTCGCAGGGATGCTTCGGCTCGACCCACACGCTGTAGTTTGGCGATCGTAATTTCCTCGCCATAGGGAAAGCGCGAACTGAGGCACGGTTGGGCAGGCTTATCCCAGCATGCAAGTCCCAGATGCTTTGCCAGTTCACGTACTTCCGCTTTGGTAATGCCCAGTTCTGCCAGGGGCGATCGGGCACCCCTTTCCTTTGCTGCCTGAATGCCGGGTCGATAGTCAGAAAGGTCATCAGCATTAACGCCATCCACCACATAGGGATAGCCGCGATCCAGTGCCAAGGGCTTCAGCGTGTCGTGCAGTTCACTCTTGCAAAAGTAGCAGCGATTGACGGGATTCGCCGTGTAGCTGGGGTTATCCATTTCGTGGGTTTGCACCAGTTCATGGGCAATGCCGATCGCTGCTGCCTGCACACGGGCATCTTCCAAATCTTCTGGCAAGAGAGACGGTGAAACAGCGGTAATGGCAAGGGCACGATCGCCCAGCACATCGTACGCCACTTTAGCGACCAGGGTACTGTCAATGCCGCCAGAGTAAGCAATCAGCGCTCGCTCCATTTCTGCAAACAGGCGCTTAAGTGGTTCAAGTTTGTCGATCAACATTGCTAAAATTCCTTCGCTTAAGCCGTAGGGAGCACTCCTATGACTACCTTAACGTTTGTAAACAACGATCGCTTTAGCACGAGCTAGCAGCAGTCAGCCAAAAGCCGATCGCTGCTAGCCCAGTAAACGGTGAGACTAAGGACGGGATCGATCGTCAGCCTAACCATGCCGGATTTTTGGCAGTGCCGTCAAACTGATCACTGGTTTTGAATTTTTCGTATTCTCCCTTAGCTGCTGCCTGTGCCGTACGCTGACGTAAGGCAGTCACTTGCTCCCGGCTCAACGGCTTGAATGTCCGTGCGGCTTCCACTGCCTGAGCGAGAATGTCCATTTTTTCAAAGCCTGTGATGACCGTTGCAACGGGTAAATTCATGACGTAATGCAGGCACTCGATCGGCGTTACCGTTTTACTTTGAAGAATGATGCGATCGCCCAGGGCTTTCATTCCCAAAACACCAATGCCATCCTTAAGCAAAACAGGCAAAACCTGCTTTTCAAAGCTACGAAAGTGAGTATCCATAACATTGAGTGGCAGTTGCACAGCATCGAAACGGAAGTTGTTTTGAGCCGCAATTTCCAGCATTCGCAGATGAACCACCGGGTCTTTGTGCCCTGTAAAACCGATGTAACGAATCTTGCCTGCTTTTTGTGCCTCCAGCATTGCTTCTTGAGCGCCACCCACTGCAAAAATGCGATCGGGGTCTTCCATGCGGATAATTTCGTGATGCTGCATCAAATCAATGCGATCGGTTTGCAGCCGTTTGAGCGACTCATCAATTTGTTGAGCCGCCGCCTTTTTCGTCCGACCGTCAATTTTGCTCATTAGAAAAACTTTTTCGCGGTAGCCCTTCTGAAGCGCTTTGCCCATACGGATTTCGCTGCTGCCGTTGTGATAATCCCAGCAGTTATCCATGAAGTTAATACCGCTATCGATCGCGCTCTGGATGAGCTTAATGCCCTCCTGCTCTTCTTTCGGTCTACCAATGTGATGACCACCCAAACCAATTAACGAGACTTGTTCGTTGGTGCGTCCCAGTGTGCGATACAGCATTTCGCCCCGTTTCGTCGAACTGGGAGTAGCGATAGTTTGAGCCAGAAGTGGCTTTAACAAGCCTCCAGCTACTACCACACCTGCGGCAGCGACGCTCGACGTTGAAACAACCTTCAGCAAATCGCGTCGATTAATTTCCACAAAACTCTCCTGGTTGAAGGAATGGCTACATCTATTCCTTTCAAAGTGGCAGAGTGGCGATCGCCCAACA
The DNA here is from genome assembly GCA_041744955.1 of Stenomitos sp. GTDB lineage: Bacteria > Cyanobacteriota > Cyanobacteriia > Leptolyngbyales > Leptolyngbyaceae > Stenomitos. Next base: position 10,366 of record JBGTJW010000028.1, on the reverse strand, counting down.
TCTAACGCTTGGCAGAGAAGTGTTGCGATCGTGCCCTTTAGTCAACGGCTTTTTGATCAATACAGCTTTGGCTGAGACCCAATAAAAGGTGAATGCCTGCTGCTCGTTCCAGGTCGATTAACAATGAACTAATCCTTAGCAATTTTGACGTACTGGGCTATGAGTTGCACTAAGGCTTTCAAATCGAGGGGTTTAGAGATATAGGCGACGGTGCCAGCTTCGAGACAGAGGTCACGATCGCCCGTCATCGCCATGGCGGTTTGGGCAATGATGGGAATCGATCGATAGCGATCGTCGCCCTTTAGTTGCTGTGTCAGGACTAACCCGTTTTCATACGGCAAGTTGATGTCCATTAAAATCAACGCTGGCAGGGCACGCAATAAGGCTTGTCGCATCTCGTAACCGTCCTTGACCCATGTAACCTCGTAACCTAAACGGCTGAGGTAGGTCAACACAAGTTTGGCATTGTAATAATTGTCTTCGACGAGCAGGAGATGGTTCGATCGGGACGGTGTTCCAGTTGCTTTAGAGCCAAACTGGGAAGTCTTGTCCGGGGATCGGCTATCAGCCAATAAATGCTCTACGGTATCCAAGCCCTTGTCGGGCGCTGCTGGTACTGCAAAGGGTTGAATCTCTGAGGTTGCCTGGGCAGTTGAGCGATCGACTGCCGTTGAATTCTCTTCATTGCATTTGTTTTCACTGGACTGATCTTCACCGGATGCCAGCATGGGGGGCACCAGTGGCAGGACGATCGTAAAGCGTGAACCAAACCCCAGGGTCGAACTGACTTCTACCGAACCACCGTGGAGTTCCGCTAGTTTTTGAGTCAGTGCCAGCCCCAAACCCGTCCCCTCATCACGATTCGCCTCAGCGTTAACAAGCTGGGAGTAAGGGCGAAACAAGAGTTGCTGCTGGTCTTCTGAAATGCCTGTGCCCGTATCCCAAACGGTGAAGCAAAGACCGCCCTCTATCGCGCTGACTTGCAGCCCCACACTGCCTTTAGGGGTAAATTTAAGCGCATTTGACAACAGATTGAACAACATTTGCTTCAGCCGCAGCGCATCCACAACGAGGGTATCAACCTGTGGTGCAATCTCTAGCTTCAGCGTTAGCCCCTTATCGCTGGCTTTCTCCCGCACTAAGGTGATCGCCGTTTCACAAACCGCTTTCACAGCAGTGGGTTCGCAGTAGAGGTCGAGCTGATTCGCTTCAATTTTCGAGAGATCCAAAATATCGTTAATCAGCGCCAGTAAATGCTGACCACTACTCAAAATAATGTTGAGATACTCTTGATGCCGCTTGCTGCTGGCGTTAAAGCCCTGTTCGCGCATGAGATGGGTAAAACCCAAAATCGAGCTAAGGGGGGTGCGAATTTCATGGCTAGTGTTTGCCAAAAAATCGCTTTTGAGCTGGCTGGTTTGGTTTAGTTCTCGGTTGCGGGCAACTAATTCTTGCTGCTGCTGCCGCTGCACCTGGATTAGCTCGACCTGGAGCAGGGCAGAACAGAAGCGATCGCAGCTTTGTTCAAGCAGCCAGGGTCTTAACTGCGCCAGGTAAGACTCTGCTTCACTGAGGCGATCGTGGGGTGTGGCAACCGGAGCCAGGAGCAGCCAGCCCACAGCAAGCTGACCGTGGCGAACCTGCCAACGGCTAGCAGAAGACTGTGCTTGCCAGTCCTGGAGGTCGCGATCGCTCAGGGTTTGCCCAACGACAATTGGCAGTAGAGCCGTCGTACTGGAGTAGCTGGAGGCGATCGCCCACACGGTAAAGTCTGTTGCCGCTGATGGTTCGCTGGGTGACAGTCGATCGCTCAAACGTTCTGTAGGCTGCAACGCAAGGGCACACCCTTGTCCCAGCCCCGCACTCAGCTCATCCACCAAAATCTGTGCTAGCTGCACTTTAGTAGAGTCGATCGTCTCTAAAGGGGCAGTAACAGCAGCAAGGAAGGCTGCAACGCAGGCATTCAGTTGCAGCCCCAGTTGGTTCAGGCATCGTTCAGTTTGCAGTTCGATCGCTAGCTGCTGCACCGTCCTCGCGGCTTCCGGTGTCGTGGGAGCCACCGTTATTGGGGGAGATGGCGCGCCCTTACCATCCTGTCCCGGCACATCTGAAGGCTGAAGCATAGCTCTCCTAACAATTAACCGACGAGCAATCGGCAAGCAAGACTCTCAACGTGAGGCGATGAAGTCGAAGAGGGTAAAAGAAAGTCAAGCCTCTGCGATCCCGTGCCATCAGCAGGCAATCTCTTCGATGCCCAATGTTCTACGTAGCCTGGCAGGTACACCTGATGCCGTGGGCGATCGAGTCGTCTCATGGCATGAAGTCTGCTGGTCGAAGCTTAGGAAAGACGCGATGTAACAAGATCACTGGCGGCACAGAAAGGGACGTACTGCAAAAAAGCGTGCTCAAACGGTAAGACAGGTTAGCAGACGATAGAACGGGGGGGCGTAACGCGAAGGCACACGACCGCTTTGACCCCAGACCGCATCACTGCTTAACGTCAAAGCAGACATCCCATCAACTGGTCTGCCTTCAATGCCTCTAGGCTATGGCAATGGGTGGAACCGCGATCGCTTGCAACGTTACCGATTCATTATCAGGTTAACAAACCGTTGCGACCATTCAACACAAAACACCGTGAAATTACTGTGTTGCTCCCAGTAAAGTACAGCTTCTACGCCCCAGTCGGATGGCATCAAGCGGATGAATCGCCCAGACAGACGCAGCGTATCGCCCATTCAAGTCTTACTATGGTGGATAATGCGATCGCCCTGGTACACATGAACCGGGTACGAATGAACTAAATAAACGCCCATGTCACCCCCCAAACTTTCCAAACGAGTCTCGACTGCGCTGATTAATGCCCTTAGTGCTGGTGTTGTGCCACGGGTCGGGCTAGAACACATCGCCGTGGGGCGCGAACGCGAGATACAGGCGCTTCTGCAAGACCTGGATAACATTGCAGGAGGTGGAGCAGCCTTTCGTTTTGTGGTAGGGCGCTATGGCGCAGGCAAGAGCTTTACGCTCCAGTTGCTTCGCAATCACGCGATGGAACAAGGCTTTGTCGTTGCCGATGCCGACCTTACGCCAGAGCGTCGGTTAGCAGGCAGCAATGGTGCCAGTCTTGCGACTTACCGCGAGTTGATGCACAACCTGGCGACGAAAAGTAGACCCGATGGTGGCGCACTGACGATTATTCTAGAGCGCTGGATTGCTGGGATACAGACGCAAGTCGCTCAGGAAACGGGCAAAAAACCAAACGACGATGGGTTTGATGGTCAGGTGGAAGCCAAAATTCGCGAAGTAGTGAAAGATGTTGCTGATTTGGTCAATGGGTTTGAGTTTGCGAACGTCATTATTGCCTACTGGTCGGGCTATCGTACGGATGATGACAGTAAGAAAACAGCCGCACTCCGCTGGCTCAGGGGCGAGTTTGCGACCAAGACTGAGGCAAGGGCAGCTTTAGGTGTACGGGTGATTATTGATGACGAAACCTGGTACGACTACATCAAGCTGGTGGCTCGGTTCGTGTCAGATTTGGGCTATAAAGGCTTGCTGATCTTTCTAGATGAAGCCATTCATTTGTACAAAATCAATACAACGATCGCCCGTCAGAATAACTACGACAAGCTGCTGGCAATGTTTAACGATGCCATGCAGGGTCGAGTGGGTCACCTGGGCACCGTGATCGGTGGCACGCCGCAATTGCTGGAAGACCCACGTCGAGGACTGTACAGCGATCCAGCATGGCAGCGTCGGACTGCTAAAAGCCGCTTTGTCAAAGCTGGCGTTGAAGATGTGTCCGGTCCTGCTATCTGGCTAGAACCGCTCACGAAAGAAGATATTTTGCAACTACTGCAACGCTTGACGGAAATTTATGCGGCTCATCACACCAGCCAGCAGCAGCTTACCCAACGAGAGCTTCAGGATTTCTTAGGAGCCATCACTAACCGCGTGGGCGCAGAAACTCTCCTGACACCGGGCGAAGTCGTGCGCGATTTCATCGGGGTGCTCAACATCTTGCAGCAAAACCCACAAATGACGCTCAATCAGATCGTACACAGTGCCACGTTCCAGCCATCAAAAGCACATAAGGATGTGTCGATCGACGAAACGAGTGAGTTTGCTGAATTTACAGTCTAAAGCTGGTAGCCTCAAGACGCTTTGTGCGTAAACAAGCCCAAGCTTAATAGTAAGACTCTGAGCTTAGAATAAACGTTTCAGCCCAGAGCCTTACTACCAGAAAGATTGCTCTACACCATGAACGGGGTTCTACGCAGCGCGACGAGTGATCAAGCCCCATAAGAAGATTGCAATGATGGCACCAATAATTGCCACGATAATCGAAGGAATGCTGAGGGGTCCCGCCATGATCTGCGTACCCGTGACGAGGCTAACAACAAAGCCCCCAATGAATGCGCCAGCGACACCTAATGCCATAGTGGCAAAAATACCGCCGCCCTGAGTTCCAGGATAAATAGCTTTGCCGATCGCGCCTGCAATCAAACCTAAAACAGCCCAAGCAATCAGATTCAACATTATGATTCTCCTGAAATTCTTATTATTTTATTACTCAAAGATATAGACGTTTGAGTAATATCTACTTCTGTCTAGAGTATACCGTTTAGTCAGATCGGTTTTGCATAAGCGGGAGAAATTAATCTTAGTAAAGTGTGTTATTACCATGACGATCGCCAACGTTCAGCCCTATTATAGAGAGCCATCAATACGCCTGAAAACCCTATGGGTAGGCGCATCATCATGCCGCACTGAGGATGATGTAACCCACAAGCAGCAAAAATAATGACCAGGAGGATACTTAAAAGAGAACAAGTTTCACTATTTTTTTGAGTCAACGTTGTTCGTCGTTAACGTGTTTGAGGACACAAACTAAAGACACCGATTCAATAAAGGTATTTGAGGGTACAAATTAAACTAAATTAGACTTCTTTTACAAGATTACGTTTGTAAAAACACAGTCTTGTCATCCTCCTAAAGATAGTTAACTTGATTAGTTATTCAAGGCTTTATCCTTAGAGGTTGTTTGAGAAGTGTCTGGCGGTTAAAACCGCAACTATATCAACAAAGTCCACCGACGCGGACTACGGAAAGTCAAGGGTTTTAGAACCTGCGGCGGCAGGTTATAGCCCTTTGGGCATGGCTGCGCTAGTGTCCGTATAGCCGCGACTTCAGTCGCCAAGGCTACAAGCATCTGGACTTTTAAAACATCCTCTTAGCCTGACAACCGTCATGTGTGCCGCGGCAATTTTTTGCGATCGCTATGCCCCCTTCCTATGACCGTCTTGCGCCCTTTATTCAGGAATATATTTATAGCCAGGGCTGGGCAAATCTGCGTCCAGTGCAGCTTGAGGCGTGTCGCATCATCTTTGAAACCGACGCGCACCTGTTGATTGCAGCCGGAACCGCTTCTGGCAAGACCGAAGCTGCCTTCTTGCCGGTGCTGACGGTGCTGCATGATGACCCACCGACCAGTATCGGTGCCATCTACATTGGACCGATCAAAGCGCTGATTAATGATCAGTTCGATCGCCTGTCTGACCTCTTGAAACAAGCGGATATTCCGGTTTCGGCATGGCATGGTGATATTGCCCAAAGCCGCAAAAAACAGGTGCTTCGCCAGCCTCGAGGCATTCTGCAAATTACGCCCGAATCCTTAGAAAGCTTGTTAATCAACAAGAGTACCGAACTCGATCGGCTGTTTGGTGACTTGCGCTTTGTCATTATTGACGAAATTCATGCGTTTATCGGCTCCGATCGGGGGGCGCAAATTCTTTGCCAGTTGTCTCGTCTGGCTCAGATCACGCAAAACCAGCCACGACGGATTGGGCTATCCGCCACCTTAGGCGATTACGGGATGGCAGAAGACTGGTTGCGATCGGGCACCGATCGTCTCGTCACCACGCCCCATCTGCCAGCAGCGCCACGGACAATTCAACTGGCGCTAGAGCATTTCCACACAGCCAGCCTTGTTGTGCGGGCACGGGGTGATACACGGGATGAAGCCTTTAGCCCGTATCAGCGTCACCTGTTTGAGCAAAGCCAGGGGCGTAAATGCCTGATCTTTGCTAACGGACGGTCTGAAACTGAAAACGTGATCGCCTCATTGCGGCAAATTGCCCAGGCTAAAGGATCTCCCGACATCTATCACGTGCATCACGGCAGCATTGCGGCACCGCTACGGGAAGCAGCAGAAAACGCCATGCGCGATTCGACCAGTCCCACCGTGACAGCGGCAACGGTCACCTTTGAGATGGGGATTGATCTGGGGCAACTCGATCGCGTGATTCAGCTTGAAGCGCCACCCTCGGTTGCCAGTTTTCTACAACGATTGGGGCGATCGGGCAGGCGGGGGAGTCCTGCCGATATGCGGTTTGTTTGCGCTGAAGACAAGCCAACGGGTGGTGAATCGCTCCCCGAACTCATTCCCTGGCAGTTGCTTCAGTGCATTGCAGTCATTCAGCTTTATTTAGAAGAGAAGTGGATTGAGCCGATCGCCCCACTGCACTATCCCTTTAGCCTCCTGTATCAGCAAACGATGAGCACGCTAGTCGCGTTGGGTGAACTCTCTCCCGCAGCCCTGGCACAGCGCGTCCTGACCTTGCCGCCCTTTCGTGCCATCACTCAAGATGATTTTCGCCAGGTGCTGCGCCATCTGCTTGAGCTGGATCACATCCAGCACACCAAGGAAAACGGACTGATCATCGGGCTAACCGCCGAACGAATTGTGAAAAGCTTCAAGTTTTACGCCATCTTCCCCGACACGGAAGATTACGCCGTGTGGAGTGACGGCATTGAACTGGGCACCGTTGTTGTGCCACCAGCCGTTGGCGATCGCCTCTCCCTCGCTGGACGCACCTGGGAAGTGACTGAAGTAAACAGCAGCCGAAAGGTGCTTCAGGTAAAGCCCGCGATCGGACTGTCTACCGTTTCCTGGCGGGGCAGCAGTGGCAATATTCATACCCGCGTGCTGCAACGAATGCGACAGGCGTTACTAGAGGAAACTGAATATCTTTATCTTCAGCCCGGTGCCAAGGCGCGGTTAGCCGCAGCACGCAAACTCGCTCAAAAAGAAGGACTAGAGAGCAGTTACCTTTTTCCTTTGGAGGGAAACGCCTGCTGCATTTTGCCCTGGGCTGGCACGATCGCGGTTCGTACCCTGGAACGTTTTTTGCGTCTCCATTGCCGCGATGCACTCAAGATCAAAGGCGTAGTCGGACGATCGCCCTATTTTTTGGTCGTCAATATGGGTAAATGCAATACCGTCAGTCTGTACCACGAACTGAAATCTCTGAGCGATCGTCGGCTCAGCGCGATCGAGCTATTAGGTGAAGAAGAGGCACCCAAACTGCAAAAATATGACGAATTTATACCGACCGATCTCCTGCGTCGAGCGTTTGCAAGTGACCAACTGGATATTACCGCCCTGGGAAGCCTCATTAACGATTGGTAGCCAGCCTTACAGCACAACGGGAACTTGTGGCGCGATCGCAGTCCCAATACCGCCTGGTGCTGGTGCGTCAGCCAGGACGATCGCCTTCACTCCAGAGAAGGTGCAAACCAGAGAAGGTGCAAAACCCTGTGGTCACAAATTTGCGATCGCTCTACAAACATTAGAAACTCTAGAGCTTTTAGAGGGCTTGACTGGCTACTAGATGTGACCTTCAGCAGATTGTATTGTGCTGGGTTTTGAAAGAAGATGACGATAGCTTTACAAAGCTGTTAACCAGCCCAAGTGTTTTGTCGTTGAAACCGTAAGCTGCTTCTCGAAAGCCCCACAGGAGACCTGCAATGTTAGAGCTACACCAGTTTGAACTATCCCACTATGTTGAGAAGGTGCGGCTAATCCTCGACTATAAGGGGTTGGCGTACCGCAAGTTGGAAGTCACACCCGGCATTGGTCAGATCGATTTGTACCGTTTGTCTGGGCAGCGGCAAGTACCTGTATTGCAAGACGGCAGCCAGATTATTGCTGATTCGACGGCGATCGCCGAGTATTTGGAACGGCAGTACCCTGATCGCCCCATCATTCCCACCGAACCAAAACTCCGTGGCTTAACGCTGTTAATCGAGCAATGGGCAGATGAGTCGATCGGCTTGAATGCTCGCAAAGTCATGATTGGTGCCTTGAATCAGGATCAGAGCTTTCGCGCTGCCTTTTTGCCTAGCTCCGTCCCCGATGTGGTCAAGAGTTTAGTTGGTGCGGTTCCAGGAGAGTTTTTGAGCATTTTGGGACAGGGCGTTGGCTTCGGACCCGATGCCATCAAAGCGGCAACTGAAGCAATCAAACGGGATCTGACCTCGCTCTGCTTTCTTTTGCACGATCAGCCTTACTTGGTGACGGATCACCCAACGCTGGCAGATTTTGCTGTGGCTGGGATGAGTATGTACCTGAAGTTTCCGGCTGGGGACTTCCTCGAAATTCCTGACGCTTTGAAAGGCAAAGGTGTACCCGGTATTGCCGATGTGGGCATCTTCGAGCCGTTCTTTAGCTGGCGCGATCGCCTGTACGCTGAGTACCGCAAACCGCTCCTTGGCTCCCCGTCTTCAGCACGCACACCCAATGCCATCAACATTGATTAGGTGTTGAACGGCGCAGGCTGAACGGGCGATCGACTTGCCTGAATCTGGTGTTGACCGAGCGTCATTCACCAGCGTCAAGGTTACCTAAGCTCAAGGCGTAATCGCGCTTAGGCTTACCGGGGCTGCTGAGGAACGCGGATTGAAGAAGGTGCAATGCTTTCTGTCGTAGGGACGTTCCATGCAACGTCCCTACAGAAGGGAAATACTTCATGTTCATTAGTCCCCGCTCCTTACCATCAGACTTACCTCCGATCGTGGTAGCTTGCAGCCCCACTCAATGGTCTCTGCAGTAACCCAAAGAGAGAAAATGACGACCACAACGACTGTAAACTTGTATGAAGCAGTCATTCAGGCAGAACGCTCATGTCTCGTCGTGTTTTTTTCAAGCTGATGCTTACGGTTTGTCTAGCGATCGTTGCCACCGTTAGTTCAACGTTGCCAGCGTTTGCGATGGGCGGTTCATCACCTCCCCTTGATGAAGCCGCACCTGCCTTTACTCTCCCCACCAATACAGGTGATGGCACAGTTTCTCTGGCGGATTACAAGGGTAAATGGGTGGTGGTCTACTTTTATCCGAAAGATTTCACCTCTGGCTGCACGCTAGAAGCACGTCGCTTTCAGCAAGATTTGCCGAAATATACCGATCGCAATACCCAAATTCTTGGCATCAGTGCCGACTCAGTGGATTCTCACGCCGAATTCTGCGACTCTGAAGGGCTAAAATTTCCGCTTCTGGCTGATACAGATGGCTCTGTCAGCAAGCGCTACGGGGCATGGATGGGCATCGTCGCTCTCCGTCACACCTATGTCATTGATCCAGACGGCATTCTCCGTGCCACCTTCACTGGAGTCAACCCAGCGATTCACAGTACTGAGGTGCTGGGAAAACTCAGTGAGCTTCAGGCAAGCGCCTAGAAACTGCTACGGCATAAAGAGATTGGAACGCTTGATCGGGTTCATAAGCCATCGTTCCGCTAAAAATCCAGGCGATCGTACGTTTAACCTGATTGCTGCGATCGAGTGAGAAGACTAAAGGATGTAATTTAAGGTGAGTGCCTTGCGTACCGAAGCGCTGTGGATGTACCACAATGACGGGGGCAAGGCTTCCACCAATCTGGGCGATCGGACGATCGCCCTCACATCCTCTGTTCCCGCTTATGACTGTCACCTGGAATCGGCATCACGTTCTCTCTCTGGCAGATTTTACTCCCGATGAGTACGATACTGTACTGCAAACGGCAAGCAGCTTTCGTGAGGTGCTATCGCGCCGGACAAAAAAGGTGCCGACGCTGCAAGGACAGGTCGTTGCTAATCTGTTTTTTGAATCGTCCACCCGCACGCGCAGCAGCTTTGAGCTAGCCGCCAAGCGTCTTTCTGCCGATACCCTCAACTTTGCGCCCGGTTCATCGTCTCTCACCAAAGGCGAAACCATTCTGGATACTGCCAAAACCTATCTGGCAATGGGCACTGACATGATGGTGATTCGTCACCGCGAAGCTGGAGTGCCTCAGGCGATCGCCAACGAAATGGATCGTCTCGGCGTGAAAGTTGGCGTACTGAATGCAGGCGATGGTCAGCACGAACACCCGTCACAAGCACTCTTAGATCTCTTTACCATTACCACACTTTTAGAACCTGACCATCCTAAACTGGCGCTACTGAAAGACAAAAAAATTGCGATCGTCGGCGATGTCCTCCATTCCCGCGTCGCCCGCTCCAACCTCTGGAGCCTCACCGCTAGCGGTGCTGAGGTACATCTGGCGGG
>JBGTJW010000027.1:0-15885 GCA_041744955.1 Stenomitos sp. | reverse complement strand
TTTAAAGAGCTTGACGGCAATTTGCTTTTGCTGCCTAATTTCTACCCCAATGAATAGCGGTGCGGCAGTTTTTACCAGCATCTAGCATGACACAAAGCAATATTAGGAAAGGTTGCCAGGGATGCAAGCAGCTATCTAAGTCTTCCAGTATGCGCTTCTAGACGTTGTCTTTGACGATACGGTCTGGGCAAGCAGTGATCTTTTGACCGACGTAGATTCTGAATCTTGCCTCTGTTTACACAGTGTCTACACAGAATATCCTGTCTTCCAGCTTAATTATCTGTAACGCTTCACCGTCTAAGACCCGCACCAAAGGAGTTACACACTGCGGTAATGTGGAGGGAGTGACTTTTGAAGCTCGTTTCAAGCCCTGGAATTTATGTCGCCTACCGTAACTCCGATCGCCGCTCGCACGATTCGCATTGGTTCCCGCAAAAGTCAGTTAGCGCTGGTGCAGACCCATTGGGTGCAAGAGCAGTTGCAAAAAGCCTTTCCAGAGAGAACCTTTGAAGTACACACCATGAGTACTCAGGGCGACAAGATCCTGGATGTAGCGCTGGCAAAAATTGGCGATAAAGGTTTATTCACAAAAGAGCTAGAAGTTAGCATGATCAACGGTGACATTGATTTTGCTGTCCATTCGCTCAAAGATTTGCCGACTCACTTACCAGAAGGTCTGGTTCTGGGCTGCGTCACCGAGCGCGAAAATCCTGCCGATGCGCTGGTGGTACACGAACAGCACAAAGACAAGCAGCTAGACACATTGCCCCAGGGGGCGATCGTGGGTACGTCTTCGCTTCGACGCTTAGCGCAACTGCGACACCATTATCCCCACCTCAGCTTTAAAGATGTACGGGGAAACTTGAACACGCGGCTGGCGAAGCTGGATGCAGGCGAGTACGACGCGCTGATTTTGGCGGCAGCGGGCTTGCAGCGGTTGAACATGGCAGACCGCATTCATCAATTCATTCCGGCTGAAATCTCGCTGCACGCGGTGGGGCAGGGAGCGCTGGGTATTGAATGTCGGGAGGACGATGCCGAAGTGTTGCTACTGCTAAAAGCACTGGAGCATCAGCCAACAGCCTATCGTTGCTATGCCGAACGCTCATTCTTACGATCGCTGGAAGGTGGCTGTCAGGTGCCGATCGGCGTGAACACTACTCTAGAGGGCGATCGGCTGACACTACTCGGCATCGTCATCAGCTTGGATGGACAGAAAGTGGCAAAAGATAGCGTCAGTGGCTTGGCAACAGAGGCTGAGGCACTGGGTTTGGAGCTTGCTCAACGCCTTCGCCAACAGGGCGCACAGGAGATTCTGGACGAAATTCTGGCAACGGTACAGCGAACTTAAGGCAGATCTAAACCTACAAATTTCTGTGCCACAATCGGTAGCAGCGCTGCAACTGCTCACTCAGGATGCCCTTTTTCGCAGCCGTGAACTTCATCAAGGCTGGGCTATATGATGGGAACCCTGCTAAACGGACGTTTCAGAATCATCCAGGTTTTGGGCAGTGGTGGTTTTGGGCAGACCTATATTGCAGAAGATCGTTTGCAGCCCGATCGTCCCCAGTGTGTCATTAAGCACTTTAAGCCTGCGTATCAAGAACAAGGATTCTTGCAAATTGCCCGTCGCCTCTTTGCGACCGAAGTCGAGACCTTACGAAAGTTAGGTAGCCACGACCAAATTCCCACGCTTTTAGCTGATTTTGAGGAAAACCAGGAGTTTTATCTAGCGCAAGAATACGTTGAAGGACAGCCGTTGAGTGATGAACTTGCAGCGGCAAAACGGCTTGAGGAAGCGACTGTAATGGCGCTCCTCCGAGATGTGCTGCAAGTTCTCACGTTTGTGCATCAAAACAATGTCATTCACCGCGATATTAAGCCTGGAAATTTGATTCGGCGGCAGCGAGACGGCAAGTTTGTGCTGATTGACTTTGGCGCTGTGAAGGAAATTCAAACGCAGATCACAAGCATGGTGCCGGGGCAGACCGAACTGACGGTAGGCATTGGCACCCATGGCTATGGACCGAGCGAGCAAATGATGGGCAAACCGCGCTACAACAGTGATTTGTATGCGCTGGGCATGACGGCAATTACGGCTCTGACGGGGTTGCAGCCCTTTCAACTGCCAACTCATCCTGAAACAGGCGAAGCGATTTGGTGCAACCAGGCGCAGGTTAGCCCTGGTTTGGCAGCCATCCTAACGAAAATGACGCGTTACCACTTCAGTCAGCGTTATCAGTCCGCTCAAGCGGCGCTAGATGCTTTAGAGCATTCGACTGAAATCGTTGCGGATGACACACAGCTACCCATGACGCTGTCAACGTACCTGTCAACGCAGGTTCTAAACCCTGCTATCGATCGCGCCAGCCAGCCTCAAACGGATCAACTAGCATTAACGCCGTCGCAACAGCTCTCAAGAGACGGGTTGAGCGTTGGCAAGAGACCAGAGGGGAAGTTGGCAACGGTTTCTGTGGGCATTGCCAGCCTTGCAGTTACGGGGTTGATACTCGGTCTGCGCCAGTTGGGCTGGTTACAGCCGCTAGAATTGGCGGCATACGATCGCCTGGTGCAGGTTAGCCCAGACCCCGGTTTTGATCACCGCTTGCTAGTGGTTGGCATTACCGAGGCTGATATCGCTTCCCAAAAGCGCTTTCCGGTCGCCGATCGCACTCTCGCCCAGGCAATCACGACCCTCCAGACTGCCAAACCTAGAGTGATTGGACTGGGTCTCTTACGTGATATTCCGCAACCGCCGGGTCGCACCGAATTTTTGGCTGCACTCAACGCACCAAATGTCATTGCGATGACGAACCTGGGTAACGCGACTGCGCCTGCAACACCTGCGCCTCCCGGAGTGCCCCTCGATCGCATTGGGTTCAACGACTTTGTACTTGACCCAGGCGATGTGTTGCGGCGTAACCTGCTGTTTGCTGACAGTGCTGTGGCTCCCACGGCGACCGTCGCTAAACGTCCCACGACCTTTTATTCCTTTTCGTTGCGGTTGGCGCTGACCTATCTTGCCAGTCAAAAACTTTCGCCTCAGCCACACTCCCATCATTCTGACTTGTTTCGCCTTGGCAAGTCGCAGTTTAGTCCGTTAGAACGCCAGACCGGTGGCTACCAGGCGATCGATGCTCGCGGCTATCAAGTCTTGCTCAAATACCGGGGACGGACGATCGCACGGCAGGTCAGTCTAAGCGATGTTCTCAATGGCAAGGTGCAGCCTGATTGGGTGACGGATAAAGTCGTCCTGATTGGCACAACGGCACCCAGCGGTAAAGATTTCTTTTCCACTCCCTACAGTGCTGCCAGCGACGATACGCCCCGCATGGCTGGAGTGCTACTACACGCGCAAATGGTCAGCCAGCTTTTGGACGCTGCTCTGGAAGGGCGATCGCTCGTCTGGTTTTGGTCTGAAGGGGTTGAGGCACTGTGGATTGCAGCCTGGGCAGCGATCGGTGGCACGCTAGCATGGTATATCCGCCAGCCGCTGCTGTTGGTGCTAAGTGGTACGGCTCTCCTACTCAGTCTTGCTGCCGTTAGCTTCGGTCTTTTTTTGCAACAAGGATGGATTCCGTTGGCAGCGCCTGCGTTGGCAGCCACGGCTACAGGTGGTCTTGTGATTGCTTATCGTGCGTATTGGGCACAGCGATCGGACCAGGTTGACCGCTCGTAAGCCATCAGCCGTTAGCATAGAATTTAAAGCCGATCGTTCTACAGCAATGTAGGCTCTTTAAAGGCACAAAAACTTTGATGGGATGGCATCTATGAGTCTTGATACTTACCACGACCCAGTCGCAAAACTGCTGACTTATGGCGATTGCCATGAAATGGATTTGCACGACTGGCATAACTATCCCGAAACCGTTGGACTCACAATGGATGATGTGCCCGAACTCATCCGTATGGCGACTGACCCTGCCTTTTGGGAGTTAGACGGTGATCGGCTAGAAGTTTGGGCACCGATTCATGCATGGCGATCGCTGGGACAATTGCAGGCTGAAGCGGCGATCGTTCCCTTGACACAGCTTTTTCATGAACGCGATAGCGACTGGATCACAGAAGAAATGCCCAGAGTCTATGCGATGCTGGGTGCCGCCGCGATTCCAGCCCTGGCAGACTATCTCAGTGATGACTCTCACGAAGCGTTGGCGCGCAATACAGCCGTTGACTGTCTGCGAGACATTGCCCAATTGCACCCAGACACCCGTGATGCCTGCGTTGCCCCCATGCTGCGGCAGCTAGAAGCGTTTGCTGAAAATGACACCGACCTCAACACCATTCTGATTGCTGACTTACTCGATCTCAAAGCAGTCGAAGCGGCACCACTAATAGAGCAGGCACTGGCGACCGAAAATGTTGACGAATTTATGGTGGGCACATGGGCGGGCATACAGGTCGAACTGGGTCTTAAGCAAGAGTCAGACTTTGACCCTGAAGCGCTCAAGCCAAAAATGCCGCCAGGATTGGCTGAGATGAGGCAAATTCTAGAAAAACTTGATGCGATGAAGCCACCTAAACCCCAGGGCTTTGGTAAAACAACGCAGCCGAAGGCACAGAAGGGCAAGAAGAAGAAAAAGTAGGGACATCAAAGGTCGTGTGCCGATCGACAAAAACTTTCCAAAGGTCGCCATGATCCTGGACAATCAAAGCGATCGACTCAACGAATTTTGATGGACCCTCAACTCGCGCAATTAGTTATTAATGGCATAGCAGTCGGCAGCATTATTGCCCTGGCATCGATCGGGTTAACCCTTACCTATGGCATTCTGCGTCTTTCTAACTTTGCCCACGGCGATTTTATGACCCTGGGTGCCTACCTGACGCTGCTCGTCAATACAGCGGGACTCAATATCTGGCTCTCCATGCTAGTGGGCGCAGGGCTGACGGTGTTGGCAGTGCTATTGAGTGAGAAGCTCATCTGGTCGCCCATGCGTGCCCGTCGCGCCAATGCGACCACGCTAATCATTATTTCGATCGGTCTAGCGCTCTTTCTTCGCAACGGCATTATTTTTTTATGGGGCGGCGGCAACCAGCGCTATAACCTACCCGTTTCGGAAGCGATCCCCGTTCTGGGGCTGCGAATTGCGTATTACAATCTTGTCGTCATGGTGCTGGCAGTGGGAGCGATCGCGGCTCTCCATTACCTCTTGCAAAACACCCGCATTGGTAAAGCCATGCGTGCTGTTGCGGATGATATCGACCTGGCTCGCGTCACGGGGATCGATGTCGATCGCGTGGTCATCTGGACCTGGATTATTGCGGGTGGTTTGACTGCGCTCGGCGGCAGTATGTTGGGCTTGGTTGAAGCGGTGCGCCCCAATATGGGTTGGTTTCTGATTTTGCCCCTATTTTCGGCGGTCATTCTGGGCGGCATCGGCAATCCCTACGGCGCGATCGCCGGAGCGTTTGTCATTGGCATTGCTCAAGAAGTCAGTACGTACTGGCTGCGCTCTGAATATAAATCGGCAGTCGCACTAGTCGTAATGGTGCTGGTTTTGCTATTCCGTCCGCAAGGCATTTTTAGAGGCACGCTCTAGAAACGGGCGATCGTGCGCAAACGTTTGTATCGGGGCATTAGGTGTAATGCCCCCGGCAAGGAACTGAATTAAATATTCAGGTAGCCTGCATAGATTGCCGCCACCACAAGATTGACACCTAGCAGCAACAGTGCCCAAAAGGTGCGAAACGGATAGGGTGGTTTACCTGTTTTTGTTACGGGAGAAGCTGGTTTGTTAGCCCGAGCAGTCATAAATAAAGCCTCCTTAAGGGTTGTTTTTAAGACATACCAAAGAATTGCTAACGTTGGTTATATCCCTGGGTGAATCTTAACGTCTCAGCGATGCGTCTTCTTCTCCTGCATGGTAAGAACTGCGAACCAGGGGACCCGATCGCACATGGGCAAAGCCCATTTCACGGGCGATCGCTCCCAGGCGATTGAACTCGGCGGGTGTCCAGTACGTTGCAACAGGCAGATGCTCTAGTGATGGGCGCATATATTGCCCAATGGTGAGGCGATCGCACCCTACGGCACGTAAATCAGTGAATGTCTCCAGCACCTCTGCCTCTGTCTCACCCAGTCCCAGCATCAACCCCGACTTGGTGGGGATCGCTGGATTCAATGCCTTGACGACGCTAAGAACACGCAGCGATCGCTCATACTTTGCCCCACGTCGCACCGGACCCTGAAGCCGGCGCACGGTTTCAATATTGTGGTTGTAGCAAGCAGGTTGGGCACTGACGACCGTAGCAATGCGCTCCTGCTGTAAAGCCTCTGGATTGTCTCGTCCACCCCAAAAATCTGGAGTTAGCACCTCGACCTTCGTCTCTGGATTCTGGTAACGAATTTGGGCGATCGTTTGGGCAAACCAGCCTGCGCCCTGGTCAGGCAAATCATCGCGTGTCACGGATGTCAGCACCACATAGCGCAGTCCCAACAGACTGACCGACTCCGCTACTTTTCGCGGCTCGTCTGGATCGAGAGGCATCGGTGCGTGCCCCTTATCCACCTGACAAAAACCGCACGACCGTGTACAGGTGGGACCCATGAGCAAAAACGTTGCCGTCTTTTGGGCATAGCACTCGCCTCGATTGGGACAACGCCCCTCTTCACAAATCGTGTGAATCTGACGCTGCTTGATGATCCGCTGCACCGTCGAAAGCTCACTTGCCTTTCCAACGGGGCGTTTTAACCATGCTGGCAGGCTCTCTAGCGGCGAAGCGCGACGGGCAGTTACAGAATCAAGGGCATTTGTTTCAGCAGTCATAAAGTTGGGCACACTACACTGAACGAGACATTGCGGTTTCACAATTCTAAAGGATTGACCGTTAAACGATTCGAGACAGCAGTACAACTGCCTTAAATCGACTATCCTAAATCGACGTAGTCACCTCAATCAGAAACAATTCTGACCCATTGAGGCTATAAACTAGATGGTGCGACAGCAGGATTACCGTTCACCCTGGATACATTTTCTTGTTTAGTTGTTACTATCTAAGTCTTCATCCTTAGCGATGTGATTGCTAGCCCACCTTCAGCTTCTAAGCTGCCAGATGGGTTAAACAATTACATTGAAGCGAGTCACACTAAACACTGTGGCGTTTTACCTTACTCATTCACCTTGCAGTCACTACTAGAGGAGTTCAGTTGTGGCAAGTCACAAGATCCTGGTCATTGATGACAGCAACGTCATCCGAAACATGGTTCGGGATATGTTGCCGAAGGGCAACTTTGAAGTCCTGGAGGCTAAAGACGGCGTTCAGGGACTCAACCTGATCCGTCAGGAACGTCCAAACCTAATCATGTTAGATTTCTTGCTGCCACGACTTAGCGGTTGGGAAGTTTATCAGCAAATCCAGATTCAACACGACTTGCAGGCGATCCCGCTGGTGCTGATGTCTGGTCGCAAGGAAGAGGTCACTGAAAAACTTCAGGAACCCTTTGAATACTTTGAATTTGTTCAAAAGCCGTTTGACCAAAAAGAACTGATTGATGCCATCAAAGCCGCCATGGCGAAGTCAAAGCGCCGCCCTGCTGCTGCGGTTGCTCCTACTCCGGTGGCGACACCAACCGCTGCTGCCGCTCCAGCAGGCGATATCGAGGCGTTAAACGAGAAAATCGTGAAGATGCAAGCTGAAATTGATGGCTTGAAAAAGCAAATGAGTCAAATTCTCAACTTCGTTCGCCAAAAGCTGAAATAGCAGCCTTACCTCAGGCACGATCGTGCTTCAAGCAGTTAGTCGCGTTTCAAGCAGCTAGGGCTTAAAAGGCGACTAACTTACCGTTGCCTTTCAAACGAGCGGTTCTTGAGGCACCACTCGATCGTCTGATCCTGTACCAGAACGAGCCTGCCCTAAAGCGGATTGGTGCTAATCTTACTGGTCAAGCCGATAAAGTACCTGCACTTTATTGCCTGACGACGGATCGTCGGTTGGGTAAACACCAACCTGACTCGTTCCGCGCTCTGGGCGGATGAGTATTTGTAGATCATTATTTAACTGAAACCCCCTCTCGCTACCCCCGGGCAAATCTGTACTGCGTTGCGGCGACAATGGCAGAGGGGCGTTAGGTGCTGGTCTTGTCACCGATCGTTCTTCCAACCCGTCTAAGGCTGCGGCTGAACCCATTGGTTCTGCTTGGGCATGGGCGGCAGAGACAAAACCAGTTAGCGTCAAAACGGTACCAAACGCTGCGATCGCTCTAAACATCATGGCGACTCCTGATAGGACAGTGTTTTACGTTGGCATTCAAGTGTCTCTAACGCTCCATGTCATGGCACTGAGCATCAAAGCCTTTCATGCTATAGAGAACTTTGGCTAGAGAGTAGCAATGTAGCGCTAGCCGTTGGCATAGGGGCATCATGCCGCATCAATAAGCTTGACTAAAATCTAACAAAATGCTTCAGAATTAGCATCACGCCTACGGCAGATTAGGCAACCGCCGGGTAGTATCTGAACGCAAAGGTATTGGCTTTGATGCCGTAGGCGTTACTGTCTGCTGGCTTACTAGTCTCCAAGCTGCAAGCTACCGCGCTCAAATCTTCACGTTGGCTGCTGACTGCTCATACGAGTGGTTGATGCTTCAGGGCGCTAGATTTAGTGCCTGGACTTGGGACAATCGATCGTAGACTATAGACTAGGGCATCTGGGCAATACCTTTAAGCCCCATCTTTGTAAGCTCAGAGATCACGTAAGTGCAAAGATGCAATTAAGCCCAGCGATCAACGTCCAAAGTCTAGAGTTTCAAGTCCTATGGCTGCATCCTTTTCCTTTGATGTCGTAAGCGAGTTCGATCGTCAGGAGTTAGTCAACGCCCTCGATCAAGCAACGCGCGAAATTCAGAGTCGTTATGATCTGAAAGATACTAAAACGACGCTTGAGTTGAGCGAAGACACCATTACAGTCAGCACCGACAGCCAATTTACCCTTGAAGCCGTTCATAATCTGCTGAATATGAAGGCTGCCAAACGTAATTTGTCGCTAAAGATTTTTGAGTACGGCAAGGTCGAGTCGTCCAGCGGCAACCGTGTGCGGCAAGAGATTACACTGCGAAAGGGCATTAGCCAGGAGATTGCCAAGCAAATTTCCAAGCTGATTCGGGATGAGTTCAATAAGGTGCAGCCATCGATTCAAGGCGATTCAGTGCGGGTCAGCGCCAAGGCAAAAGACGATTTGCAAGCTGTAATGCAGCGTCTTAAGCAAGAAGAGTTACCCGTTGCGCTGCAATTTACTAACTATCGGTAGGGGTAGCTGCGAAGTCTAGGGTGTAGGGTAGAGGGTGTACGGCAGAGAACTACGGGTGCCCATGTCGGATCGCCAAGCTGAAGCTCACGAGGTACATAAGGGACGCTTGCGGCTCTGGTGGGAAACGCTCTCGCCACTCGCAAAGGCGTTGCTTATTCTGTTGGCGGCTCCGTTGCTGGTGCTGAATGGTTGGGCGCTCTTTGCGATCGCTGATTACTTCCATTCTCTCATTGTCATTTTGGTGGCGGCTTCGCTGATTGCTTTTCTGCTCAACTATCCTGTCAGCCTTATGCAGCGACAGGGAGTGCCCCGTGGACGAGCCGCGATCGTGGTATTTTTGCTGGCGTTGTCGCTTTTGTTGGCGGGTGGCATTACCTTGCTGCCGAGTGCGCTTGATCAAGCCCGTCAACTCGTCGCACGCTTACCTGAATGGTTTGACTCAGGACAGCGGCAACTCATTATTCTCAATCAACAGCTAGAAGGTACGAATCTGCCGCTTGATTTGAGCCTCCTGGCAGAACAGGTCAACGATCGTCTGAAGAGCCAGCTACAGCTTATTGCGGCACAGGCGTTGAGTGTTGCCGTTTTCACTGTCACCAGCTTGTTAGATGTGTTGCTCACGCTAGTGTTGACGTTTTACCTGTTACAAAACGGCGATTTGCTGTGGGAAAGTCTCGTAGGATGGCTACCTGCAAGAGTGCAAAAGCCGTTTTCAGAAACGCTGCGCCTGAGCTTCCAGAATTATTTTTTAAGTCAGTTCATCCTTGCTACCTGTATGGGGGCGATTTTAACCCTCATCTTTTTGTGGTTAGCTGTCCCCTTTGGATTGTTGTTTGGCTTGACGATCGGTGCAATGGCGCTTGTGCCCTTTGGTGGCTCGGTTGGTATTGCACTGGTAACGCTACTCGTTGCTCTGCGAGACATCGGACTGGGAGTGAAGGTACTAGCTGCGTCGTTGCTAGTCCAGCAGATTCTCGAAAATTTGGTGGCACCACGAGTGCTGGGCAGTGTCACTGGGCTGAATCCAGTCTGGATTTTTGTCTCGATTCTGACGGGTGCGCGTGTTGGTGGACTCTTGGGCGTGATTGTAGCCGTACCCACTGCTGTCGTGCTCAAAAATATTCTTATGGCAATGCGATCGTCTAGAGGGATGAGTATCGGGCAGTCGCTTACCGCTCAGTCTAATCTTGAGACAAATGGTGAATCCCCGACCCAAGCAGACGAGACGATCGCGCCTCTCGACACATCCCATATCGAACGGGTAGAGGCTGAAGAATCGATCGCTCGTGATGCCCCTACACTCAGAAATTAGTTAGTATTCCGAGAACTCGGAGTCAGGGCTGCCAGGTAAAATGCACCTGATGTTTAGCATTAGTACGGCAACGCTCTTAAACTGATTCCTGCCCTTGAGCTTTTAGCTTAACCATCCGCTGTAATTTGGTCGATGAGCGCTTTCAGCGTTGCTTCTGCCTGATCGTTTTCTACCTGGCAAGTACCAGCATTGGCGTGTCCACCGCCCCCGTAGGTAAGCATTAACTCACCAATGTTCGTCTTAGATGAGCGGTTAAAAATCGATTTTCCGGTAGCAAAAACGGTATTTTGCTGCTGCCGTCCCCACATGAGATGGATTGAAATATTGGTTTTTGGAAAGAGTGCATAGACCATGAAGCGATTGCCTGCGTAAATCATCGCTTCATGGCGTAGATCAAGCACGACTAAGTTTTGATGGACTGTTGCACACGCTTGAATTTGAGCCTTGAAGCGTGACTCTTGTTCAAAGTACAGGTCAACCCGTTCTTGTACATCTGGCAACGTGAGAATTTCGTCGATCGACTGTGTTTTGCAGCAGTCAATCAACTGCATCATTAAGTTGTAGTTAGAAACGCGAAAATCCTTGAAGCGACCTAACCCTGTCCTCGCGTCCATTAAAAAGTTTAATAATGTCCAACCTTGAGGATTGAGTACTTCCTCGATCGAAAATTGAGCAGAATCAGCTTTGTCAACGGCTGCCATCATCAGCGGCGAAACGTTAGGAAAGCGCTCCTGCCCACCAAAATGTTCGTATACGACTCTGGCGGCTGAAGGGGCTTCTGGCTTGATGATGTAGTTCTCTTTTTGCCCCTGGTTTCTCAGCGTTTCACTGGAGTGATGATCAAAGACTAAATAGGCACTTTCGACATAGGGTAAGTTGGTCGTGATATCCTTCCCTGTAATCTCAATCTTGCCATCCTGCATATCTTTAGGATGAACAAACTTGATCTCGTCAATCATGTCCAGTTCTTTTAGCAGAACAGCACAGACCAGCCCATCAAAGTCGCTTCTGGTCACTAACCGATACTTTGTACTCGCTGATATCATGTGCGTCCTCTTTTTTTCAGCAATCATCTATCTTCAAGGTTCCCAAGATGTAGCGGGTTTGCACACCTTTGAGAAACTCCTGGGCAGGAGCAGCACTGAAAACGAACGGACTCTAATTGATCAACTGTAAGTGCTTGTCGAGTGGTGCATCGGTTGGGGGGATGGCAGTACAGGCGTGCAGAAACGCTGTGAGCATCATCATAGAAGCATTATACCAGCGCGATCGCTAATCGGCGGGGCTTACTGATCACACATCACCCCTTTAATCACTACGGGTCAATTCCCCGACCCTGGGGGCGCATGAGGCACAGCAGTCCAAATGGGCGCTGTTGAGCGAAGCCGAGCCGCGAAGCGTGTGAGGCGTAGCGAAGTGATACTCCGTCCGCTTGCGGCGGAGACGTTCATTCCCTTACTGATCTACGTCATTACTAAGCAGCTACGACTGTAATTCGGCTAGAGTTCTCGCATTTGCTGGCGTAGCTTATCTAGCTCTCGATCGGTTTCAGAGTTGGTAGCCGCCTGGCTCGCTGGAAGCTGGGCCGTTGGGGCACCGCCAGTGAGCTGGGTTTTCATTGCAGCAAGCTCGGCTTCTACCTCGTCAGCTTCCCCAAGGGCAGAAATACGCTTTTCCAAATCATCAGTGCCAAGTTCAGCAACGGCTTCCGATTGGGCTTCAAGCTGCAAAACTTTTTCTTCCATGCGCTCAAATGCCGAAATCGCGCTGCCTGTGCCGACGCGCCCCATCATGTCGTTAATCTGCTGGGAGGCTTTTGCCGATCGCGCTCTGGCAATATACAAATCTTTCTTGGTCTTGGCTTCAGAGATTTTGCTCTCCAGCTTCATCATGTTTTGTTTGAGCTGAGTCACGATCGTGGCTTGTTGCTCAATTTGCGATCGCATTGCCTCTGCCGTATCCTGGTAAGACTTGCGTCGCGTTAAGGCTTCTCGCGCCAGTGTCTCTTCGCCCTTTTGCAAGGCGGTCTGTGCCCGACGGTACCATTCATCAGCCGTTGTTTGTGCCTGAGAGCATTGCCGTTCCGTGCGCTTTTGGGTTGCGATCGCCTGTGCTACAGCCTGCCGCAGTTGGATCAAATCCTCCTGCATATCTAGCACGGCTTGCTCCAGGATTTTCTCCGGATCTTCGGCACCGCTTACCAAGCTGTTCAGGTTAGCGCGAATCACCCGCATGATTCGGTCGAAAAGTCCCATATGCTCTCCGGAGATAATAGTTTTGAGTTTTGAGTTTCAAATAGTCTGATAAAGCAATCCCATGCAAGCCTTACCATACCAAACTCAAAACTTTTCTCAATCCTACCGTACCTTTTCAGTTCGTACCTCCTACCGTTTATAGACCTCAGTAGAAGAGAGTCCCTGCTCACGTAAGCGCTCCACGCTTGCTTTCACTTCAGTTTCATTGCGGGCTGCCCCAACCTGCACGATCGTTTTGCCATCGGGCAAGGTGCGTACAAAAGCATCGGGTACGACTTTTCGGGCATTTTCTAGCGTCTGGTCGTTTTCAAAGGGAATCCCGACTTTATATTGATAGGCGCTAGACGACTCTCCTGTGGACTGGCTGCTCTCTGTAGCGGCTGGGGCTGTAGTGGGGTCTGGAGCCGTGGCTGCGGGCGCACGACGCACGGGTGCAACAGGTGCCTGCACTGGTTCTGGGGCACGGCGCAGCGCGGCTTGGGGTGGTTCGCTGGTACGTGCGTAGGGACGGCTAGAGTTTGATGTTACGGCTGGGATCGGTGCCTGTGCAGGTGCAGCAGGCTCGTTGCTGGGTTGAGCTTCTACAGGTGCAGTCGTTGTCACCGTTAGCTTACTGCCAGGTGTAGCCTGTTTGCTTAGAGCGGTGGAAGACGATGCTCCTGGACTAACGTTAATGCTGCCCAGATTGTTCAAATTCAACTCTGGGAGTTCCCGTTTGGCTAGATCTGGCTGTGGTGGAGCGCTCACCCTTTGACCAGCGTTCTGCTCTGGAGACAAACCCGCATCATTGCTCCGTTTTGCTGTTAGCCACGGCAAACTGGACGGATTCATAATGACGTAGCCGAACATGGCGCTAGAAAGCAGTAACAGCAGCATTGCGCCCACCCCTAATGGTGTGAGCAAACTTTGCATAAAGTGACGCTCTGCTTGCACTTCGGCTTGCTGGTCGGCAAGGCTGCGTAGTAACTCTTCAGACGACTCTAAATAATCGTCCAGATCCGGTTTGCCAGCTTGAGCGAGGGCATGGGCATCCTCTCTGCCAGACAGCGGTACGTCACTATTCGCATTGTCCTGGGGATTATCCGTTCTAAGGGCGATCGCGCCGTCAAAGGGTTGAGGGGTGGCTGTAAAAGCAGGTATTGGCTTATACGTCTCGGCTACAGCCGCTTGTCCAGCAACATCTGCCAGACGCTGATCAAGCAACGGTACTGGTTTTGCGGCAGGCGTGTTAAGTCCACCAGCCGTCGCTGAAACTGCAATTAGATCAAGTGACTCGGATGAGCGCTTGCGACCGGGTTGACGTACAGCACGTCCCGCAACCGTTCGTTGTCGCCTGTAGCGCACTAACTCATCTTCAAGCTGAATGTCCAGATGTGCTAAAGCAGTACTTAAGACCGGATGAAGTGCGATCGCTTGAGACAACTGGCTCGGTGGCTCTACTTTAGGATTTTGACGCATTACTCACCTTCTACTAATACGCTTACTAATGTTAGTTTTTGAAGCGAATCCTGATTGAGCCACTGGCTTATTTTAAATCGCTCAATTAAAAAACTTCTTGTTTGAACGGCTAGATGGCTCTCTGCCGCCTGTTATACATTCAGGCTATAACATTTGAGACTATCTATATGTGTAACCCTGGTGATCAACCTTGAGTGTTCTGTAGATGCATTACCGCCCAATTGTCCTGCTTGCTCGCAGTTTACATGAAGCACTGAGCTAACGTTATACACTTTTTTGCGCGATTCTGCACTCCTTTTATACTTTCATTGACGCTATGTCTTTCAAGTCTATTAATCACGTTTTAGATCAGCTTGGCGATCGCTATCGGTTGCGCGACCAGCAGTATTCGCAACGGCTGCTCAAGGCTTGGGTTGAAGCGGTCGGTCCAGTAGTGGCAGCTCAAACTCGACCGCTCTCAATGCATAACGAGGTGCTGCGAGTAGCAACATCAAGTGCTGCCTGGGCACAGAATTTAGTGTTTGAGCGCCAACGCATTCTGGCAAAACTCAATGTGTTACTCTCGGCATCGCTGACGGATATTCGGTTTTCTAATGCCCAGTGGCAAATACAATCTCGATCGGCGTTTAACGAAGAGCTACAGACAGAACTCTGGCAGCAGCACCCCAGTCGTCTGACGGATGCAGTGCGATCGATTGGCGTACCGCAATCAGAGCGCTTAACCGATCCGCTGCTCGCCTTCCAGCACTGGAGAAAGATCATGCGGGCACGTACTCAAAATATGCCGCTTTGCCCACAATGCCAGTGCCCTACCCCCGCTGGTGAACTGAAGCGTTGGTCGCTTTGTTCGCTTTGTGCAGCGAAACAATGGTAGGAGTGACGACTCAGCAGAGTTGTAATGATTGCAGAGGCTTGCTTTCTGTCTGAACGGTTAGACGCTTTAGGTAAATATACGAACACACTTTTCTACTTTTCTAGCAAGCTTGTGACGGAGATCATCCGTTGAACTGCCTACAAACAGTAATCGTTAGCAATCCAGTTGCCTAATTTTACGGATTCCACGGCGCTCTTTTGGTGCTTCGCTCACGACAAAAAATGTGCGGATAAAAGTGAGGTTGGTTTGCATAGCCTTTGATCCCTCTTGCGTTTTAAACAAAATGCAGCCCTTTTGTAAAGAGACTAAGCCGCATCCACTATCAAGAATGTTGCTCTTGATTTCTTAAAAGTGAAGACAATCTAAAACCTATGTTGTGGCAGCGATCGCTCAGATTCAGTACGCCATCATGCCTCTAGCGCTTTGTTGAGTAAATAACAGAAAAAAGCTGCATCCAAAATGGAGTGAATAGCACCTTTAAAAGCCTCGTGTATGAAACCCTTGTCTTCCTCCACATCCGTTTGTCGGCGTTGTCGATACTATGCGCCAGAGGGGCGACGTGGGGGGCACTGCCAGCAGCTTAATGTCGGTGTTCAGGGTGCCTGGAATGCTTGCGCACTGGCGATCCCACCCTTTTCCCCAGCATGGGAAAACTTGGAAGACATTATGGCTTGGCAGCAAAAGAATCTGGCTGCAATGCAAGCGTCAGCGGAGTCAGCCATGACTGAGGCTCTGTCCGA
>JBGTJW010000026.1:0-9306 GCA_041744955.1 Stenomitos sp. | reverse complement strand
AGCCGTGCCAATTGGGAGGTTTACGCTCACCGATGTTCGGGCATAAAGGGTTTTACCACTGGGCATTACAAGGCAGTAGCGGTATTCGCGTCCCAAAAATTGCCGATCGCGAATTACCAGATCGCTTGACTCATCGGCTGTCAACAGCAAGGCTTCCTGACGCAACATGACAGTGGCATGATTGGGATTCGGGCGATCGTCCTGATAGCTATTACTTTGAGAGTCATTGCCCTGAACGTCATCGCCTGGAAACCAGCCAATCTCAGTTTGCCAACCGTCTTTTTGCCATTGAGCAGGCAGAAAATTTGCCTGAGTGACAAACTCGGCAACAAATTGGGATTTGGGCGCTTGATACAGCGCTTCTGGCGTGTCGATCTGTTCCAATGTACCCTGGCGCATAACTGCCACACGATCGCAAATGGATAGCGCCTCTTCTTGATCATGGGTGACAAAAATGGCGGTAGTCTGACTGGTTTTGAGAATGTCGTGAATCTCCTGACGCAGCCGCAGCCGCACCTGTACATCCAGATTACTCAGGGGTTCGTCGAGCAAGACCAGAGCCGGTTGGGGCGCTAACGCACGCGCCAGGGCAACGCGCTGCTGCTGACCACCGGATAGCTGGTGGGGGTAGCGCCCTTCCAGTCCGGTTAAGCCAACCAGGGCGATCGCGTCTGCGGTTAATGCCTGTCTTTGCTTTGCCGAAAAACGCTTCTGGCGCGGTTGCTGCAAACCAAACGCCACATTTTTTGCCACTGTGAGATGGGGAAACAGCGCGTAGTCTTGAAACACCATACCGACATCGCGGCGCTCCGGTGGCTGCCAGATGCCCTCACCTGCGACCCGCTGCCCTGCCAGATCAATCGTTCCCGACTGCGGACGCTCAAACCCAGCAATCAGTCGTAAGAGGGTCGTTTTACCGCAACCTGACGCACCAAGCAGCCCTAACAGATCGCCTTGGTTTAGCGTTAACGAAACCTGCTCAACAGCCGGAAGAGGCGCATGAGGAAACTGCCGGGACAGGCGATCGAGGTGCAGAATAGCATCAGACATCTAGTTGAAATTAATAAGCAATAGTCTCACCCTATAGTAAGGTGATCGTTGGTATCTGCCGCTATTGTTCTACTCAGTTTTTGTATGCGATCGCCATTGTCTCAGTCATCCACTGCCCGCTTTTCACTGCCCCGTTGGGATGGCTGGACGGTTGGCACTCTATTGATAGCATTCCTGTTATCGCTGCCGCTTTGGGTCGTGCTAAGCAGCACCGTTGTCGATGCGCGATCGATCTGGCAGCATTTGGCAACCACCGTTCTAGGCACTTATGTCGGCAACTCTCTAGGGTTAATGCTAGGGGTGGGCATTGGTACTGCCCTGATTGGGGTCGGCACTGCCTGGTTGGTAACGCTGTGTCACTTTCCAGGGCGACGCTTGTTTGAGTCGGCGCTGCTGCTGCCCCTTGCTGCCCCTGCCTACATCCTGGCGTACACCTATACAGAACTACTGGAATATTACGGGCCCGTTCAAACGCAGTTACGGCAGTGGTTTGGCTGGGAGACGGTGCAGGATTACTGGTTCCCGAATGTGCGATCGCTGCCGGGGGCGATCGTGATGCTGACGTTAGTGCTCTATCCCTATGTGTACTTGTTAGCGCGATCGGC
Source organism: Stenomitos sp. (assembly GCA_041744955.1). GTDB lineage: Bacteria > Cyanobacteriota > Cyanobacteriia > Leptolyngbyales > Leptolyngbyaceae > Stenomitos. The sequence continues at coordinate 7,651 of JBGTJW010000026.1, read as the reverse complement.
GTTTCTCACCCAATCCAGTAGCTTGCTGGAAGCCAGCCGCAATCTGGGTTGCAATCCCTGGCGCAGCTTTAGGACGATCGCCTTACCATTGGCGCGTCCGGCAATCGTGGCAGGTTTGTCGCTGGCACTGATGGAAACGCTCAATGACTTTGGCACGGTTGAGTTTTTCTCAGTCCCCACGTTTACCACTGGCATTTATCGCACCTGGTTTAACATGGGCGAACGGTTGGCGGCATCGCAGCTAGCAGCCTTACTCCTGCTCTTTGTTTTTGGCTTGATTGCCCTGGAACGGCTCTCTCGTCAGCAGCAGCGCTATTTTCAAAACGCGAGGCAGGGACGAATGGTGTCTCGCTATGTGCTCTCTGGATGGCGCAGTTTGCTAGCGATCGTGTCCTGTGTACTGCCCATGATGCTGGGCTTTCTGGTGCCTGCGGGGGTGCTGGTACAGTTAATGGGACTGGGCAACAGTGCAGCAGGAACGGACTCGCGTGCCGATGCTGATTTTCCCAGTGCGGCGGGTTCCAGTGAGGCAATTGTCCAGAATACGACCAACAGCTTTTGGGAGTTTGCCCGCCATAGTCTGCTGCTCTCACTGCTGACGGCGGCGATTGCAGTGCTGCTGGCTGTCGTTCTGGCATACGGACAAAGGCTACGTCCTGCCAATCGCTGGGCAACCCAAATTGCCACTTTGGGCTATGCAGTGCCCGGAGCGGTGATTGCAGTTGGCATTTTAGTACCGTTGGGTCAGTTTGATAATACGGTGGATGCCTGGAGCCGCAGCACGTTTGGCGTTTCGACCGGACTGCTGTTAAGCGGCACGATCGCGGCGCTGGTGTTTGCCTATCTGGTGCGCTTTTTGGCTGTGGGGTTTGGCGCAGTCGAATCGAGTCTGGAGCGCATTAAGCCGAGTCTTGATGATGCCGCACGCTGCCTGGGCTGTGGCACGGTCAGCACCTTACAAAAAGTACATCTGCCGCTGATGCGCGGTGGCTTGCTCACTGGCTTAATTTTAGTGTTCGTTGATGTGATGAAGGAATTGCCAGCAACGTTGATTGTGCGTCCCTTCAACTTTGATACGCTGGCGATTCGGGTTTACAATCTGGCATCCGATGAGCGGTTAGCCGAAGCCGCCGCCCCAGCTCTGGCGATCGTTGTCGTCGGGTTATTGCCCGTAGTGCTGCTCAGTTGGCAAATGGTGCAGGGCGATCGACGTTAATGAGTCGGCGATCGTCCCTGCCACTCATCGTTATGCCCAGCCAGCCCGATCCATCATTTGCAGCGCTACACGGTTCTTTTCGCCGAAGATACTGGCGCTTAGCTTATCTTCCTTGAAACTCCCAAAACTGGTCAAGGTTGCATCTTTCGCCACACCTCGCCGCACGGGGTATTCATAATTGCTCCCTGCAAAAATTTGCTGTGCTTCTGGGCTAATCAGATATTCCAGATATTGAATGGCTGCATCCCGGTTAGGCGCATTCTTCGCAATGCCGCCACCACTGATATTGATATGGGTACCACGATCGCGCTGGTTGGGGAAAATCACCCCCACTTTGCTGGCAATCTCACGATCTTCTGCCTTACTCGACTTGGCAAGCCGTGCCAGGTAATACGTGTTGGCAAGCGTTAAATCACCCATGCCTGCTGCCACTGCTTTAATTTGCGACGTATCATTGCCCTCAGGTTTACGGGCAAAGTTTGCCACGACTCCTTTTGTCCATGCCTCTGCCTTTGCTTCGCCCAGTGCTGCCATGATGGAGCCGACCAGCGATTGGTTATACACATTGCCAGACGAACGCACTAGCACCTTGCCACGCCATTTTGCCTCTGCCAGGTCTTCGTAACGGGTAATCTCAGTGGGTCTGACCCGTGCTTTGTTGTAAATAATGACGCGGGCGCGCTTTGTAAAGCCAAACCAGTAACCCTCTGGGTCTCGCAAGTTTGCATCAACGCTGGTGTAGAGCGCACTACCAGGGGGCACTTTTTGAAACAGATCTTCCTGCCGAGTCCGCCACAGGTTGCCTGCATCAACCGTAATGATGACATCGGCAGGGCTGTTTGCTCCTTCACTCTTGACACGCTCAATCAACTTATCTGCTGGCGCTTCTACGAGATTGACCTTAATGCCAGTCTTTTTAAAGAAGCCCTCGTAAACTTGATTGTCAGCATCATAATGTCGTGCTGAGTAGAGATTCAGGACTTTACCGCTTTGTGCAAAGCCACTCATCGAATTCCAGGCTTGGTGAGCCGCAACGGCTGTAATTGCAGCACCAGAAGCTAAAAACGTCCGTCTTTTCATGCTCATCGTAGATCCTCAAGTGGTCAGAAAAATGATTGATTTAAGCAGCAAGTACTCAATAGAGCGTGGAACTATTGAGATTAAATGTCAGCAGTTCGCATCATAGCGAAAGCCGTGCTTAAACTCAAGCACTGCGATCGAAAACGTTTGATCGTGCCAAGAGGGAGCGATCGCCCCTAGCCGCTCTCATCTCTAGAAAGTGTCTGTTTAGAACAGAGCCTTTTACGTGGCTTACACCTGAGTTGCTTTGCCAAAATGAACTCAAATGTCAAGACTATTGCAACAATTGTTTACATTATGTTATATTCCGTTACATAAGGTTAGCAACGAGGAACAGATTATGGTTCGTGGACAGGTGATTGAAGAAGGCGGACGTGCCAATGTGTATGCTGTGGAACCCCAAATGTACGCTGACGACACTCAGCAATTTGGGTTCAACAAGCACGCTGAGATGCTAAACGGACGGTTAGCCATGATTGGGTTTGTTTCGCTTTTGGTGCTAGAAATTGCCACCGGGCATGGCGTGATTGGCTGGCTGACAGGTCTATAAAACTCTCTTAACAGACAGGCTGAACAAGCTGGTAAATGAACAAATACTCACTATGGGAAACGACAAAATGAAAACTGACTTCGACCTTACAAGCAACCTTCTGCTTACGCCCGTTGTCTTTAGACCGGATTTCAATAGTCAGGCTGAAGTTATCAGCACGAATCAAGCCTGGTCACTCTTCTTCACCGCTGGTAAGGAAGATAAAGCCCTTGGGTTCAATACTGAAGCCGGTCAATTTTTCACAAACCTGCTGCTGGCTGTTGGTGTCGCGGGGGTACTCTGGACATTTTTGTTCGGCAACGTCCTGTAAGCCTTTAAGTGTCCTTAGGAACGCGGATTGAATAAGGTGCAATTCTTGCTGTAGGGACGTTCTATGGAACGTCCCTACAGAAGGAAGAGACTTAAGGTTAATTAATCCACGATCCTTAGCGCTGTTAAAATTGCTTTGTTAAGGTCTCGGCTAGGCTCCCTACCGGGGCTTTTTGATGCTTGATGATCCTTGCCACTTGCAGACGCTACTGAAGCACTCTTACCCTTTCCTCCCTACAAGGCTGCGGCTAACCCCTTTCAAGTGACGCTCTATGCCCCTTTCTCCCGCCCTGATTACCCTTGCTCGCTCTATGGCAGGCGAATTTGATAACCGCGAACAGGCGATCGCCGATCCTGCCTGGTACGTTCATCTACGCATGTGGCAGCGCCCCGTGCCTCTCTTTCGCGAAGACAGTTTGACGCTCTTTGCCGAGCAAGCGAATGTGCTGTACCCAGAGCAGGCATACCGTCAGCGCTTAATACGACTCAGGCAAGTTGATGATGTCGAAGCGCCACTGCAAGCACATTACTATGCGTTCAAAGACCCAACGACTGCGATCGGTGCAGGGCTGAAACCAGAGTTTTTGAACGCAATCACGTTAGAGCAACTCGACTATTTACCTGGCTGTATCCTCAAAATTACGCAGCAGGATGCAGAGAGCTTTACGGCTCAGCCCCTGCCTGGTTCACAATGTCTCTTCTCGTATCAAGGCAAACCGTCTCAGGTGCAGCTTGGGTTTGCGGTACGCGCCCCTACGTTTGAGAGTTATGACAAGGGCATTGATATTGAAACGCAGAAAGCAACGTGGGGAGCAGTTTTGGGTCCGTATCGCTACACAAAACGACGTGATTTTGGCGCAGAATGGGCGATCGAAATTGTCTAAGCAGCTTCAAGCGTCATAAGTAAAGCGTTTAGTGAGTGACGAGTCCGATCGGGTGGTAGATGTCTCCCTTGAAACATTGAAGAGGAGATTACTAATGGAAAAATGTTGCACCGGAGATGGTTCAACAAGCGCTGGCAACTGGGGGCGTGAGTCTGATGAGCGATCGCCATTTTGATCCGTTCTTCGATCGCGCTGCCGCCATCAAGCGATATGGGACAATGGTAGCTGGGTTTACCACTCCATCCAACCGTTAAGACCAGCCATGTCCGATTCTCAAGCTATCAGTGCCGCTGTTGCCAAGCTCTACAATACCTATCCCTTTCCACCCGAACCGTTGTTGGATGAACCGCCTCCGGGCTATAACTGGCGCTGGAATTGGCTGTCAGCCTACAACTTTTGTACGGGACAAAAGCCTGCCCATCAGACGGCGCGGATTTTGGATGCGGGCTGTGGTACGGGTGTGGGAACTGAATATCTGGTGCATCTCAATCCAGAAGCCAGTGTGGTGGGTATTGACCTGAGCGCCGGAGCGCTGGCAGTGGCAAAAGAGCGTTGTCACAAGTCGAAGGCAACGCGGGTGGAGTTTCATCACCTCAGTTTGTTTGATGCCGAACAACTGCCCGGAGAGTTTGACCTCATCAACTGTGTAGGAGTGCTGCATCACACGCCCGACCCCATTCGCGGCATTCAGGCATTGGCAAAAAAGCTGGCACCAGGGGGCTTGCTGCACATTTTTGTGTATGGCGAGTTGGGACGCTGGGAAATTAAGTTGATGCAAGAGGCGATCGCGCTGTTGCAAGGAGAACAACGGGGCGATTATACCGATGGTGTCTCGGTCGGGCGACAATTATTTGCGGCGTTGCCTGAGGATAACCGCCTCCGTAAACGGGAACAGGAGCGCTGGTCTTGGGAAAATCAACGGGATGGCTACTTTGCGGATATGTATGTGCATCCGCAAGAGATTGATTACAACATTGAGACACTGTTTGAGTTAATTGATGCGTCTGGATTGGAGTTTGTTGGCTTTTCCAATCCGCAGGTTTGGGCGTTGGAACGATTGCTGGCAAACGCACCGACACTCATGGAGCGATCGCAAGGGTTGAGCGATCGTGAGCGCTATCGCCTGATTGAGCTACTCGATCCACAGGCAATTACTCACTACGAATTCTTTTTGGCGCGTGCCCCCTTCCCCCGTCATGATTGGTCAAGCGACGCAGAATTACGGGCAGCAAAACCAGAACCCAGCCCTTGCATTCAGGGTTGGCGCGAGAGTCGGCAGTTCTTTAACTACGATTATCAGGTGGTTGACCTGACTGACGCAGAGTGGAAATTCTTGCGTGCCTGTGATAGCAACCAAACCCAGCAAAAAACGGTTGAGGAACTGTTGCCCTTGAGCGGAGCCAGACTAGAAGATGTGCGATCGCTACAGCAGCAACAAATCATCCTTCTCACACCCGCCACACCGTAATGGCATGGCACGTTAAATGAAAACCCCCTTGAGCTGGGAAACACCGTATGCTGTGTTAGACCTGAACACTGTCAGACGGTTGAGACATCGACGCTGCTAATGCCCGATAGCGGCGTGGATCGCCTTCTGCTAATACAAGCTGCTCTTGCTTTTTGCGATCGTACAACTTCTCTAAAATAGACTGCCAATCGGTTGCAGACAGCGGCGAAGACTGCGTTATAGCGGCTGGTGTAGGCGTTGCTTCCGCCTGGAGGTGCTGCTGTGCCATCCAGATACGCGCCCGCACGGCCCAGTTGTCATCGTTGGCGGCAATCTGCTCAAGGTGCGACTGAATGTGCGATCGCCAATCTGGATGCGTTACGGCGATCGCATTTGCCAGAGCTTGTAAACCCATGATGGCGGCATAGCGTACCACCCATTCTTCATCCTGTTGTGCGACAAAAAGCAAGGCTTCCAGCGCTTCTTCTTGAGCGATTTCTAACAGATCATCTGGGAACCAGTGCCACTTCATCATCCCCAGTCCCCTGGCTGCTGCCCGTCGCACGCTGGGTGAAAAGTCAGCCGTCGCCACTCCTAGCAAAGTGACTAAGCCTCTCGGATCGCCAATGCCTGCCAGAGCGCGAATTGCCCAGGCTCTAGCGGTGTAATTATGAAGATCCAGTTGCTCCAAAAGGGGAGGTATCGAGGGTTCGCCCAGTTGAATTAACCCATCCACTGCTGCTACTGCCGCCCCTGGATTGTTGTAGCTCAGAGCAGCGATCAGCGTCGGAATGGCTCCTTCTAAACGGGCTGCTGCCAGCGCTTGCACGGCTGCCAGCAAACGATAAGTAGAATCTGCGTCTTCTACAGCCTGAATCAAGGTAGAAAGGTGATCAGTCATGACGGAGAAAAGGAGCCATAGAGTCTGCTGATTTTATTCTCGCTCTTTCTGCAAGACATTGCTGCTTCTGGCAATAAAAGCACTGGAGTTAGGGTGCCGCTCATTGTGCTGTAACGCGAACGTCATTTTGGTGTTGCTAAAGTCTGGGGCTGAGGACAAAGCATCTCACCTCGCAGCAACGTTGTCTGTTAAGAGCCTCGGCTACAGTAATTCGTCCATCAAGGTCATGACTTTAATGGCTCCGTCAGACAAGTGTGGTGGGGTCGTGTGCAGGAGTTGCTTTTCCAACACGCCTTTGAGGGCAATCAGCTTCAGACTGTTTTCTGCTGGGGTCTGGGCGATCGCAGCAGCAGCAGACAAATACCCGATCGCTCCTAAATCTGCAAGCACGGTGCGGCGGAGTTGCAGGTCATTGTTAGAGAGCGCCTGCACGAGACGATCGCCATATTGGCTAGCAAGCTCAGGATTGGGAGAAAGTTGATACATGGCTCGTGCAGCGGCATATTGAATCCGGGGAATCTCATGCTCTAAAAACGGCAGGATATCAGGAACAGCCGCGATCGCCCCCAGAGTGCCCAATGCCTCCAGGATGGCTTCAAACGGTTGAATTAACTGAGGCGGTTCCAATGCTGGCAGCGTTCCGGGCACCTGATTGTTCAGTAACTCGATCAAACGGGGCAGGCACGACACGTCGCCCAACGTCTCTAACGCCTGTGCGGCGGCTTCTCGCACATAGAAATCAGAACATTCTAAAGCACGTACTAGCGCTGGCACAGCACGACGATCGCCAAGCTTGCCCAGCGCCCTTGCTGCATTGCGCCGTAACGGATAGCCACCAACCGTCGTCCGATCGTCCTCGTCATCCAGAGCGGCGATTAACACAGCAATAGCTTCTGGGTCGTTGACCCGAAACCGACCAATCCACCACGCGGCATAAACTCGCAAGCCCAGGTCTTCGCCTTGCAGGTTTGCGATCGCCTGTTCCACAGTGAGTGAACTATCACTTTTTATGACAGAGTCGTCATCCATATCGATCAAAACAAAAGGTAGGCGAACGAGTGTCTTGGTCGCTCACTCTAAAAAGCTCACTTTAAAAAAGCAATGCCCGGAGCGATAACAACCTTAAGCGGCTGCACATCGCTCCGGGCAGAAGCCTTAGAGACTAGCTCAATGCATTGATGGCGTAGTCAATGTAGGAGTTTGCTTCAACAGCAGGATCACCACTCAAACCATGATTGGCTTTGATGTGCTTCAACGCTTCGAT
>JBGTJW010000025.1:0-8433 GCA_041744955.1 Stenomitos sp. | reverse complement strand
CGCAGCGTTAAAAAATGGATCAGTAATCGGAGGTATTGCCGCTTACGAACTCCAGAAGTTCGAGCAAGAGCGGAGTGAAATTTATATTTACGATCTAGCTGTTGCCGCAGCGCATCGACGCGAAGGTATTGCCACTGCACTAATCCAGGAATTAAAGAAGATCGCTGTAGCGCGAGCAGCCTATGTTATTTTCGTGCAGGCGGACATCGGAGATGACCCTGCGATTGCACTCTATACGAAGCTTGGGGCACGCGAAGATGTGCTTCATTTCGATGTTGCTGTTGCGGTCAGCGATAATGATGTCTAACAATTCAAACGCAGCATACGGTCGAGAGATGTTGGTGCTGAGGTCAAGGATATCTATCACCGTTAATTTGAGTAGTTAGGCTGCTTAGTTAGTCTATGAGAACAGGTTTGTTTTGTGTTGTAGTTTGGCTTGGTGACAGCCGTTGATTTTGGCTGTTGAGTCGGGTTGAACGCGGAGGTAATGGTTGAAATTCTTGGAAACACCTCGTCTCCTAGTCCGCCACTTTGTACCAGCGGATGCTAACGCACTGTTTCGGGTACATAGCAATCCCAAAGTGGCACAGTATATGGGTGATGGGAAACCACTGACATACGAACGCTGCGTCAAGTGGATTGAGACTTCGATGCAGAACTATCAGACTAGAGGCTTTGGGGCTTCGGCAGTTGTGGAGAAAAACACAGGCGAGCTTGTTGGGTGTTGGTGCGATTCGTTGTCAGTGAATCACGGTAATCAGTCCGTAAATAACCTGACCACTCCCGCTTCGGATGAAGTCAAGGAGTGAACTGACCGATTGTTGTAGGTGAAAGTCCTACTCGCCAAACTCAGGCGTAACTCCTGATCTGCCCACGATGACCCGACTCGGAATTCGGGAGGTCGAAGCTGGGAACAGGGCGCAATCAGAGCTGAATTGCACAGCACACTGGCGCTAACAGGGAGTTCTCATGGTGAAACAGAGCCTAGAAAAGCAACCTACCGCGAAGCGGGGAGCAATCAACCAGGGCAACCTTCCCCGACTAGGCTAAGGAAAATCCCGCCGCATTTCAGCACAATAGCGGCTTGAGTCAGGGGTCTTAGCGGTTGCAATGGCTACACCTAAAGGAACATACCAATCAATCGGACGGAACGAATAAAAACGAATTCAAGGTCTGTGGGTGGTCGAACTCACGGTAAGCCGGACGAGTGGATGAATCCCTTGACTTCGGGTAGGACGAGGCGTAATTGCCTTGAGGTATTCAGAAAACACAAAACGGAGTATGAGCATGGTTAGCCACGCTAGCAATAGCAGTGAACTTTGGAAGAAGTTACCGTGGAAGCAATTCCGCCGTAGCCTATTTCGCCTACAATGTCGCGTGTTCAAAGCAGTTCAAAAGGGAGACAAGCGTAAGGCGCGGTCATTACAAAAACTGATCCTGAAATCCCAGGCCGCTCAATTACTGGCTATTCGTCAAGTGACTCAGCTTAATGCTGGCAAACAAACTGCTGGGATTGACGGCAGAGCCTCCCTCTCCTTTGAGGAACGCTTTGCACTCAGCGAACAGCTGAGCAAAAACGTCAACCGTTGGGAACACCAGGGACTGCGAGAAATCCCAATTCCTAAAAAGGATGGAACAAATCGCTTGCTCAAGGTGCCAACTATGGCGGATCGGGCTTGGCAATGCCTCGCTAAATTCGCAATAGAACCCGCGCACGAAGCTACTTTCCACGAGAGAAGCTATGGGTTTAGGACAGGGCGCTCAGCTCATGACGCGCAGAAAACCTTGTTTAACAACCTCCGCTCTCAATCGAGGGGAATCGATAAACGAGTCATCGAACTCGATATTGAAAAATGCTTCGACAGAATTTCACACTCAGCCATTATGAATCACCTGATTGCCCCTAGGGGGCTAAAGCTCGGAATTTTCCGATGCCTTAAGGCAGGTACAAATATTGGTTTTCCAGACCAAGGAACACCACAAGGTGGAGTGGCAAGTCCTGTACTAGCCAACATCGCACTCAACGGCATTGAGGAAATCCATACCAGTGTCAGATATGCGGACGATATGGTGATCCTCCTAAAACCGAACGAAGATGCAAAAGCCATCCTTGATGAGATTAGCCAGTTTTTGGCAAAGCGGGGCATGACAGTCAGCCAGAGTAAAACCCGTGTCACGGCTGCGACAGATGGATTTGATTTTCTTGGCTGGCACTTCAAAGTGCAACGCAACGGAAAGTTCAGATGCACTCCTTCCCAGGAGAACTTCAACACGTTTCGTCAGAAGGTAAAATCCATTGTCAATCACTCGAACTATGGTGCGAAGGTAAAGGCTGAAAAGCTGGCACCCATCGTCAGAGGTTGGAGGAACTACCATCGGTTCTGCAAAATGACGGGAGGGCAGCACTCGCTATCCCATCTCAGACTCAGAGCCTACCGAGTGTTTAACCAGGAGTCCAAACAGAATCGCTTTACTAGCGCAACCTTGCTAGAAAAGGCTTTTCCATCGGTCTTCTGTTCCCAAAACAAATACATCAAAGTCAGGGGGGCTAAGTCCCCCTACGATGGTGACTTACGGTACTGGAGTGAACGTAACAGTAAACTCTATGACGGGAAAACCGCCAAAGCCCTCAAGCAGCAAAACCATTCGTGTGCCAGATGTGGTCTGAAGTTAATGTCCGATGAAGCGGTTCATCTGCATCATATCGACAGCAACCACCAGAACTGGAAGTCCTCTAATCTAGAGGCAGTCCATGAATCCTGTCATGACTACATCCACATGAGCAAAAGCGTCAGCTAAGAATATCGGGAGCCGGATGCCGTCAAAATGGCACGTCCGGATCTAAATGGGAGGGGCGGAGAATAATATCTCCCCTCGACCCAACCTGGGAGGGGAGAGGGAAAACCTCTCCTCGACCCGATTTAGCAGCCCTTCACGGCGTAGCAGTATCTCCAACATTTGAATTGACAGCTTCATGTTAGAGAGCGGGGTGCGCAGTTCGTGAGAGGTGGTACTCAAGAAGTCATCCTTGAGTTGAGTGAGTTTTGCAAATTCGTTTTGCAGCTCTGTCTGCTTTTGCCGAAGGGTGGCAACTGTAGGGTTCAAGCTGCGATTAAACGGAATCAAGCCATCGTCGGTCGGGGCGTCATCGACTGGCTTGGGTTGTGGCACGTGATCGATACCGTACGCCACATCACGATAACAGTGGCAGCAAAACCAGTAGGGTTTTCCGGCTGCACTATGGATGAGTAAGGGATAAGAACAATCAGGGCAATTTGTAAGAGGGACCATCAACTTTTACTGCTAAGCATATGAGTGCAGTGGTTGCGCCGTACTCTTTACCGCTTAGGCTCAACCGCTGGGGACTCGCATCCTTAACCTACCTCTGGGAGGTAAAAACTCTATGGAACGTTATAGAACTTAAAAACAAAAATTGAATCTTGATAACTGTCCTTTCGCTAACTCTCGTGAGAAGAAAGTATTTTCTCAACGAAAGAATGTGGGTTTGAGGCTCTGTAAATTTTCAAAAACTCATCTACTTTTTTGAGGAATCTGTGCATAGATGGGGTCGAGCCGACATACGGGCAAAAAAGTGCAACATAGGCTGGAAAACCCTGCTCAGATTGAGTCGCAGAGACCAGATCGCAGTGAGGCGCAGTATCGGGTCTGCTGCTTGTGCGGCAGCAGTGCAGCGGCAGAATAAGGGTTCTAGAGGCTCCTTTCAACGAAGGAATCGACCTTTGAGACATGTGCCAGTTGGAGCATCTAGTCCAAAAGCTATTTAATAGTCAAAACAAGAGCAAGCAAAATCTGTACTTGCACCTTTTTGCCTCTATCTCGGCTCAACCCCGGATTGAGTTTAACTCAACCTCTATCTAGCTCAATCCCACCGGCTAAAACCCCCGGATTCACTTCAGCCCAAGCGATCGCCTCTGCCATCAAAATCGGGTCACCTGACTGCAAATAGCCTTGCATCCTAGCAATCACCTTCGCCTGCCCCCGCTGCCCTGCAATCATCGGTTGCTGCTTAACTGCCTGCCTTTTGGCTTCCCGATTAGCGGCTAGCTGAGCTTTAATCACCATAATTGAGTCAACCGCCGGATTCACCTGCTGCCCCTCAGCTTTGACCTCAACATTACTGGCATCCGTTAACGGTTCTCGTTGCTCTGGTTCCGTTAAACCCTGACCTAGAGCCTGATTACTGGCATTACCGTCTAATAAGCTTGTGGGGTAGGACGGGCTGTTTTCGGCAACCGTCCCCACCTGATCAGCATTGGGGGGTTCTAGGGGGGTTTCCACAGGTTCTGTCAAGGGTTCAGTGAACGTGTCTTCATTCAGAAACGTGGGGTGCCATAAATCCTTGTGCTCGTAAAGGGAGCCACCGCCAATCCGATAGGTGGTCAAAATTTTGAAGCGCGCCGTGGCCTGGCTGGGCAGCGCCGCTTGATTGAGTAAATCCGCGATCGCCTGACAAATCCGGTCTCGAGTAGATTGCCGCCGCTGTTGATTGCAGATAACTCGCCCATCCGGTTTGGACCGCTCCGTAGTCGTGGTCTTTCCCGCTCCAAAGGGGAAATAGCGGGCTGAAGATTGAACAGATCTTGCCCACTCCTCCGCCCGCTGCTCAATCTCATGCTGATGGCGACACCAATCGGCATAACCCGGCAAGGCAAGCGCAGTGCAAACAATTTCATCAGCTAGTGCCTTCCCCGCTAACGGCTGACCGCCCTTGAGCACGTGCCCAAAAATGTAAGCCCGCATCGCGATCCGACCTAAGAGCCGGTTCGTTTGCCCGTGCCGACTCCAGCCGAGTTCAATCTCAGCGTTGAGGTCATTCAAGAACTTGTCCGCTTTGCCCGTCAGCCCATAATGCCGCTTCCGCGCCAACTTCAGCACTTGCTTAAGTGACTTAGCGTTGATGCTGTTGCGCCGCTGGGCAAAGTGCCACTGTTGAATAAACGACTCCTGGGTACTCAGCGTTTGCTGCAAATCTGAGGTTAAAAGATAGGACCCTGCCTGCAACGGCAAGCGGTGAGCCGTGTAAAGATTAGGCTGACCCTCCGTCACGTACTGCCGCACATTCGGAAAGACCTCAAGTTGTCCCAAAGCAGGCTTGAAACCCGCACTACCGAGCCGCGTCTCTAGCGCTAAGGCTAATTCCCAGGTTTTTTGGGGTGCTTGAAAAGGCAAATAAAGGTGCAACCCACCGCTGTAGGAGCTGGTGCAGATCAAGGCACTGACTAAGCCCAGCGGTTCCAGCGCTGCCATGATCCGCGCAATCGCAAAGCGATCTCGCTTGGGGTGGTAGAGGCTGCCCGCATCAATATCAATCACGCAATAGGTTGTTTGAGCGCCGAAGCGAACCCCGTAAAGGTATGCCCCTTGCTGAATCAAGCGATCTGAGAGGGGATGACGGCTCTCCGTTTTCCAACTGACTTTCTGACCGGGCGCGGGATGCTCCGCCCAGATGTAGTCATACCTGTGGGAAAAAAGGGCGAGAAACGCGTCATCCCATTCTGGGATGTAGTGAGGCGTTGAAGGAGATGGGTTGCGAGAGGTGGTCGGGGGCATAGCACTCGGTTTCCTAATGAAGGTGGAAGGAACCGGAGTGCTAGGTCAGACGCACAATTTTTTTAGGCGTGTTGCACCAGATGGCAATTTATGAGTAAAATTGCCATAGCACTCCGCCGGGAATAACAATCGCCGTTCAAAGCTTGGTTAATCCCCGGAAGAAATCTCAAAATGAATCTCGAAATCTGAACCCTTCCTGCTCCAACAGGTGGGGTTTTTGATTTCTAGGATGGGGCTAGAACATGGTGGCGCCTCCTCGGCGGTGGAATGGACAAACTTGGTAACTCACCATTGCCTCGTTGTAGAGCGCTTGGGCTTTAGAGAGTATATTTGATCCCCTTTGAGATCGGCGCACTAGCCGCACTAAGTTTTGACTCACGGTATTGGCCAATTGGGATTACACGAGTTCTCTATTTTCAGGTAGACTCCTGAGTTCTATTGTCAGGCGATCGCCTTTTCTGTGTCCGCTGGCTGCCCATAATTTATCTGGCTAATCTGACAGAACGCTGCTGCTGTTTGAGGTTTGTCTGAAATTTGTTGATCGCCTCTCACCGTTTGCGGTTAAGAACCTGTTCAGCTGTGAGTCGAAGCACTTCAACCCGCGACTGAATCATCATCTCGCCTGTGTAAACAGCTTCCTCGTAGAACCCATTGACTAAGGTGAAGACAGTAATCTTACTTTCGTCTGGGTCAACCGCCCAATATTCTGGCACCCCCCTTGCCGCGTACTCAGATCGCTTAAAGCGATAATCTCGATTTCCGTTGATTGAACCCGGGGAGACGACTTCAACAATTAAATCGGGTGGAGGCATTTCCAACGTGATAGTGCCTCTAGTGGTGCTGTTCAAAATTTCTGCTAATGCTTCCGATAGCACCATCAGATCAGGCAATCTGGCTTGCACCTGGGTCCCTGAAACAGCGATTTCAGTATCTTTGTGGCAAATTAAGTCTTCAGAGAATGCACTCAGCAAGGTAGCAAATAAGAATCGTGCAATTCGAGAGTTTAACGGGCTTTCCGGGGGCATCTCAACTAATTCCCCACCCTCAAACTCATAGCGCTTATCTGTCTCATTATCGTGGCTTAGATATTCCTCGAAGGTCATTCGGGTTTTGGTAGCTTGATTCACGGCGATCGCCCTTACTTCTTAGCTGCATTCGTAGCTTGTTCTTCCTGTTGATGCTCCTTTGCCGCTTTGAGCGCAAGCCAAGCTAGCAAGTTAGGAACAGTCCTAGCCTCGTCATCTGCCCACTGTTGCAAGACTTGATGAGTTTCATCATCCAGCGTCACAGTGATCCGTTTAACCACCTCGTCATCCTCAGTTGAATATGACATACAGTTTAGCCTCAGCTCAGATTTGTAAACCATTCTATGCGATCTTATGCTTAAAAGCATAATTTTATGTTAGTGTCTGGAGCAGAAATGGAACAGCGTCAGAACTGGGTTGAACCAGCCTGAAACGAAAGAATCACGTTCCAAGCTCGTTCCAAACTGTTCCAGTCATTCCAAGTCAGTTCCAACAAGGGTTTTAGAGTAATGAATACTTCGCTGACGAAATTTTGCAAAGATTACAACTTGCCCAAAAGCAGCGTTTACCGTCGCTGCCAGGAGTTGAACATCGACTCCAAAGATGGGCTAACACCGGAGGCGTGCGACCAGCTGTTGCATGAATTTGATGTGACACCCGCTCAGCCAGAGCCAGAGCCAGAGCAACCATCGGTCACAGTTGAAGTCGGCAATCACTGCACATCTTTGGCACTGCCAGAGCTGCCCCAGGCATACAGCCTCGAAGTCTTACGCACGTCTGAAGTGGTGAGCTTTGAAGATCCCTTAGCCGTCGCTGCCCAATTCTTGCAAGCCGCCGAAGGGCTAACCACTGCCATGCAAAGCGACATCGAAAAGCGGCAGCAACGCTTGAATCAAACCCGCCAAGCAAAGGACGAGATCGCCGCAAAAGCCCAATCTTTGCAACTTGAATCCCGACTGTACCAGTTGCAGACACAACAGCTGGATGCAGCTACTAGCGCTGAGACTTCCAAACTCACCCGATCGTTGCAGCAGCTCAAAGCCCTGGGAAAGCAAGCAGCGGGTTAATCGCCCTGGCGCTCACCCTAATTGCCATCACTGGAATATGGGCACTTCTATTAACTCCAAGCCCGTTGCCCCCCGCTGTCAACCCTCACGAGAACGCCCATGAACTTCACCCCCGTACTCAGTCAAGCCATCCCTGATCCAGACTGGAGCTGGCTGCTCTTTCGTGGTTTTGCCCGCGACGCTCTGGGCTTAAAAGATCGCCAAGAGCAGACCTTGAGAAAGCAGCTAAAACCTCAGTACGACTGGGTGAAGCTGCGGGGCAACGATAATGTCGAGCGTGTTTTCTACACCCCGCAAGGCTTGTCAGAGCTGTGCTGCAAAGTCGGCACAGAAAGAGCCATGGCATTCCTCAAAGCCGTCGGTAGCTATCGCCCCGGCGCTGACTCTGCCATCGTCCGAGCTGAATCAGCTCACGTCACCAACTGGCAGCAACCCACTCAAACAGTCACTCCTTATCACGCGGTTGAAACCCACTACCCAGAAGTCTTACAGCCTGACTATCGGCAGTCCTCTCAACCTGAGCCAGCCGGACCGCTCTACCAAGCCGCGAGTCAACAGCCACATACCCTACAGCAAATCAACCATCACTATTACATGACGGTTCAACAACCGCAGGTAGAAGCCAGGGTTGAGCCACCCGCCCCTACCCCTCAAAGCCAACCCCAAGCGCACTATCACACCCACCAATGGGCAGACCCCGGCGGGTTCTTTAACTGGCTCGGTGTCAGCGTCGCCCTCGCCCTCGCTACCATCGCCGCTTTTAGCACCAT